>DATEDR010000351.1:0-3979 GCA_035281605.1 Sphingobium sp.
CGGCGCGCTTTACTGCCTCTCGACCATGGCCAGCCGCTCGATCGAGGAGGTCGCTGCGGCGACGCGCGGTCCCAAGGCTTTCCAGCTTTATCTTTTCCGGGATCGGGGACTCTCGCTCGAGCTGCTGCAGCGGGCCAAGGCGGCGGGCTACAACGCGCTCATACTGACAGTGGACGTGCAGGTCCCGGCGAATCGGGAACGCGACCGGCGGAGCGGCATGCTGATTCCGCCGAAATTTTCGATGAAGACTCTCTTCGACTTCGCGCTTTGCCCCGGCTGGTGCTGGAATGTCCTTGTCCGAAGGCCAGTGGCGCTTGCCAATTTCACCGGCGACCGGGCCGACCCGGGCGTGCCGCTGCTGACCTTCATCAACGAACAGTTCGATCCCACGATAAGCTGGGCCGACCTGGAATGGGTGGCCAAGCATTGGGGCGGTCCCTTGGCCATCAAGGGGGTGCTTGCCCCGGATGACGCGGAACAGGCATTTGAGCATGGCGCCAGCACGATCATTCTTTCCAACCATGGCGGCCGCCAGCTCGACGCCGCGGTGGCGCCGATGGACATGCTGCCCTCGGTCGTGGAGCGGCTGGACGGGCGGGCCGAGATCATCGTCGACGGCGGCGTGCGCCGGGGAACCGATATGCTGAAGGCCATCGCATTGGGGGCGACGGGGTGCATGGCGGGCCGCGTGGGCCTCTATGGCCTGGGCGCGGGTGGCGCAGCGGGCGCGGCGGCGGCCCTGGGCGCGCTGCGGGCGGAATTCGACCGCGACATGGCCCTGCTCGGCGTTACGGAGGTGTCGCAGATCGGCCGGTCGCATGTCCGCGCAATCGCGCCTTTGGCTCCTGTCATGGAGAATGAATCGCTTGGGCCGGGATTGGGCTTGACAGCTTGCGGTTAAATATCTTTCATGGAAGGTAAACGGGCCGAACAGGATTTCGGCCCTCTCAATGCACCGGATGGATGCGCCGGACTTCAAGCCGGCTCGAGGAGAGGCAATGTGACGACAGCAACGACGGACGCCCGGCCATATGCGCCGATGGCGGAACTTTCCGACAATGTGAGAAACCGCTTCTACATTGACGGAAAATGGCGGGAGCCCGCCGGTCAAGAACGGTTTCAGCTTGTTTCGCCAGTAACCGAAGAGGTGACGCTGAGCGTTCCTGCCGGTGCGCCGCAGGACATGGAAGCCGCGATTGCCGCCGCCCGCCGGGCATTCGATGCGGGGGAATGGCCGCGCCTGACACCCGCCGAGCGCGCTCCCTATCTGGTCCGCATTGCCGACGAGATCGAAAAACGAGTCGAGCAGTTCCAGCGGGTGTGGATCGCCCAGGTGGGCGCGCCGCACTGGTTCGCAACCGCTTTCTCCGGCTTTGGCGCCGCGCATCTGCGCTATTATGCCGGTCTGGCGGAGAGCTTTCCGTTCGAGGAAAGCCGCCCCGCCCATCATGGCGTCGTGAAAGTCCTGCGCGAACCGGTGGGCGTATCGGCGCTCATCATTCCGTGGAATTCGCCGCTGATCCTGCTTACGCAGAAACTGGCCGCGGGCCTGATCGCGGGTTGCACGATCGTGGTGAAGCCCAGCCCGGAAACGCCGCTCGATGCGCTTCTCCTCGCTGAATGCGTGGAGGCGGCAGGGGTGCCGGCAGGCGTGGTGAACGTGGTCCCCGCCGACAGGGACGTCGGCAATATGCTGGTCAGCGATCCGCGGATCGACAAGGTGAGCTTTACCGGCTCGACCGATGCGGGCCGCCACATCGCCAAGGTCTGCGCGGACCGCATCGCCCGTGTGAGCCTTGAACTTGGCGGCAAGTCCGCCTCGATCCTGTGCGAGGACGCCGATATCGGCGCCTGGATGCAGTCGGTGGCGCCGTTCACCATGCCGTTCAGCGGCCAGATCTGCTTCTCGCAGACTCGCGTGCTCGTGCCGCGCAGCCGCCATGATGAGATGGTCGACGCATTTGCGGCCTATGTCGAGAGCCTGAAGGTCGGCGACCCATGGGAGCCGGACACGCAGATCGGCCCGGTATCGATCGCCCGGCAGCGGGACCGCGTGCTCGATTACATAGAAATCGGCCGCAACGAGGGCGCAAGGCTGGTGACGGGCGGCGGCCCGGCATCGGGTTTCAATCGCGGCTATTTCGTCGCCCCGACGATCTTCGATCAGGTGACGAACGACATGCGGATCGCACGGGAGGAGATATTCGGCCCGGTCGTATCGGTGATCAGCTATTCCGACGATGACGAGGCGGTGGCCATCGCCAATGACAGCGACTTCGGATTGAGCGGTTCGGTATTTTCCAGCGATGCGGGCCGCGCCGAGCAGATCGCGCGGCGGATCCGGACCGGTCACATCTCGGTCAACGGCTTCAACCTCGATCTGGTAGCGCCCTTTGGCGGCTTCAAGAAATCCGGCCTGGGCCGCGAAAGCGGACCCGAGGGTCTGGCCGCGTTCCTTGAGACCAAATCATTGTTCCTGCCGGACTGACAGGCGGCAGGCCAGGGGAGCGTAACCGTCATCCCTGCGGAGGCGGGGCCGTCTCCTGAGCCGGCCGATTGATTTTACGTCTGGAGATGGATTCCCGCGTTCGCGGGAATGACGAGACAGAAGGAGAGAGCCAGCAAAATGGGCCGACGCACAACTTTTCGCCTCGATTTTGCGCCGCATCTGGGCTTTCCGACGCCCGAGACCCCGCTGTTCGCCGAACTGGCGGGCAGCGCGGCGCCAGAGGTGCAGATCGCTTTCGCTGCGGCGCAAGGGTTCCGGCGGGTGCAGGACCCCTTCACTGCCCGCCGGAGCGAAGAGGCACAATCCCGGATCGGCCAAGCGGCCAAGGACGCCGGAGTCGGTCTTGGGTGCTTCGTCTACGCCACCATGGAACGCGCGTCCCAGCCTTGCTGGTCCGCAACCGATGCAAAGGCGCGGGAGGCCCTTGAGGCGGACCTTGCCGCCGCAATCGCGATGGGCCGCCGGATCGGATCGCGGCATATCGCGGTTCTGACCGGGGCCGATCCTGCCCGCACGCGCGCGGAGCAGCTTCACGCAATGACCGCCAATCTGGCGCGGCTCGCCGACCGCGTTGCCGAAGCCGGAATGATGCTGTGCGTCGAGGCGGTCAATGCGCAGCGTCTTCCGCAAATGCTGCTGCACCACCTTGCGGACGCCATCGACGTCGTTCGTGGTGCTGGCCATCCCGCCATCCGGCTGATCTTCGACACCGCGCATATCCAGGCGATGGACGGGGACATATTGGGCCATCTGGACGCGGCCTGGGATCTTGTCGAACTCATTCAGCTCGCCGACCATCCCGGGCGGACGGAGCCGGGGGTGGGCGAGCTGAATTTCGTGCGGATCATCGACGAGATCGAGCGGCGGGGGTTCACTGGTCCGGTCGAGCTGGAACATGGCTGGTCGGCTCCGGGCGCTGAACATCAGGAACGCTATTTGCAATGGCTCGGGCGCTGGGCGTCGGGCGAGGAAGGGACATCCCATGACGGCGCCGCCCGATGATTATCTGAATTTGGCCCGGCTCGATGGCCGCGGCTATGTCGTGCTTGGCGCTGGGGGTGGCGGGCTGGGCGACGCGACCTGCATGGCGCTCGCCGGAGCAGGCGCGCAACTGCTGTGCGTCGACCGGTCCCAGGAACAGGCGGAGGTCATCGCGGCCCAGGTTGGCGGCGAGCCATGCGTTGCCGACGTCACCCGGCGCGAGGATATGGCGGCCGTGTTCGAACGGGCGCGCTCGTTGATGGGCGACCGGTTCGCTGGCGCGGTCGATATTGTGGGCATGGCGAAAAGCGCCCGCATCGATGAAATGGACGACGAGGCGATCGAGCAACAATTCGCCATCGTGCTTCGCCACGCCTTGCTGACGGTGCAGATCGCGGGGCCGATGCTGGCCAGGACAGGCGGCGGAACGCTGACCTTCGTCGGATCGCTGTCGGGCATCACGGCCATCCCCAACCAGACCTATTATGG
>DATEDR010000352.1:0-3056 GCA_035281605.1 Sphingobium sp.
CAGGAGTTGAGACAGAGGCAGATAGGAGCTGAATTCAAGACATAGTCGCAAGACGTCTAACAAAGGCATGCACCAGGCGCGAGCAAATCTCCTTAAACGATGGGAGAGCATCGGAACCCCATGTGAGGATGATAAAAGCTAACCTTTGAGCGGAGATTTTCTGCGTACATCGCGCAGGCGTGCGCGCGCATTGGTGGGGTTCCGCTCAGGTCGTTTTACAGGGACCGCCACGGAACAGGCTCGCGTCCGTATAACGCGATGTTCCTGCTGGCCAATTTGCTGGCATGGACTGGCGCCGTTCTCACCCTGGGCTTCGGCTCAAACCTCCCCCGTCAAATTTTGCTGAGGTGTTCATCCGCGATGGATGGCGCGGTGTCGAGCTGGAGTTTGGCGCGCGCACCGCAGTTAACAAGCGCTGGCTGAAAGAATGCGGTGGCGAGCGACTACGGGAGCACCGCATGGAATTCCTCAAGGCCCGCACCCTCGCGGCGCAGCCCAAGGTGGCACCTGCCGCGCCAGCTCCACCGCCCCCACCAAGCCGCAATGTTCTGGCAGCCATCGCTTTCATGCGCTCGCCTGAGGGCGGAAATTGGGCCATCTCCGCAACCGGCCAGGGAGATTTCTATTTCGGCTGCACCCGACTGACAGGCCCGCAACTGGTCGACCGTGCCAAGCGCAAGGGCTGGGATGGAAGTGGGGATATGATGACCGTCGCCAGAACATTGGCGCATTTGCGCGGCTGATTGAGCAATGATGGCGGACTAGGTATCCGCCAACGTCACATCTCGACTGGATCCAAGTCGGACCATCCGAAAGCATAATGAATTGCTCCGAACAGCCGAAGAGCCTCATCCGCCTGCGCGACGAATTGCTCCCGATGATACTGAAGATCGATCAAGCGGAAGGTGCGCTGGATCAACGCAAAATCATCATCGGCAACGTTTGCGGCATCGCGATCGAATTTTCGAAACATGAGTCCCGCATCACCTGTGGGCGTGTAGTGGAATGTGCAGAAGCCATGCGCCATTAAGTTTCTGATCTCGTCATTTTGTTCGAACGCATCCATCAACGAACCGAGGTCTGCCGCAAAGGGCTCCAGGGGACCGCCCAGCGCCAGCATCGCGCGAACCTTCTTAATTCGTCTGGTGGCGCTATGTGTGACGGTCTGGGCATGCGGCGCATACTCGGGGAATTCCCTGCATCGGCCAATCAGGTCGCCAAGGAGAAATTCGATTTGGGCATAAGAGTTCGCAATCCATCCGCGAAGGCGCATGGCTTCCTCGATGATCGCATGAATTTCTGCTTGGTCCATCTCGCCCCTCAATCGTTGCTGGCGTCCGTATAACCGCACTCCGCCAACGCGCAATCTCGCTCCTGCCCGGCATTGTGCCGGCAGCGCCGCCCTCGTTTTCTGGGGCCATGGAGCAAGGCACTATGCCGATGACATTTCACGACCGCGCACCGCTTGAGAAGGTGCGCCGCCTGGCAGACGGCCGGATCGCCGCCGTTGCTAAATTCGCCCGCAGCGGATGCTACACCTACACTGGCGCCGAAGTCGGCCGCCCCGATCTCCCCAGCGTGACCGTCTATCGCCCAGAGGATGAGGTTTTCTCCGCCGACGCGATGGCGAGCTTCGCGCACAAAGCGATCACCCTCGACCACCCGAGCGAATGTGTCACCGCTGCCAACTGGAAGTCGGTCAGCGTTGGCTTCACTGAGGGCCGCGTCGCGCGAGATGGCGCGTTCATCGAAATCCCGCTGAAGCTCGCGGACGCCTCTGCCGTTGCCGCCTATGACAGCGGCCGGGCGCGTGAACTGTCCGCCGGCTATTCGTGCGATCTGGTGTGGGAAGATGGCGTCGCGCCCGATGGCACGCGGTTCCAGGCCAAGCAGACGCGGATTCGTGGAAATCACATAGCCCAGGTGCTAGCCGGGCGCGCAGGCAGCGAGTGTCGCATCGGAGACAGCATGGCGCACGACAACAGCAGCACCCAATCCGTCCGTGACGCTGCATTTGGCAAGTACCGACTGGGCGACAGTCAGAAAGTCGCCATTGATGCCCGCGCCGCCGCCGAGATGGCCGCAATTGCCAGCGACCCCCGCAAGGCATGGCAGAATGACGCCACCGTTCAGGCGGGCAAGGCCAACCGCGACGCCATCCTGGCCGCCCGCTACCGCTAAGGAGAAACCACATGGCAAAGCCTCTCAACGAGCGCATCGCAAGCGCCCGGTCGACGGATCGCGTCACCATCACCGACCTTGAAGCCCTGATTGCCGACGTTACCGCCGAGCGTGACCGCTTCGCGGGCATCGTCACTCAGGCCACCGCCGACTCCATCCGGTTCGAACTGAGTGAAGAGGACCGGGACGAAGCGGCAAAGACTGCCGAGCGCGCGAAGCGGAACAGCCTCGCCATGTCGGCCGCGCTCGATGAATTGTCGGCCAAATTGACCGCCAAACGGGCGAGCGAACAACAGAACGCCGAAAAGGCAGCGCGCGAAGCCGCGATCGCGGAGCGCGATATGCTGGTTGATCGCCTTCGCACCGAATGGCCCGTCATCGAGGGCCAGGTCATAGAGCTTCTTTCGGCTGTCCAGGCCAATGAGGAGAAACTGAAGGGTCTGCGGATCTATGAAGGCAATGCGGAGGCCATCGCGCGTGGTTGCGCTGGTAATTTCATGGATGGCTCGGTGCCCGTGCGTCGGCTGACGGAAACCAAGCTGCCTTCCTTCACAGGTCGGGATTTCGCATGGCCGAAGCCGAGCACCTTCAATCCCAGCCTGCATATGGAGCAGCACCAGAAGAACCTTCTGGCGATGCGTGATGAAGAGGCGCGATGGAAGCGCTACATCGTGACGCCGCCACATGGCAACCGCGACGTGATTCCGCTGCTAATCAAGAATGGCCCTAACTCCGTTCGTGACACGCCGATCATTGGTCGCATGACCGATGAGGGAGTCGCTGCCGCTCGCAAGACGGGCTGCACCGTCGAACCCGCCGCCGCCAACGTGTCGATCGGCATGCCTGCCGGCGCGGCGTTTCTGAGCTGAGGGAGG
>DATEDR010000353.1:0-2515 GCA_035281605.1 Sphingobium sp.
CAGGCGTTCAGCGAGGCAAAGGCGACAGCGGTTGGGCTGACGCCGCAGCAGCATCAGGGTCTGCTTGCGATAAGGGGCGCCGGCCCGGAGGGGGCAACCGTGGGCCTCGTGGCCGAGCGCCTTATCCTCAAGCCGCACAGCGCCACCGGCCTTGTGAACCGGCTGGAAGGGCTTGGGCTGATCGCCCGTGAAATTGCCGTAGAAGACCGGAGGCGGGCCCTGCTGCGCCTTACGCCGAAAGCCTATCAACTGCTCAGCGAATTGTCGGCCGTCCACCGTGAGGAAATTCAGCGACTGCGACCGCTCTTCGCGGAAATCTTCGACCAGCTGGCTTGACGGATATTCCTATTTAACGACAAAAATATTGTCTTAAAACACCAATAATACTGGTTTGCCTTATGGAAGCACGATGCTCACAATCGGGGCCTGAGTGAAAGAACGCTTCACGACAACAGTGCCCGAAGAGGATCCTGACTGATCAGGCCGGGCACGGGAAGGAAGCCGAACGCCGAGGACGAACGCGCATGTCAGCACCGGAACTGCCAGGGAATCCCCTGACCCTGGAACAATGGCGGCAGGTCGAAGCTCTGACCTGCTCGCTGGCTCCGATGCAAGTGCGCTGGCTCAGCGGCTATTTCGCCGGGTTAGACGCCGGCTTGCGGTACGCCCCCCCGCAGCCGGCGTCTTCCAACCAGGGCGCGGCGCGCTCGCTCACCGTTCTCTATGGGACAGAAACCGGAAACGCGGCAGAACTCGCCCGCGCGCTGGGAACCGCGGCGAAGGGAAAGGGCCTCACCTGCAATATCGCCGACATGGCCGACTACAAGGCCCGCCAGCTTGCCCAGGAGCGGGATTTGCTGGTCATCGTCAGCACGTACGGCGAAGGCGATCCTCCGCAGCCGGCGACGGGGTTCTTTGAGTTCATTGAAGGCCGCAAGGCGCCGAAGCTCGAAGGGGTCCGCTACGCGGTGCTGGCGCTCGGCGACTCCACCTATGAATATTATTGCCAGGCCGGCAAACTGCTCGACCAGCGCTTCGAGGAGCTGGGAGCGCAGCGCCTGGCGCCCCGCGTCGATTGTGATGTGGACTATGAGGAGCTGGCAGAAGGCTGGATCGCGGCGGTTGTCGATCAATTGGCGGGCGAGGCGCTGGCTGCGCCAGCTCCTGTCCTCGCCGCGCCTGGAGCGAGCGTCGCCGCCCCTACGGCCTACGACAAGCGCAATCCCTTTCCGGCTCCCATCATCGAGAACATCGCCATCGTTGGGCGGGGGTCTTCCAAGGAAACCCGCCATATCGAATTCTCGATCGCCGGGTCGGGGCTGGTCTACGAACCCGGCGACGCGCTGGGCATCGGGGCGCACAACGACCCCGCCGTCGTTGCGGCGCTGCTCGACGCTCTCGCGATCGCGCCCGAAACCGAATTCGAGCTCAAAGGACGGAGCCACTCGATCGGCGATGCGCTCACCCACCGCTTCGAGATCACCGCCGCCACGCCGCGCTTCCTCGACTATTGGGCGATGCTGAGCGAGGCCGACGCGCTCAAGCAGCTGCAGCAGGAGGACCGTGCGGGCGAGCGCTCGGTATTCCTGCGCACCCATCACATTATCGACATCGTGCGCCGCTTCCCGGTCGCAGACGTCATGGCCCAGGGTTTCGTGTCCGCCCTGCGGCCGTTGCAGCCTCGGCTTTATTCGCTCGCATCGAGCCTGTCGGCAGCGCCCGATGAAGCGCATCTCACCGTCGCGCCGGTGCGCTACGACCTGCATGGCACGGCGCGTAGCGGGGTCGCCTCGGGTCTTCTCGCCGATCGCGGGGAGGGCGACATCGTCCTGCCGGTCTATATCCAGAGCAATCCGCATTTCCGCCTGCCGGGGGACGATGCGCCGATCCTGATGATCGGTGCGGGCACCGGCGTCGCCCCCTATCGTGCCTTCCTGCAGGAGCGTGAGGCGCGTGGCGCTGGAGGTAAAGGCTGGCTGTTCTTCGGGGAGCGCAATTTCCGCACCGATTTCCTCTATCAGGCCGAATGGCAGGGATGGCTCAAGGACGGCACGCTCGACCGGATGGATGTCGCCTTCTCGCGCGACCGTCCAGCGAACGAGACTGGCAAGATTTATGTCCAGCATCGCATGAAGGATCGCGCGCGCGACATCTTCGGCTGGCTGGAGGAGGGCGCGCATGTCTACGTCTGCGGCGATGCCGCCAATCTCGCGCCCGATGTCCATCAGGCCCTGATCGATATCGTCGCCAGCGAAGCGCACACCGGGCGCGAGGCGGCTGAGGACTATGTCCGCTCGCTCCAGGCCGACCACCGCTACCAGCGCGACGTATATTGAAAGACATGAGCATGACCGACGCCGCCACCATCGATCGCAGTCGCGACCTTTCCCAACCGCTGGGCCGGCTGGGCCCGGACGAGAGCATGAAGGACGCGAGCGATTATCTGCGCGGCTCCATCGCCGAAGGCCTGCTCGACCGGATCACCGGCGCGGTGCCGTCGGCCGACGACGTCAAG
>DATEDR010000354.1:0-8365 GCA_035281605.1 Sphingobium sp.
CTACCGCCGCCGTGCATAGGCGGTACACCGGACGAAGGGAAGCGATTTGGCGCTGAAACAAAAACGCAACATCCTAGTCACCGTATCGTAACAAAACTGCAATAGCGGCTTCACCAACGAGAAGGATCAGGGAATGAAAGCCAGCCATTGGGCGATTGCGGTCGCCATGCTTCATCTTGCAGTACCCGCCGGGGCTAGCGCGCAGACGATCAGTCAGACCGAAGCCGAACAGTTGCGGGCGCAGATTGCCGCGCTCAAGGCGCAGGTCGAAACGCTGGAGTCGCGACTGGATGCCGCGGCGCCTGCTGGCGCTGCCTCTGCTGCCGCACCCGTGGCGCAGGCGCTGGCCGCTGCAGCCGCCAAGGATGAAAAGCCGGGGACCCAAATCAGTTGGAAGGGCGGCCCGCAATTCAGCAGCGACGACGCCCGCTTCAAGGTCAAGGGTCGCATCCAATATGACGCCGGCGTGCTGATGGCGCCCGACAGCGTTTCCGACCGCGCCAAGGGCTATTCCAATGAATTGCGCCGCCTGCGCCTGGGCGCGGAAGGTCAGTTGGGGGCCGGATTCGGTTATAAGCTGGAGACGGAACTGTCCGACAACAGCATCGACCTGGTCGACACCTTCATCACCTATGAACATGGCAAATGGCTGGTCACGCTGGGCAATCACAACCAGTTCCAGTCGTTGGATGAATTGATCGGCGACACGACTGGCACCGTCATGGAGCGCGCAGCCTTTACCGACGCCTTCAATTTCGAGCGGCGGCTGGGGCTCTCGGCGCAATATAAGTCGGGCGTGCTGCTTGCCCAGTTGGGCCTGTTCTCCGACAGCGCCGATTCGCTGACCAACAACGAGGATGGCGACGAGAACAATAGCTACAGCGTCGATGGCCGCATCGTGCTGGCGCCGAAATTCGGCAAGACGCAGTTGCACTTCGGCGCGTCCGGCCATTGGCGCGATCTCAACCGGCTGACAGAGGACGGCGTGCGGTACAGACAGCGCCCCTTTATCCACACGGTCAACAGCCGCCTTCTCGACACCCGGTCGATCGCCGCCACGGGAGAATCTCATTATGGCGTCGAATTCGCCGGGACGCACGGACCGTTGAACTGGGCGGGCGAGGCGCACTGGATGCGGGTCAAGCGGCCAGACCTTGCTGATCCGACTTTCTTCGGCGGCTATGCCGAAGTTGGTTATTTCCTGACCGGCGAAACGCGCAGTTACAAGAACGGCATATTCGGCAGCACCAAGCCCAAGCATGAGGTCGGTGATGGCGGGATGGGATCGTTGCAGCTGACCGCGCGCTACGATTATCTCGACATGAACGATCGCGGGATAGTGGGCGGCACGCAAAATGCCTGGATCCTTGGGCTGATCTGGACGCCGATCGAATATCTGCGCTTCAACCTCAACTATGCCAATCTGCGCTATACCGATGCGGCCATCGCGGCTGGTACCGACCGGGATTATAGCGTGGACGTGATCGGTTGGCGCGCCGAACTGGACTTCTGATAGGGAAGCAAGGGCCGGCGCAGCCATTGCGCCGGCCGTTTCGCGCGCCTAGACCGGCCGCATGATCAAGGGAAAGCCGGAAAAGCCAGCCATTGCGCTCTCGCCCGAGGGCGTGGAACCTTCTGTCCTTTCCTTCACGCGGATCACGCCGGACGGCGCGCAGGCGCCCGTAACCCGCGAACTGGCGGAGGAAGTGCCGATCGCGCTGGAATTCAACGGCATCGGCTATGCGGTGCTGATGGCGACGCCAACCGACATTCCGGAACTAATGCTTGGCTTCGCGCTGGCCGAGCGGCTGGTGGCGCCAGGGGATGCGCCGTTCGATGTCGACGTCCATGACACGGCGCAAGGAGTCATCGCCCGCGCCACGCTGCCAGAGGATCGGGTCGAGGGGTTATTGAACCGGGTGCGGCATCGGGCTTCCGACTCCTCCTGCGGCCTGTGCGGAATAGAGAATCTGGAGCAGGCGATCCGCCCGCTTCCCACCGTCACCGCGCGATCTAAGGCCAGTCGGGCGGCGATTTTCCGCGCGCTGGAGGATCTGTCGGCCCACCAACCGCTCAATGGGCGAACAGGCGCTGCCCATGCGGCCGCGCTGGCTGGACCGGACGGTTCGATCCGGCTGGCTTATGAGGATGTCGGGCGGCACAATGCGTTCGACAAGCTGATCGGAGCGATGCGCCGCCATGGGCTTTCATGGGACGGCGGTTTCGCTCTGCTGTCGTCGCGCTGCTCCTATGAGCTGGTGGAAAAGGCGGTGCTGGCGGACTGCCCGCTGCTCGTCACCATATCCGCGCCGACCCGGCTGGCCGCCGATCGCGCGGCAGCGGCTGGCCTGCCGCTCGTCGTGCTGGCCCGGCGGGATGCCGTGCTGGCTACGAGCCCGCTCGCGCCTATCGGATAAGCACGGCGCCAAACGGGGGCAATATGCCCATTGTCGCGCCGTTGACAGCAGACAATAGCTCGCCCGCGACCGACACCTCCTTGGGCCAGGCCGCGGGTTCGTTGGACAGGTTGAAGACGCAGAGCAACGCCTGCTTGCCGGCGACGCGCCGAAAAACAAGGCGGCTCCCATCCTCCAGCAGCAGCTCCATGCGCCCGTGCCGCAGTGCCGGGTTCGCCCTGCGCAGCGCCAGCATCGCGCGGGTGAAGTTCAGCAGCGACGCCGGATCCGCTTCCTGCGCATCGACGGCCCGGGCGAGATTTTCCTCGCCAAGCGGCAGCCAGGGATTGGCGGTGGTAAAGCCAGCCTCGCTTGCGCTGGCTTCCCAGGGCAGCGGGGTGCGGGCCCCATCGCGCGACAGTGTCAGCGGCCAGTTGGCAATCGCTTCGGGATCCTGAAGCCGTTCGAAGGGGATGTCGACCTGGGTGATGCCCAGTTCTTCGCCCTGATAGAGGATCGCATTGCCGCGCAGGGCGATCAGCAGCAGCATCTTGAGCCTGGCGAAGGCGGGGCGGTCCTGCGCCGCGCACCAGCGGGACAGCGCGCGCGGCGCGTCGTGATTCTCGAACGCCCAACTGGGCCATCCCATTCCGGGTTCGTCCGGCCAGCGCGCGACCGTGTCGGCCACCAGCCGTGGCGTCAGGACGGGTGCATAAAGGAAGTTGAAGCCATAGGCGCTGTTCAGCCGGTGGTTCCCGGCGGTATAGGCTTTCATCTCCGCCTCCGCCCGGTCGCCGCCGACCTCCGCCATGGTAAAGACCGCGCCATAGTCGTCGCACAGCGACCGAATGCGCTCGACGAAGCCGACGACGTCAGGGTGCGACTGATTATATTGGCGGATCTGATAGTCGAAGGGGCGGGTGCGCGGCTTGCCATCATCGGGGGCGGGCGGGTTGTCGCGCAGGTCCGGATCATGCATCGCATGGTTGAGCGCGTCGAGCCGGAACCCGTCGACGCCGCGATCGAGCCAGAAGCGCATCGCGGCAAGCAGGGCGTCCTGAACCACCACATTATGAACATTGAGCTGGGGCTGGCTGCTCAGAAACTGGTGCATATAATATTGCCGCCGCCGCGCGTCCCACGTCCAGGCCGGGCCGCCGAACACCGACTGCCAGTTGCAGGGCGGCGTGCCGTCGGCCTTGGGATCGGCCCAGACATACCAGTCCGCTTTGGGATTGTGCCGGTCCGAACGGCTTTCGCTGAACCAGTCGTGCAGATCGGACGTGTGGGCATAGACCTGGTCGATCGTGACCTTGAGGCCCAGCGCATGGGCGCGCGCCACCAGCGCGTCGAAATCGTCCAGGGTGCCAAAAATAGGGTCTACGCCGCAATAATCGGCGATGTCATACCCGAAATCACGCATGGGCGAGGGGAAGAAGGGCGATATCCAGACCGCGTCGGCACCGAGTCGGGCGATATGGTCGAGCCGCTGGGTGATGCCCCGCAGGTCGCCGACGCCGTCGCCATCCGAATCCTGAAAGCTGCGCGGATAGATCTGGTAGATGACGGCGCCCTTCCACCAGGGCTGATCGGCGACATCGGTCATGACGGGCGGCTCCGTTGTTTCGCGGTGCAGCATACACGTTGGCGTCGCGCCATCTACTGCTTGCAGCATCGCGCTTCGCCGATTATCAGCCGTGTCGCGACAGGTTCCCCTTGCAAGGGGATGAAAAGGGAAGTCGGGTGAAGACCCCGCGCTGCCCCTGCAACTGTAAGCGGTGAGCGTGCCGGCCATGCAAGCCATTGGGGACTCCTAGCGTTTTCCCGAGAAGGCGGCCGGAGCGCATTGACCCGCAAGCCAGGAGACCTGCCTGCCGCAGTCGTTCTTCGACCGGACAGGGTGAGCCGGCCGAACGGGGCAGAACCTCGCCGAGCGACAGCCTTTGCCTTGGCCCGCGGCCGTGCGGGGACGCGGCCGCGTGGCTGCTTCCCTCTATGTCCGCTCCAGGGCCCATCGGGTTGGAGTGCGGATATGACGGTTGTTTTTCCCATTAGGTGCCGCTGATGCTGCGCGCGGTTGATGCCGACGCGTCCGTCGTGGTCTGTTCCACCTGTCGCATAACGCCCGACCAGCGCGAGGATGCGCAAGGGCGGCGCGGCGGCGCGCTGCTGGCGCAGGCGATGCGGCATATACAGGCGGCAGACCCCGCCTATGCCGGGGTCGAGATACAGGAGATGCCCTGTCTGTTCGCCTGCCAACGCCATTGCACCGTGCAGGTTCGGGGCAAGGGCAAGGTCGGTTATGTGCTGGGCGATTTCGCCGCTGACGAACCGGCCGCGCGCGCCATATTGGATTATGCGCTGCGCCATGCGGAGAGCGAGGAAGGCGTCGTCCGCTATGCCGACTGGCCGCAGGGCGTGAAGGGGCATTTCATCGTCCGCACGCCGCCCGAAGGCTTTGTCTGCACGTGATCCGCTTTGCAGACCGAGCGGACTTCGTGCGGGCGCTGGAGCGCTTGCCCGAACCCGATGCGCTGGCGGCGCAAGCGGCGGCGGCGCGGCAGGCGGAGTTGACCAAGCCGGCGGGGTCGCTGGGACGGCTGGAGGCGATCGCGATATTCATGGCCGGGTGGCAGGGGCGGGAGCGGCCCCGGGCGGAACGGATTCAGGCGGCCCTGTTCGCGGGCAATCACGGCGTTGCGGCGCGGGGTGTCAGCGCCTTTCCCGCTGCGGTGACGGCGCAGATGGTCGCCAATTTCCAGGCCGGTGGCGCAGCCATCAACGCGCTGTCCGCCGCCTGCGGCGCGGAATTGACGATCGTCCCCCTCGATCTGGACAGCCCCACCGCGGACATTTGCGAAGCGCCCGCGATGAGCGAGGCGGAGTGTCTGGCCGCGATCAATGCCGGCGCGGCGGCGGTTCGCGCCGATGCGGACCTGCTGCTGGTAGGGGAAATGGGCATCGCCAACACGACGCCCGCCGCCGCCCTGTGCGCGCAAATTTGGGGCGGCGGCGCGGATCGTTGGATCGGTCGGGGCACCGGCGTGGATGAGGAGGGGCTGTCCCGCAAGGCAAGTGCGGTCGCTCTGGCGCTGGCATGCCACGGCGAGGCTTGCAACGATGCGTTCGAAACGCTGCGGCGATTGGGCGGGCGCGAGATCGCGGCGATGGCGGGCGCGGTGCTGGCGGCGCGGATCGCTCATGTGCCGGTTCTGCTCGATGGCTTCATCTGCGGCGCGGCGGTGGCCCCGATGGCACGGGACAATCCCGCGATCACTGCCCATTGTCTCGCTGCCCACTGTTCCGCGGAGGCAGGCCATGCGCGGCTGCTGGATGCATTGGGACTGGAACCGCTGCTTAGGCTCGACATGCGGCTGGGGGAGGCGAGCGGCGCCGCCGTCGCGGCCCAGATCGTGCGGTCGGCGCTGGCCGCGCATGCCGGGATGGCGACCTTTGCCGAGGCAGCGGTGGCTGGTGGATCGTGACATCCTTCGCGCTCCACCTCATGCGCCATGGCGCGCCGGAAATGGCGGGACGGCTGCTGGGCCATCTCGATGCGCCGCCTTTGGATGAGGGCATGACGCTGTGCATCGATCGGGCACGGGGGCTGGACTTCGCGCAGGTCATCACGTCGGATCTGGCGCGGGCCCGCGCTCCCGGCGCGCTCATCGCGGCCGAGCGGGACCTTCGCCATTCTGTCGATCCACGCTGGCGCGAACTGAATTTCGGCGCTTGGGAAGGGGCGGATCCTGCTGTGCTGCCAGCGGACGATCTGGCGCGCTTCTGGGACTCGCCCGATGACTGCCCTCCTCCCGGCGGAGAGCGATGGTCGGAGCTTTGCGCCCGCGTGGGCACCGCGCTTTCCGGACTTTCCGAGCCTGCGCTGGTGCTGAGCCATGCGGGCGCGATGCGGGCGGCGCTCGTCTGCCTGTGCGGCTTCGGCCATCGTCAGGGCTGGGCGATCGACCTGCCCTATGGCGCCGTGGTGAGCCTGCGGGTCCGGCCGGGTGACGAGCCTTTGGCGCAGATCACGGGCCTCGCGACATGAGGGGGCTGGTGCTGGCAATGCAACTGATGACGAGCCTGCCCATGCCGCAGGTTCCGGCTGGCGAGAAGGATTTCGCCGCGGCGATCCGCTGGTTTCCCGCGACCGGGGTGGCGGTCGGGACGGGGGCCGCGGCGGCCCTGTGGCTGGGCGCGCGGGTCGATCCCTGGTTGGGAGCGCTGCTGGCGCTGCTGGCCTGGGTCGCCATGACGGGGGCGCTGCACCTCGACGGGCTGGGCGACATCGCTGATGGCGCCGGCGCGGCGCATGGCGACAGGGCGCGCTTGTCCGTCGTGCTGGCAGATCCTCATATCGGTAGCTTCGGTGTCGTCGCCATAGTGCTGCAAATGCTGGCGAAGCTAGTCCTGCTGCGGCTGTGGGCGGAGCAACTCCCGCCTTTGGGACTGATCGGGATCGCGACGATCGCACGGATCGGCCCGCTCGCCTGGACGCTGTACCTGCCGCCGCTGCATGAAGGGCTGGGGAGCCGCTTCCGCTCGGGGGTCACATGCACGCATCTGATCGGATGGGGCGCGGCGGCGCTGTGCTTGTGCCTGTGGCTGCCCGGGCTGTTCGCCGCGGCTCTGCTGGTGCCCGTCTGGGGCATGTGGATCACCTGGCGAATTGGCGGTATTTCGGGCGACGGCCATGGCGCGGGCATCGAAATCGTCGAAAGCGGGCTGCTGCTCGCGCTCCTGCTGGT
This sequence comes from Sphingobium sp., assembly GCA_035281605.1. GTDB lineage: Bacteria > Pseudomonadota > Alphaproteobacteria > Sphingomonadales > Sphingomonadaceae > Sphingobium. Next base: position 7,145 of record DATEDR010000354.1, read on the forward strand.
GCCGCGATGAACGCGTTTCGCTGGCATGGCGGGCGCCTGGCCGAGGCGCGGGCGCTCTATGGCGATGGCACGGAACCGTGGATCGACCTGTCGACTGGGATAAATCCGCTACCCTGGCCCGGCGCCGCAAGCATCGCACCGGAGTGGCAGGCACTGCCCGATCCCGCCGAACTCGCAGACCTGGAAGCGGCGGCAGCTGCGTATTTCGGCGTCGACCCCTCCCATCTCTGCGCCGTCCCTGGCAGCGAAATCGGCCTTCGGATCGTGGGGCAGATGATCGCGCGGCCTGCCAGCTACCTGCTGCCATCCTATCGTACCCATGGAGAGGCTTTCGATCAGAGCATCCCTATGTGCGAGCCAGAAGATGCGCCAGTCGGGACATGCTTGCTGCTGGCGAACCCCAACAATCCCGATGGGCGGGCCTTTGTGCCCAAAAGGCTGGTAGCGCTGATGCAACGGCCGGACTGGCTGATCATCGACGAAGCATTTGCCGACTGCCTGCCCGATCATAGCATGATGAAGTGGGTGGGAGAGGCAAGGCGGCTGATTATCTTGCGATCCTTCGGCAAATTCTTCGGGCTGGCTGGCGTCCGGTTGGGATTTGTCGCGGGGCCGCCGGACATCGTCGCGGCATGCCGACGCCTGCTTGGGGACTGGCCCGTTTCGGCAGCGGCTGTCGCCTTCGGACGACGCGCCTATCGCGATGCGCCATGGATCGCATCCACGGTGCGGCATCTGAAGGACAAGGCGGACGCGCTCGATGTCCTGCTCGCACGGCATGGGCTTCCGGCGCGGGGAGCATGCCCGCTGTTCCGGCTGGTCGAAACGCCTGACGCCGCCGCCCTGTTCGACAGGCTGGCCCGCCACGCCATCCTGACCCGCCCTTTTGAAAGCGAGCCGCGCTGGCTTCGCTTCGGCCTGCCCGCCGGGGAGGCGGAGATGGCCCGCCTGGATGCGGCGCTGGCTGATGGTTGAGCCCGTGGCCCTGGGCGCGCTGGCGCTGGACGCAGCATTGGGCTGGCCCCACGGGCTGCACGCGCGCATGGGTCATCCGGTGGGCGTCTTCGCCCGCGTCATCGCGCTGTGTGAAGGGCACTGGAATCGCCCAGGCGGCGGTCGGGTAAAGCGGCGGCTGGGCGGTGCCGCCACGGTGCTGGTGCTGCTCGTCGTTGCGGGAGGAAGCGGTTGGTCAGCGGAATGGCTGATCCGGGCGGCTTGTGG
>DATEDR010000355.1:0-3824 GCA_035281605.1 Sphingobium sp.
CTTGTAATCGATCTTCGGCGCATCCTTGGCGGCGAAGGGGCAGCTCTTGCGGCGGCGGAAAAACGGGCGTGCCATTGTTCAGATCTCCTTATTCGCCAGCCGGGGCTTCTTCGCGCTCGCGGCGCGGGCCACGGTCGCCACGATCTTCGCGGGGGCCACGGTCGCCACGATCACCGCGCGGACCACGCTCGGCGCGTTCCTGCTTGCGCATCATGACCGAGGGACCACCTTCCAGCTCATCGACCTTGACGGTCATGTAGCGGATGATGTCTTCGTTGATCTGGGTCTGGCGCTCCAGTTCCGCGACGACGCCGGCAGGGGCGTCGATGTTCAGCAGCACATAGTGCGCCTTGCGGTTCTTGGCGATCTTGTAGGCGAGGCTACGCAGGCCCCAGGTCTCGACCTTCGTGACCTTGCCGTTGTTATCCTCGACGATCTTGGTGGCGGTTTCCGCCAGCGCGTCCACCTGCGCCTGTGCCAGATCCTGGCGCGCAAGGAACACATGCTCGTAAAGAGCCATGGGTAAGCCTCATCTGTTGGCCGATCGCTGACGCCCACCCCATGTGGAACGCCCCTCCGGCTGTCGTTTCAAGCAGTCTTTCGCGCGGTGTCGAGTCACCCCGGTCCCGTGCGAAGCGGCGCCTATGACGGAAATGCGGGGGAATGGCAATGGAGAAAGCCCCAACAGGCCATTCCGCCTAGGCCTTTTCCAAGGCCAGCCCTTCTTCCCCTTGTCAATCCGGCAAGAAGTGGGAAGTAAGGCGCTCGATACGGCCGATACGAGCGGCGTCGGCAGAGGGGGAAAAGCATGGCGATCGGAATAGCGGCGCTGTCGCTCATCTTGCTCATGGTGGCGGCTTATCGCGGGATGAGCGTCATATTGATGGCGCCGCTGCTGGCGATGCTGGCGGTGTTCCTGACCGATCCGTCGGCCGTTCCCGCGGTCTTTTCCGGCCTGTTCATGGACAAGGTGGGGACCTTCCTCAAACTATATTTCCCGGTTTTCCTGCTGGGCGCCCTGTTCGGAAAGATGGTCGAAATCTCCGGTTTCTCCCGCTCGATCGTGGCTGCGGTCGTGCATCTGGTCGGGACGCAAAGGGCTATCCCGGCGATCATGCTGGTGACCGCGCTGTTGACCTATGGGGGCGTGTCCGTCTTTGTCGCGGTGTTCGCCGTGTATCCTTTCGCTGCGGAGATGTTTCGAAGGGGGGACATTCCCAAGCGGCTGATTCCGGCGACGATCGGGCTCGGGGCGATCACCTTCACCATGGACGCCATGCCGGGTACGCCGCAGATCCAGAACATCATTCCGACCAGCTTCTTCGGAACCACGACCTGGGCCGCGCCGATCCTGGGGCTGATCGGGTCGGGCTGCATTCTGGGCATGGGGTTGACCTATCTGGGTTGGCGGCGGCGGGTGCTGCTCGCGACCGGGGAGGGCTATGGCGCGCCCGGGACGCTGATCAATGAGCCTGATCCCCCGATCGAGGGAGAGGCGCTGGCGCATCCGCTCGTGGCGCTTTTGCCGTTGCTGGTCGTGGGTTTTGGCAATCTGGCGCTGACGATGCTTATCCCCAGGATGGTGAAGGGAGAGGAGGTCAGCGTTGCGCTGGCGGGCCTCACCGATCCGGTGGTGGTGAAGGTGGCGCAGGTCGCTGCACTGTGGGCGGTAGAGGGCGCGTTGCTGCTGGGGATAGCGACGATCCTGTTGTTCGCCTTTCCTACGGTGTCGCGCCGCTTCACCGAAGGATCGAAGGCAGCGGTGGGCGGCGCCCTGCTGGCCGGGATGAACACGGCGGTGGAATATGGGTTCGGCGCGGTGATCGCCGCCTTGCCCGGGTTCCTGTTGGTCCGCGATGCGCTGCGTGCTATCCCCAATCCGCTGGTCAATGAGGCGATCACGGTTACATCGCTGGCGGGAATCACCGGGTCCGCTTCAGGCGGCCTGTCGATCGCTCTGGCGGCGATGGCGGAGCAGTTTGCCGCCGCTGGCGACGCAGCCGGTATCCCGCGCGAAGTGCTGCACCGCGTGGCATCAATGGCGAGTGGAGGCATGGACAGCCTGCCCCATAATGGTGCGATCATCACCCTGCTGGCGGTGACCGGGCTGACCCACCGACAGGCCTATAAGGATATCTTCGCGCTGACGCTTATCAAGACGGTGACGGTTTTCATCGTAATCGCAGTTTATTATCTGACCGGACTGGTCTGACACGCCAAAGCGCTCCGGGGGAGGAGAGAATCCCCGGAGCGCTTGCCGGCCATCGGCGGGCGGGTCAGCGGAAGGCGCTGCCGATCACGGCACCGATGATACCGCTGGTGATAGCGACCAGGACCGCGTCATTGCCCGAGCGGACCCAGTGATAGCCGCGGGGCGGTGCTTGCAGGCGATAGTCGCGATAATCTCCGATCACGCGATAGTTGGATGCATGGCGGCGGTCGAACCGCTGGCCCTTTGCCCAGCGGCGGTGAGGATCTTTGCGGACGACGGTCTTTTGCTTGACCACGGCGCGGCCGTGCGGGCCGTGTTTGACCACGCGGGTGACTTCGCGATGGGGGGCGGCCTGCGCCTGAGTGGCGAGCAGGGGGCTCGCGACCATTGTGGTAGCGGCGAGGCTCATCAGCAGCTTTTTGATCATGTCACGTGCATCCTTGTTCCAATTGAGCGCCGCTCGTGCGGCGTTGAAGACAGAGTTAGGCGGGACTTGTCGCGCAGATGTGTCGAGGCTGATGGCTAAGTGTCGGAATTTGTAACGGCAGGACTATGGGGGCTTCGGGACTCTGATGCCAATGATCAGGGGAGGGGCGTTGCGATGACGACCATGCGCTTGAGCAGGATGGGACGATCCTTGCCTTCCACCAGCTTCGCAGGGGGCGGCTGAGCGGCGAAGGAGGCAAGGCTGAGGCCCAATATAAGGGCGCTGGCGGCGGCGCTGGCAATGCTCGTCTTCATCTGACTGGGCCCTTCCCAGGACGCCGGGAATGGCGCCCTAGGGAAGGACCTACAGTGGAGCTGTCGCAAGATCATGCCCCGGAGCGGCCGGATCTGTCGCGAAGTGTAATCACTCGTGCCGCAAGGCGTCGATCGGATTGAGCGCGGCTGCTCGCCGTGCCGGGAAGTAGCCGAAGACGACGCCGATCGCCGCTGAGAAGAGGAAGGCGATGAGGTTCACCTTCACGTCGAAGATGAAGGGCACCTGCATCAGCGGGGCGATCGCGATGGATGCGGCGAGAGCCAGGAGTAGGCCGATGAGCCCGCCAAGGCAGGAGAGCACGATCGCTTCGACCAGGAACTGCATCAGCACTTCGCGGGCGACCGCTCCGATGGCGAGGCGGATGCCGATCTCGCGGGTGCGCTCGGTCACGGAGACAAGCATGATGTTCATGATGCCGATGCCCCCGACCAGCAGGGATATGGCCGCGACGGCCGCGACGATTTGCGTCAATATGGTCGTGGTCCCCGTCAACGTGTCGCTGATCTGCTTGGTGTCGAAGACGTTGAAATTATCCTCCGCGCCCGGCTTCACCTTGCGCCGTTCGCGCATCAGCTCCTCCAGGCTCGCCTGCACGGTTGAGGTGTCATAGGCGTCGTCCACCGCGATCATGATCTGGCTGATGTCGCGGTCGCCCGTGAAGCGGCGCTGCACGAACTTGATGGGCATGACCACGACGTCGTCCTGATCGCCGAAACCGCCTTGCCCGCGCGTCGCCAGCGCGCCGATCACCTGGCAGGACACGCCCTTGATGCGCAGCCGCCTGCCGACCGGATCGCCGCCCTGGAAGAGGTTGGTGCGCACGGTGTTGCCGATGATGCAGGCGGGTTT
>DATEDR010000356.1:0-3442 GCA_035281605.1 Sphingobium sp.
AGAAGGGGGCCGCCGGGCCGCTCGATAAGGCGCGTGTGGCTGGATCCGACGATCACCATGGTGCGCATGTCTGCCATCTCTGGTTGGGCATCGTGCAGGGTCATGATCCGCAGATCCTCTTCGGGCGTGGACACGGCGCGGGCGAAGAGAATGAGGCGATCAGGGCCGCAGGCGGCGCGCAGGACGGAAAGCGCGCGCACGAAGCCGTCGGGCCGCGCGCGCGACCGGGGGTTGTAGAAGGCCATGGCGAAATCCGCCTGGACCGCGAGGCGCAGGCGGCGCTCGATCAGCGGCCAGGGCTTCAGATTATCCGAAAGGTTGATGGCGCAGAAGTCATGGCCCAGCGGCGCGCCAGCCCGGGCCGCAGCCGCCAGCATCGCGGTGATGCCGGGAAGAATGCGGATGTCGAGACTGCGCCAGTGCTGCGGCCCGGCCTCCAGCGCTTCGAACAGGGCAGACGCCATGGCAAAGACTCCGGGGTCGCCGGACGAGACGATGACGACGCGCTTGCCCAAGGCGGCGAGTTGCAGCGCATGGATGGCGCGATCCAGCTCGACCCGATTGTCCGAGGCATGGCGCGTGAGGCCGGCACGGTCGGACACGCGAGCGACATAGGGGATGTAGCCGATTAGGTCGGTTGCTTGCGCCAGCGCCTCGCTGACTTCCGGCGTGACGAGGGACTCCGCGCCCGGACCCAGGCCAGCGACCGCGACCCAGCCGTTCATGGCCGCCGCCCCTGGCCGTGGATCAGCAGGATCGAAAAATAACCGGTGACGGCTTCCGCCTGGGCCAGCGGAACGATGCGCTGATCCGCCATGGTCGCATATTCGACCAGCCAGGCGCAGTCCTGCTTGCCGGCCGCGTCCACCGCCCGGCGAAGCTTGTCGAGGTTGCGCCCTATTTTCATAACCACAAGCGCATTGGTATCGTGGATGCGGCGAGCCAGTTCTTCTTCGGGAAGAGTGGCCATGAGGACGGTCAGGACATCGTCGCCCCAGCTGATGGGCATGCCGCTGGCGGTCCAGGCGCCGGACATGCCGGTGATGCCCGGCACGATCCGAACGGGGACCAAGGGGGCGAGGCGGCTGTGCAGGTGCATGAAGCTGCCGTAAAAGAAGGGATCGCCTTCGCAGAGGACGACGACATCCTCGCCGGCTGCGGCCAGACCGTGAAGATGCGCCGTGCAGTCAGCGTAGAAGGCGGAGAGGCAGGCATTATAAAGCGGGTCGGCAACTGCGATTTCCGTCGTCACCGGATATTCCATCGCATATTCGACGGCGTCCCCGCGCAGCATCCCGTCGACGATGCGGCGCGCGTGGCCGGAACGACCGGCCTTGCGGAAATAGGCGACATGGCGCGCAGTGCGGATCAGCCGGTCGGCGCGGACGCTCATGAGGTCTGGCGCGCCGGGGCCGAGGCCGACGCCATGGATGATGCCGGGCGTTGTCATTCGGCTTCACTCGCAAGCGCGTTTATGGCCGCCACGGTGATGGCGCTGCCCCCCAACCGACCCTCTATGATGCAGCAGGGGACCGGCTGGGCCCGCCACAAAGCGTCCTTGGCTTCAGCCGCGCCGACAAAGCCCACGGGGCAACCTATAATGGCGGCGGGACGCGGACAGTCGGGTTGCTCCAGGAGATTGAGCAGGTGGAAGAGGGCGGTGGGCGCATTGCCGATCGCGACAATCGCCCCTTCCAGATGAGGTCGCCACAGCTCCAGCGCGGCGGCGGAGCGGGTGGTTGCCATGGCCTGGGCGATGCGGGGAACGTCCGGATCATGCAGTGTGCAGAGGATCGGGTTGGCGGCAGGCATGCGCGCGCGGGTGATTCCTTCCGACACCATGCGCGCGTCGCACAGGATCGGCGCGCCTGCATGCAGGGCAGCGATTGCGGTCGCCGCGAAGGTGGGAGAGAAGCGGATATGCGGCGCGAGATCGACCATGCCCGCGGCATGGATCATGCGCACGGCGACGCGTTCCTCTTCACGCGAGAAGCGGGACAGCGCCGCTTCGTCGCGGATGATACGGAAGGACTGGCGGTAGATTTCCGCTCCGTCGGTTTCATAGGCATGCGGCATCAGCAGGCTCCGAAAAGGGCAAGAATTTCATCCGGGTCGAGCCCGAGCGCGTCGGGAGGGGCGCCAGCGCGGGCATCACGGGCAAGGTCGAAACGGCCATCGCGTCCCGTCAGGACGACCGCTGCCGGCGCCGGATGCGCGCAGCCCTTGGCACAGCCGGAGACATGGAGCCCCTTCACCCGAGGGGCGAGGCGGGCGGCAAGGGCGCGCGTCGACACGCTCGCCTGCGGACAGGCGGGCGCGCCGGGGCAGGCATGCGCGGCGATCAAGGGATCGTCGGGATCATCCCCTCGCGCACTGCTGCCTTCCAGGATCAGGCCCCGCCACTGGGTCAGGCGAACGGCGCGTACATCGCTGCCCAGCGCGGCTTGCAAGACCACCGCCTCGATCCGGCCGAACGGCGCGCCCAGAAATGGGCCGGAAGCGGCAGCCAGGGTGGCTTTGCGTGTACGCAAAGCGCCGGGCCGCTCGGTCGCTTCATGGAGCAAGGGGGCATCGTGCCGGATCATGCGTCCCGTCTGCGCCCCGCCGCTTGCGACGAACCAGCGGGCCAAGGCGATCAGGGCGTCGACGGCATCGGCCTGCGCAACCGGCAAGCCCTTTTCCCGGCCAGCAGCGCGCAGGATCAGGCCGCCACCTTCGCCGCGTTCGATGCGGAAGTCGGCGGCGGTGTCGGCGATCGACGGCGCGAGGCCTGCATCGATCGCGAAGCCCATCTTGCTGGGAAGCGGAGGCAATTCCCCGATCCGGGCGGCCAGCGCGCGGACGATGCCGTCCGTCGCGTCGCCTGGCATCCAATCGGGATTAACGATGATGCTGGGGCGAGCGTCGCGGCTCGGGTCCGGATCGACAAGGCCCAGTGCGACCAGGCGCGCGACAAGGTTGCCATGGCCGCTTTCGCTCACGCCCCTGATTTGAAGCGCGGCACGGTTGGTGATGTCGAGATGCCCGTTGCCGAACCGAAGCGCAGCATCGCACAGGCCAAGCGTCTGGGCGCGGGTCATCCGACCGAGCGGCGGGCGCACGCGCACCAGCCACCCGTCGCCCGCCATCATTGGCCGCCAGGCGCCCGGGCACCAGCCGCGCACGGCGGCGGCCGGCGATCGCGATCGCTCCTGCACTCTCTTCGCCCTCCACGCCCAAGCGACCTGCGACTGAAGCCGCGTACCGGCTGGCGGATGCCCGCACGCCGGCACAGCCGCAGCCGCGCGTCAATTCGTCGCTCAGACGGAGAACCGAGCCGTGATCATCCCCTGGATCATGGCAAGAGCGACCTTTGCGTGCGGCAGGTCTCCTGGCTTGCGGGTCAATGCTGGCATGGGACCTTCCCGGATCGCTCCAGTGGCTGGCCCCGCCCGAAGGCGCG
>DATEDR010000357.1:0-4848 GCA_035281605.1 Sphingobium sp.
CTGCTGCTGGTGGCGCTCCTCGCCCCGCCGATCCGCATCCTGCCGATGCTGGGGCTGATCCTGGCGGTGGGCGTCGCCGCCGCCAGCGTCGCGCCGCTGTGGAAGCGCAACCTGCGCCGCACGCCGCTCTTCACCTGGGGCATGGTGATCGCGCATCTGGGCTGCGCGGTGAGCCTGGCCGGCATGGCCTGCGATTCGGCCTTTACCGTCGAAAAGCTGGCGGCGGTGCGTCCCGGCGACGTGGTGCAAACCGCGAACTGGACGCTGCGCTTCGTCAACATCTCGCCGCTTGCGGGCGACAATTGGACCGCGTTGCAGGCCGACATGGAGGTCAGCCGGGCCGGCGGCTCCCCTGTCATGCTGCATCCCCAGTCTCGCTTCTTCGCCTCCCCGCCCACCACGACGACCGAAGCCGCGCTGCTCACCCGCTGGAACGGCCAGCTTTATGTCGTGCTCGGGCAGGAAGCGGATGCAGGCCGCTGGCAGCTGCGCGTCTGGTGGAAGCCGTTCGTCACGCTCATCTGGCTCGGCGGGGCGTTGATCGCGCTTGGCGGCGCATTGGCACTGATCGGGCGGGAGCGCCGGGGCTGGCTGGTCAAGTGGCGCGCAAGGACGGCGGCGGCATGAGAAAGCTGCTCATCTGGCTGCCCCTTGGGCTGTTCCTCGCCTTTTTCGCGCTGTTCGCGAGCGGGCTGCTGAAGCCCGACGATCGCATCATCACGTCGAAACAGGTGGGCAAGCCGCTCCCCGCTTTCGCGTTGCCCGCCGCCGCCAGCGACCGGCCCCCCTTGGCCAGCAGCCAGCTCGCAACCGGCAAGCCGCGCCTGCTCAACATTTTCGCCAGCTGGTGCGTGCCCTGCGCGGCAGAGGCGCCGCAACTGATGGCGTTGAAGGACGCGGGCGTGGAAATCGACGCGATCGCCATTCGCGACGCGCGCGCCGATGTCGACCGTTTCCTCGCCCGTTACGGCAATCCCTATGCGCGCATAGGCCTCGACGCGCGGAGTAGCGTGCAGATCGCGCTCGGTTCGTCGGGCGTCCCGGAAAGCTTCATCATCGATGGCAGGGGCCGCATCGCTTATCAGCATGTCGGCGACATTCGCGCCGATGACGTACCGATGATCCTCCAACGGCTGGAGGAGGCACGGTGAAGGCGCTGATGCTGTTCCTGGCGCTGTTTCTGAGCGCGCCGGCTCTCGCGCAATCCGCGCTGCCACCCGCCCCCTATGCGGATCGGCAGATCAGCGACCCCGCGCTGGAGCGCAGGGCCAAGGCGTTGATGGAAACCATCCGCTGCCTCACCTGCCAGAGCCAGTCGATCGCCGACAGCAATGCCAGCATGGCCGGCGACATGCGATCGCAGATTCGGGAGCGAATCATCGCCGGCGAGCAGCCCGAGCATATTCGCGCATGGCTGATCGAGCGCTATGGCGATTGGGTGAGCTACGAACCTACCGCCGACCCGATCCTGTGGCCATTGTGGGCAGCGCCGCTGTTGCTGGCGGCCCTCGGGCTGCTGCTGCTGCGGGGCCGGATCAAGCGCAGGAGGCAGTCATGAGCAGATGGGTGATCGCGGCTGGCCTCTCCATTCCCCTGATGGCGGCGTTGATCTTCATCGGGCGTATTCCGCGCGCGGCGTGGGAAATCACCGCAGCGGCGCTGCTGCTTGGCCTTGCCGGCTATGCGTGGCAGGGCAATCCCGGTCTCGCGGGATCGCCGCGCGAAGCTGCCGGCCGCTCTTCCGGTTCCGGCTTTGACGAACAACTGGCGGAGCGGTGGCGTGGCATGGCCGAACGCTACGGGCCGGCGGGGCAGTGGCTCATGCTGTCGGACGGGCTCGGCCGCCAGGGCAAGACGAAGGAATCCGCCAATGTCCTGCTGGCGGGTCTGAAACAGGCGCCGGACGATCCCAATCTCTGGCTCGGCATGGGTAACGCCCTGGTCGCTCACGCGGGCGGGGTAGTTTCTCCCGGAGCCGAATTCGCCTTCCGCCGGGCGATGGCGATCGCTCCGGATGCTCCGGCGCCCCGCTACTTCTACGGACTTGCGCTAGCCCAGGCCGGCCAGTTGCAAGGCGCGCGGGCGCTCTGGGCGCCCCTCGCGCAAAGCGCACCCGCCGGCTCGAAGATCAAGGCGGAACTGGAACTCAATATCGCGCGTATCGATGCGATGCTGGCCTCTGGCGGTCCGGTGCAGTGACGAATAGAGCGCGGCTCATTGCGCCGCCCTTGTCGCCATGATAGGGCGCGGCGGTTTTCGGGGGAATTGCCGGCCATTGGACCGGACCATCCTCGCTCGGGTGTCGAAAAAGATCATGACGATTCGGCGTGTCCTCCATGGCTGACCAGATGGCGCCCGACGCAGCGCGCCCTGTCGAGCAAGAAGATCATGGGCATGGTCACGTCGGGCAGAAGGCCACGCTGAAGCTCGTCGTCGGCGCCATCGGTATCGTGTTCGGCGACATCGGCACGAGCCCGCTCTACGCCTTTCGCGAAACATTCGCCGGCCATCATCATCTCGCGCTCGATCCCGATCATATCCTGGGCGTCATCAGCCTGATGTTCTGGTCGATGATGCTGGTCGTGACGTTGAAATATGTGACGATCATCATGCGCGCCGACAATAAGGGCGAGGGCGGAAGCCTGGCGCTGCTGGCCTTGATCAACGGGCAGACCAAGACGCAGCGATGGTCGCGCGGCATCATCTTGCTGGGCGTCTTTGCCACCTCGCTCTTCTACGGCGATTCGATGATCACCCCGGCCGTGTCCGTCCTGTCGGCGGTTGAAGGGCTGGCGGTCTACAACCCCGCTCTCGCGCCCGCGATCCTTCCCGCGGCGGTCATCATCCTGTTCGGGCTGTTCTGGATCCAGGGGCTGGGCACGAACCGCGTGGCGGCGCTGTTCGGGCCGATCATGCTGCTCTATTTCGTCACGATCGCGACGCTTGGCGTGATCAGCATCGTGCAAACCCCGGGCATTCTCTACGCCTTCAATCCCTATTGGGCAGTCATGTTCTTCGTGACCGACCCGCTGCCGGCGTTCCTGGCGCTGGGCGCAGTCGTCCTGGCGGTGACGGGGGCGGAAGCTCTCTATGCCGACATGGGGCATTTCGGGCGCAATCCGATCCGCGTTTCTTGGCTCGTCTTCGTGCTCCCCGCTCTGATGATGAATTATATGGGGCAGGGCGCGCTCCTGTTTCGCGAAGGCGCGGCGGCGCTTCACAGCCCCTTCTACCACCTAGCGCCGCAATGGGCGCAGCTGCCGCTGATCGGCCTCGCGACTCTGGCGGCCATCATCGCAAGCCAGGCGGTGATTTCGGGCGCATTCTCCGTGACCCAACAGGCGATCCAGCTTGGCTTCATGCCGCGGCTGCGGATCGCGCACACCAGCGCGTCGACCGCCGGCCAGATCTACATTCCGCTGATCAACTGGGGCCTGATGGTCATGGTGATCCTGCTGGTGCTGGTGTTCCAGACCTCGTCCAACCTGACCGCGGCCTATGGCATCGCCGTCACCGGCGCGATGTTCATCGACAACCTGCTGCTGACGGTGCTGCTGTACCGGCTTTGGAAGTGGCGCTGGTATTATTCGGCGCCGCTGCTGGCGGTTTTCTTCCTGGTGGACGGCGCCTATCTGGCCGCCAATTTCACCAAGGTGCCCGATGGCGGCTGGTTCCCGCTGCTGATCGGCTTCGTGGTCTTTACCCTGTTGACCACCTGGTCGCGGGGGCGCCGCCTGGTCCAGGACCGGCTGCGCGAAGTGGCGATGCCGATCCCGGTGTTCGTCGCGTCTGCCGCCAACAGCGCGGTGCGGGTGCCCGGTACTGCCGTGTTCATGACATCGACGTCGGACGGCGTGCCCCATGCGCTGCTGCATAATCTGAAGCACAACAAGGTACTGCATGAGCGGGTCATCCTGCTGACCGTCAAGATCAAGGATGTCCCGGTGGTCGAAGATGACGGCCGATGCCGGCTGGAGGATCTGGGGCGCGGCTTTTTCCGGCTGGTCCTGCAATATGGCTTCATGCAGGAGCCCGATGTCCCTGCAGCGCTCAAGAATGTCACTGGATGCGGCCATGCCTTCAGGATGATCGACACCAGCTTCTTCCTGGCCCGTCAGACGCTGTTGCCATCGGCTAAACCGGGCATGCCCTTGTGGCGGGAAAAGATCTTCGCGTGGATGCTGCGAAACGCGGAAAGCGCGATGGAGTTTTTCCGCCTGCCCACCAATCGCGTCGTCGAACTGGGCAGCCAGGTTGAAATCTGACCAGCAAAAGGGGCGCGACCGACAAGCCGCGCCCCATATTCTTCACGCCGTCAGTGTCGATCAGGCCGCGTCGCGATCCTTGTTGATGTCGACCAACTGACCGCCGTTGATGGCGATCTTCTTTGGCTTCATCGCTTCGGGAATTTCGCGGACCAGTTCGATCGTGAGCAGGCCATCCGCAAGCTCGGCCTGTTCCACGCGCACGAAGTCGGCCAGCTCGAACCGGCGCTCGAAGCTGCGGTTCGCGATGCCGACATGCAGGAACTTCGACCGATCAGCCTGCGAATCATCCTTGCGGCCGACCACCTGCAGCAGGTTCTGCTGGGCGGTGATCTCGATCTCTTCCGTGCGGAAGCCGGCAACCGCCAAGGTGACGCGATAGCGGTCGTCGGCTAGGCGCTCGATATTGAACGGCGGGTAATTGTCGCCCTGCTGCAACCGGGCATTGTTTTCGATCAGGTCGAACAGACGATCGAAGCCGACGGTGGAGCGGCGATAAGGGGTAAGGTCAAAACCACGCATTGTCATAGTCTCCCAAAGAGCAAAATGAACATGCCGGACCCGAACAGGCGTCCGACGCTAC
>DATEDR010000358.1:0-22228 GCA_035281605.1 Sphingobium sp.
TCGCGATTTCCTCCAGCGACAGTGTAGAAAAGATCGAGGGCGTCATCAGCACGCCCTCGGCCTCGGCGCCACGGGCCGTGCCGGCTTCGGCCGAAGCATGCACCATCCCGTGATTGCCCATCGGTGGGATGATGACCGGCGTGGCCAGCTTCGAGCCCAGCAGGGTGATCGACTGGTCGGCGCTGCGCGCGCCGGTCATGAAGCGAGGCGTCAGCGTGACGCGTTTCAGCGCGTCCAGATTTTCCTGCTGCGTCCAGCCGTCGCCGACGCCGGTCGCGATGTAATCATAGGGTCCCTTCGGCAGCACGGCCTTGGCCCGTTCCTCGATCTCCCGAAGATCGTAGACCTTCACCGCCTGGACGGTGTCCGGAACAGCATTGGGCGTTTGCGCCAGTGCGGCCGCGGGCATCATGGCGGGCAGAAAGGCCGAGGCAGCGCCCTGTTTCAACACCGTGCGGCGATCCGATTCCGAGTCCATTTTTCTCCTCCTCCGTTTTCCGTTGTTATCCGTTCAGGGTGAAATTTCGGCCCGTGCGATGAAGCCACTGCGGCGCAGCGTCTGCCGCTAGTCGCTTGCGATATGGCGGTCCATGATGCCGCCTGCCCCGAGCACGACCAGCAACGCGACGAATAAGCCAAGGAAGAATGCGATCGAATCCCTTCCGCCGATCTGCAGCAGCATCCCGCTGGTGAGGACCGCGGCGATCCCGCCTATGCGGGCCATCGCAGCGCCGAAACCCAGTCCCGTCGCGCGCCGCTCCGCCGAATAGGCATAGGCGAGCACGGCGTAGGTGGTCGTCACGATCGATCCTGTCGTCACGCCGATGAGGCCGATCGCCAGATACAGCGTCAGGCGGACGCCGACCGCGTGCGGCGCCTGACCGGACAGGATCAGCAAGGCAGCGATCGCCACCATCGCCAGCGCGCCTATCGATGAGAGCAGAAGCAGGCGGCGCGACCCCACCAGCTGGACGAGGAAACCACTGGCGAGCGCACCGCCGATTGCGAAGAAATTGAACATCAGGCTGGCGGTGATCGCCTGCGCGGTGGTCAGGCCGGCCATGGTGAGCGCCGTCGGAATCCAGTTCTGGATCGAATAGGTCACATAGGCGACGAAGAACAATGTCAGTCCCGCGCCGATATTGTGCCGCTGGAATTCCTTGACGAAGATCGATCCCGGTTTGGCAGCCGGCGACGCGGCCGCGCCTTCGAACGCGCCGGAAAGATCCAGATCGACCCGGGCGATGCGTTTGAGTTCGCTGGACGCCTTGCCGTTCCTGCCTTTGCCGATCAGATATCCGGGCGATTCCGGAAGCCATGCGAGCATGACCGCGCCCAGCGCGATCGTGAGCAACCCGCACAGCGCGAAGCAGCCGCGCCAGCCTACGAGCGGCAAAAGGGCCAGTGCCCCGGTCGCGCCGATCATGCCGCCCAGCGGATTGGCGATCGTCAGCAAGCTGAGCGCGCGGGCCCGCGATCGCTGGGGAAGCCATTCGGTCCCCAGAGCAAAGGCATTGGGCAATGCCGCCCCAAAGCCAAGACCGCCGACGAAACGCAGCAGCGTGAGCAGGATCGTCTCATGCGTCAGGCTGACAAGGGCGGTCGCGGCTCCGAAAGAAAGCGTGCTGCCAATCAGCAACGGCCTGCGTCCGAACCGGTCGCCAAGCGATCCGCCGAGGTAGGAGCCAAGCGCCATCCCGATCAAGGCCGCGGCAAGCACCGGGGTGAAGGAGGCCTTGTCCACTTGCCATTCGCCCAGGATCACCGGCGTCACCAGCGCGAGCAACTGAACATCCAATCCGTCCAGTGTAATCGCCGCCAGCGCGAGCGCCACGACGAGATACTGTCCCAAGCTGATATGTGTGCGGTCGAGCAAGCCCGAGATCTGAGGCTTCATCCGTCATCCATCGATTCAGATAAGTGTGGGAAACGCCGTGGGGCCGAGTCGAACGCAAATTCGCATCTTCGACGTCAATCATCAATATAGACAGCTTAGCGCAGTAAATGCGCGACCATCAAGTTCAATCTCGCGCCCACCGCCGGGGCAGCGCGAAAGAGAAAAGGACCTGCGACCAAGATTTCGGTCGGGCCGACTTTTAATACTCAAAATCACCCTTGCTTAAACCCAATAGGTATTAGCGTCGCGGTCCATGTTGAGTCATGCAGAGATGTCCGCGCGCGAAACCGCCGCGTCCATAGCGGGGAGGGGCCTTGACTGGCAAAGGATAGCCCATAAGCTCCCCCGGCAGGACGCGACAAACAATATGAGACGCGCGGTACAGGGAGAAATATGGTCATGCACAAGATGCTGAAGACGACTACCGCGCTCGGTGGAGCGCTGCTTTCGTTATTTGCCACATCCGCCGCACATGCACAGAATTCCGCCACGTCCGCGGAAACCGCACAGGATAGCGGCGGCCTTCAGGAAATCGTCGTCACGGCGCAGCGCCGCTCTGAAAACCTTCAGAAAGTTCCGATCGCCGTCGCAGTGGTCACCAACGAAGCGATCCAGGCCGCCGGTGTCACCGACCTTCAGTCGCTGAAGGTCGTATCGCCGGGTGTGCAGGTCCAGAACAACAATGGCTTCACCTTCGGCATCATTCGCGGCGTGGGCTCGCGCTCGGTCGGTCCGGGCGTCGAACTGCCCATCGCGGTTTATGTCGACGGCGTCTATCTCGCCTCGCCGTCTGCGGGCGCGCTGCAGTTCAACAATATCGCCCAGGTCGAAATCCTCAAAGGTCCCCAGGGCACGCTGTTCGGCCGTAATGCGACGGGCGGCCTGATCCAGATTCTGACGAAGGATCCCAAGAGCGATCCGAGCGGCAACATTAATTTCAGCTTTGACAACTATGATACGCTGCAGAGTTCAGCTTATTTCACGAGCGGAATCGCCGAGAATCTGTCAGCCGACATTGCATTCGCTTCGACCATTCAGGGCGAAGGATATGGCACGAACCTGGCAAATGGCCGCGACGTCTACCGAATCGATCGCGACATCAATGTTCGTTCCAAGTGGCTGTTCACGCCGGGCGAGGATACCGAACTGCGGCTCATCTTCGATTATGGCGAGAACAAGAACAGCCGCAACGCCGCGCGCCTTGCGCCTGGTGCCACGCCTACGGCCGCTTACGCGGCGGGTTATGTCGAGCCAGAAAACAATTGGGATATCAATGCCAACGACCAGGTGAGCAGCTTCGTGCGCAGCCGGGGCGTGTCGCTGCGTGTCGATCATGATCTTGGTTCGGTCAAGGTTGCGAGCATCACGGCCTATCGCAAGCTGGATTCGTTCACCATCACCGACAATGACTGGACCTCGAACCCGACCAACCAGCGCCGGCTCGAAATTCCGCTGGGCAACCGTCAGTTCAGCCAGGAGCTTCAATTGCTTTCGGACAATGACGGGCCGCTTACCTGGATGGTCGGCGCCTATTATTTCCGTGACCGCGGCGTCTATCCGGATCAGCGGACGATCGTGACGTCGGGGCCGGCGCAGATCACTTTCGTGACCAATGCCCGGACTCGGACGGAATCGCTCGCCGGTTTCGGCCAGGCGACTCTGGCCCTGACCGATGCGCTGAACGTGACCGCCGGCCTGCGCTACACGGATGAAAAGCGCCGGATCAATGCTTCCCAGAACCAGCTTCTGTCCATCGCGGGTGGCGCGCCGACGACCACGGTATTGGTGGCGCCGTTCGAGCGTGAGGACAAGATCAGCAAGCTGACCTGGCGCCTGGCGGTGGACTACTCCTTCGCGAAGGACGTCCTCGCCTATGCTTCGTTCAACCGTGGTTTCCGCAGCGGCGGCTTCAACTCTGCGACCCTGACGCTGCCGACCTTCCGGCCCGAAGTGCTGGATGCCTATGAAGTCGGCCTGAAGACCATGACTCTCGATCGGCGGCTCCGGCTGAACGTCGCGGGCTTCTATTACGACTATCAGGATGTGCAGGTGACGCGCGTCGAACCCGTCGGCATCGGCATCTACAATGCGGAAGGCGAGGAGATTTACGGCGGCGAACTGGAACTGGAAGCCCAGATCACCGACCAGTTCTCGCTGCAGGGCGGCTACCAATATGTCCATGCGCGGTATAAGGACTTCCCGGGCGCGTTGATCGGCGTGCCCAATCCAACGGGCGGCTATGTCCTCACCGTTGGCAATGCGAAGGGTAATCACGGCGCTTATGCCCCTGAGCATAGCTTCACCGCGGCTGCGAAATATACCGTGCCTCTGGCAACGGGCGAACTGGTGTTCAATGCCAACGTCCTTTGGCAGAGCGACTATTTCCCCGAACCCGACAATGTCGTTCGCGAGCAGAGCTATGAGCTGGTCAACGGATCGATCCAGTGGGACACGGGCAAGGGGATCACGGCAACGATCTGGGGCCGGAACCTCACCAACAGCAAGGTGGCCGGCCTGAGCGGCCTCAACGCCGTGGGCGGCACGAATGCCGAGCACCGGATCATCTACGATCCGCCGCGCACCTATGGCGTGTCGCTCGGCTTCCAGTTCTGAGGCCTGGGATGGGCGGCACGACATGAGTGCCGCCCATTTTAAATGACGGCGTGGCGCAGGCTGCGCCGCAAGAAAAGACATCGGGGATGGCACCTGATCTGCGTGGCAGGTCAGGCGCCACTTTCGTTGGCGCATGAATTTGCATCGGAGCAACACGCAAATGGCCGATCGGAGCGGAAGCCTTCAGGACTTCATCGACAGCACCAACCTGGCGGACTATTTCTATAACGACGCCGTTCCGGCCCATGCTTCGAAGGATCGGGCATTCAAGGGCAAGCCGCCTGTCCCGGCCGCCTTTACCAACTGGCGCGACGAGCAGATGGCGGCCGTACAGACCGCCGCGCTGCTTCATCAGAGCCATCATATGCCCGAACTGTTCATCAAGGGCCCCGACGCAATCACGCTGTTCAAGCGGATCGCCGTCAACACCTTCGAAAATTATGGGCTGGACCGGGGCAAGCAGTTCATCGCCTGTACGCCCAGCGGTCATCTGATCGGCGACTGCATCCTGTATCGCCATGGCGAGGAGAGCTTTGAACTGGTGAGTGGTGCTCCAGTTCTCAACTGGGTCGAATATCAGGCGAAGACCGGCGGCTATGATGTGGAGATTGAGCGCGATAATGCGCATAATCTCAACCCGACTGGTCGCCGCACACGATATCGTTTCGAACTTTGCGGACCGAACGCGCGCGAGATCTTCGACCGGTTGGTGGGCAGCCGCGACATCGACATCCCCTTCTTCCGGATGCGCATGGTGCAGATGGGCGGGCACCAGGTTCTCGCGCTGCGGCATGGAATGATCGGGTCGTTCGCTGTTGAACTGTCGGGCCCGTTCGACGAGGAAGAGGATGTCCGCGCTCTCATTCTTGAGGCCGGCAAGGATCTTGGCATCATGCCCATGGGCATGGATGCCTATTATAGCGGCCTCCAGGCTGGATGGCTGCCCTATCCCATACCCGGAATCTACACGGATCCGGCGCTGACGGACTATCGCAAATATCTGGCGGCCACGACTTTCGAAGGCAATGCCGAGATCGGTGGCAGCTTCTATTCGCGCAATATCGAAGATTATTACGCCACGCCCTATGATTATGGCTATGGCAACGTCATCAAGTTCGACCATGATTTTTATGGCCGCGAAGCGCTGCAGGACATTCGTGACGAGGAAAAGCGGCAAAAGGTCACGCTCGTCTGGAACCGCGAGGACGTGTTGCGGGTGATGGGTTCGCAGTTCGGCTCCGGGCCGCGCTTCAAGTCGATAGACTTGCCCAATGTCAGCTATGCCTGGGCGCCCTATGACGAGGTTCGTTCGGCCAAGGGCGATCTGGTGGGGCAATCGCGGCATGCGGCCTATCAGAACCCGCTTGGCGACATTCTGTCGCTGGCCTTGCTGCAGCGCGACCAGGCCGTTATCGGTTCTGAAGTCGAGCTTGTATGGGGAGAGCCCAATGGCGGTTCGCGCAAGCCGCAGGTCGAACGTCATGAGCAGACCATCATCCGCGCCCGCGTTGCTGCGGCGCCCTACACTGCTGACATGCAGATGGCGAAGAAGGTCTGATCGATGCGAAATTACCGACGGGCGGATGAAGATGGGGATGCCGCCTGTGCCAATGGGGACGAGATGGAAAGTGTCGTTTTGAAGGAAGAGCCCGGTCTCAAGCAACCGCAGTTCGGCGGCAATCGGGTCTGGATGCTGTTCCTGCTCTTGTCGATCTACATCACGCACGTGATGGACCGGCAGATCATGTCGGTGCTGGCGGAGCCGATCCGGAAGGACCTGGCGCTTACCGACACGCAACTTGGCCTGATCACCGGCCTGGTTTTCGCGCTGTTCTATGGCGTGTGCAGCGTGCCGGTTGCATGGCTTGCCGATCGGTTCGGCCGGATCAAGATCATCGTGATGGCCTGTACGCTCTGGTCGCTCTGCTCCGCTGCCGGTGGCCTGGCGACAAGCTTCGGCCAACTCGCGCTCGCGCGCATGGGCGTGGCGGTGGGCGAGGCGGGCGGTCCCGCGCAGTCGCATTCGCTGATCGCCGAACGTTTCTCCGCCAAATCGCGCGCGACCGTGCTGGGCATTTTCGCGCTGGGATTGCCGCTGGGCGGCTTCTTCGGCGTGGTCCTGTGCGGTTGGATCGCCGCCAATTTCGGGTGGCGGACCGCGGTGATCTCGGTCAGCCTGCCGGGCCTCATTTTCGCCGCGCTGCTGCTGTTCACCGTCCCGGAATCCCGGGGTGGCGCGGGTGACGCGGACGCGCCGTCCTTTGTCGATGGCATCGCGGCATTCCTGAAATCCCGCCTGCTGCGATCGGTTGCGCTTGCCGCCGCCTTTTCGGCCGTGACCGCGACGGGCATATCGATGTGGCTGCCCGCCTATCTGATCCGCGTGAAGGGCATGACCCTGACCGACCTTGCCACCTATTACAGCGCGTCCAGCGCCATCGCGATCGCCGCGGGAATCTATACCGGCGGCGCGCTGTCGGACAAGCTCGCCAGCCGATGGCCGCAATCTTATGCGATGGTGCCTGCGATCTCCTTCCTGATCGCGGCGCCCATGCTGGTGGCGGCGGTGATGGCCGGATCCTGGCAGCTTTCGATGACGCTGTTCATGGTCCCCCTGTTCCTGCTGGGCACCTTCGTAGCGCCGTCGACCGCGCTGGTGCAGCATGAGGCGACGCCTTATCAGCGCGGCATCTTTGCGAGCCTGCTGATGCTCGGCATCAACCTCATCGGGTCGGGCATCGGCCCCTTGCTGGTCGGCGCGGTCAGCGATTTCGCGCGGCCCACCTACGGCGACCGCGGACTTGCCGCCGGAATCCTGGCGATCGCGCCGGTCATGTTGCTGGTGGCGTTCCTGTTCTTCCGGGTGTCGCTGATCCTCAAGGCGCGTTCCCGCGCGGAGGTAGCGTGATCGGTCAGCGTTGCAGCTGATCGAGCACCCAGTCCATCAGCACCGGCCAGGCTTCGGTGGGATTGTCCACCTGGTTGTGCGCCCCGGCGTTCTCCCTGGCGGAAAAGACACGCAGCGTCTTGTCGCCTTCAGGTACATTCGCAAGGCCCGCAAACACCTTGCTGGCTCCGTTGGGATTGGTGAGAACGTCCGCATCGCCATGCCCGATCAGGACCGGCATCCTGATGCGGTGCAGATGAGGGCCGACGTCGAACGCGTCCAACCGCTCCCTTGCCTTTTGATCATCGAACGTGCCCGTCACCCATTGTAGGTGGGCACGGATCGGAGGAAAATTGTCGTAAAGGTCATCGCGGATATTATAGACCGCGCTGTGCAGCAGCAGGCAGCGGAAGCGCGGCTCGAAACAGGCCGCTCGCGCGCCATAATATCCGCCCATGCTGGCGCCGACCAACGCGACGCGATCCGGATCGACGTCCGGGCGCCGCAGGACGTGATCGAGAAGGGGGGTCACCGCCGCCTCATAGTCTGGCCGGGTGTAGATGTGCTGTTCGCGCAGCGGCTGTCCCTGGCCCGGCCCGTCGATGGTGACGAAGTTCATGCCCCTGTCGACGAAGCCCTTTGAGAGATACCAGGATTCCTCCTTGGTCCCATCCGCGCCGTTCAGGTAGATGACGGTCGGGAGGGGCTTGTCGGACGCCTGCGCCTTCACGAAATAACCGGGAAGCGTCTGCCCATTTTCATAGGACAGTTCGAAGAATTCGAACGACGAATCGCCAAGCTCGGCCGCGCGCCTGAAGTTTTCCGACATCGTCTTCCAGGTCGAAAGCTTACGGCTGTCGGAATGCGGCAGGAAAAATTCCGCCTGGCGATAATAATTGGCAGCTCGGAAAAGATGATTGCGGGCCGTCACGACATGACTGTCAGCAAGCGCCTTTTCGCCGGCGTTGCGCGCGCGCTCGGCCAGCCAGCTCCAGCCTTCGAACCAGCTTTCATAATCATTGTCCGCGATGCGCGCGATTGCCCACCCCATTTCGGTCGGGTCGCCCCCGCCGTTCGCACATTCCGAAAGCAGGCGCTGCGTTTGAAAACGAAAGGTGGGCGTTGATTCGAAAAATTTCATCGGCTGTGTCCCAATTATGTATCGAGCAGACTGGATGTCCGGTTCGAGGAGGCAGGCGGCATGTTTCACGCCTGCGCGACGGCGGAACCATCCATGGTGGCGAGCGCGGCGAGTATCTTGTCCTTCGTGACGGGCGCGTCGCCGACCCTGATCCCCACAGCGGCGGCGATGGCGTTGTTGAGCGCGGGCGCCACCGGCACCATCGTTCCTTCCGCAAAGCCCTTCGCCCCCAGCGGGCCGTCGCCATAGGGGGCCGACGCGATCAGGGAAGCCACCGCGCCGTTTGGCGGCATGTCCATCGCGGTGGGCATCGTCCACCTGTAGAAATCGGGATTGACGATTTTGCCGTTTTCGATCCGCACTTCCTCTAGGAAAGCGGTACCGACACCCCAGAACAAGCCGCGATAATTGTGGACGTCGATCATCCTGGGATTGATGGGTGTACCCATGTCCGAACA
This sequence comes from Sphingobium sp., assembly GCA_035281605.1. Classification (GTDB taxonomy): domain Bacteria; phylum Pseudomonadota; class Alphaproteobacteria; order Sphingomonadales; family Sphingomonadaceae; genus Sphingobium. The sequence continues at coordinate 8,997 of DATEDR010000358.1, forward strand.
TATGCCAAGCCGCAGGATCTTGACTTCGCCTGTTTCGACATTGACGGCAACTTCCGCTGCTGCGGCATAATAGCCGTAGAGGCTCGAATAGTTGGCGATGCCGAGAGCCAGATTTTCCTTGACATCATGCTTTTCAGCCAGCGAATATACGGCCCGGCCCAGCAGTTCGCCCGACCCGTAGAATCCGAAGACATTGAACAAGCCCGAAATGGTGATGGACGCGTCCGGATTGACTTTCGAGAAGATCAGGCCGTCCTCGATGGTGAGGTCGTCCGCCTGCACATTGAGCGTCGCGGCGGCTGCCTCGAACATCTGGCGCTTCACGTCGCGCGATGCGAGCAGCAGCGCGTTGCCATTGTTGGTCGTCGCCTTCTGCCCCATCGTGCCCAGGCAATAGCCGCCCGATTGGGCATCGACCGTCACCAGCTTGATCTTGTCCATCGTTGTATTGAATTCTTCGGCCGCCAGCTGCGCAAGGGTTGTCAGGATGCCCATGCCCTGCTCGGCGGCGCTGTGGCGCACCTCTATCGTCGCGTCGCTGTGGATCTTGATGCTGACGATGGTCGGCCCGGCGTCCGACGCGGTATGCTTGCACCCCAGCGCCAGGCCCTTACCCGTGCGCCATGGGCCGCCCAATTGCTCGGCGGGCTCGGCCCAATCGATCCACTCGCTTGCCTTTTCAAGGCACATGCCCACGCCCACGCTTTGCGCGACGGCGCCGCCCGGATTCTTCTGGCCTTCCTCCAGGATGTTTCGCCTGCGAATCTCGCGCCGGTCCAGTCCCAGCTGTTCGGCAAGGACATCCATGCTTTGCTCCATCGCCCAATGGCTCTGCGTGGACCCGAAGGTCAGGAAGGAACCGGCAGGCGGATTGTTGGTGGCGACGCCGTAAATGTCGATCTTGCAGTTCGGCACGCGATAGACGCCGATCAGCTGCGACATCATGATCACGCAATGCAAGGCGAGATTGCCCGAACTATAGGCCCCCGTTTCCACGAAGACCTTGATCTCGCGGGCGATCAGCGTCCCATCCTTGCTGGCGCCCTGCTTGATATAGACCACCGTCCCCTCGCGCGTGCCGAAGTCGGTCACATCCTCCTCGCGGGTCAGCGACAGCCGTACCGGAGCCGCTGCCTTGCGGGCAAGGAGCGCCGCGATCAGCATATGCACCTGGCTCTGGTTGTTCGCGCCGAAATGCCCGCCCAGCGGGGGCGCCAGCAAGGTCACCTTGGCGGGGGACAGACCCAGGATTCGTGCCACATCGTCCTTGTCGGAAATCGGGCGCGATGTCGTTGCCCAGAAGGTCATCCGCTCGTCGCTTTCGGGCTGGGCGATGACGGTGCGGCGCTCCATCGCGCCAAATTGCGTCCTGGGAACCGTGAAGCGATGTTCGGTGACGACATCGGCCTCCGCAAAGCCCTTTGCCACGTCGCCGCAGTTGAGCGGCCGGTGAACATAGGCATTGGGCATATTGTCGGGCAGCCGGATCGTCTGATTGGGCAGCTGCAGGATGAAATAGCTGGAAATGTCGGGGTGGACCACGACCGCGGGCTCGGCGGCAGCGGCCTCCTCCACATCGAACACGGCCGCCAGCGGTTGATAGTCGACCTGGATCAGCTTGATCGCTTCCGCCGCTATCTCCGCGGTGTCCGCGGCGACGGCGGCCACCGGCTCGCCGATGAAGCGGACGATATCGCGAGCGAGCGCGTAGCGGTCCTTGATATATTCGCCGATCTTTTCTTCCGGTGCATCCTCGCCGGTGATGATCGCCCGTACGCCGGGAAGCTGCGCCGCCAGCGCAACGTCGATCGACAGGATCCGGGCATGGGGATGCGGGCTGCGCAGCACCTTGGCATGGAGCAGGCCGGGGACGGTCATGTCGGACGTATATTTCATCGCCCCGGTCACCTTGTCGCGTCCATCGACGCGGGGAACGCTCGTTCCAATCACCCTATATTCGGTCATCGGGCAAGCTCCCCTTCGCTATCCTGCATTGCCTTGCTCGCGGCGAGCACCGCGTCCACGATCGTGACATAGCCCGTGCAGCGGCACAGATTGCCGACCAGCGCTTCGCGCACCTCTGTTTCGCTCGGGTCCGGGTTCTCATCGAGCAGCGCCTTGGCGGCCATGATCATGCCGGGCGTGCAATAGCCGCACGACACTGCGAAATTGTCCAGGAAGCTTTGCTGCAAGGGATGAAGCGTGCCGTGCTTCGCCAATCCTTCGATGGTGACGATCTGCGCATCCTGCGCCTGTCCGGCAAGGACAAGGCAGCTTTTGGCGGCCTTGCCGTCGATCATGACCGTACAGGAACCGCACGCCCCGATCTCGCACGAGCCCTTGGCGCCGGTCAGGTGCAGATCGTAGCGCAGAACCTCCAGCAGCGTTCGGGTGGGCTCGACGAAAATCTCACGATCATCGCCGTTGACGGTCAGGGTAAGAGCTTGCTTCACGATGGATCCTTCGTCTTTGCCCGGCATCTGTCGATGGCCAGGGAAATCGCTTTTCCGCTGAGGAGCGAGAGGGCCTTCCGGATGAAGGCGGGGGGGACGCCACGGCCGGGCGCCGCGCAGAACTGCCGCGCGACCATCGCGCTCGCGCGCTCGACCAGAGCGGCATCGATGGCGCGCCCGGCCAGCAACGCTTCGGCCTCCTTTGCGCGGGTCGGGACATCTTCGATGCCGCCCACCACCAGGACAGCCCTTTCGATAGAGACGGTCTCGGCCCCGTAATCGATCAGGACGGCGACATTCGCGATGGGGGAATGATCCGCCCGGCGCGCTTCCTTGCAATAGGCGCCGCTGGTCCCAGGCGACGGGTAGGGCAGCCGGATGGCGACAAGCAGTTCGTCGGGCGCGAGCGCGGAGACGCGATGGGAAACGAAGAAGTCGGCGACGTGGATTATGCGAACGCCTCTGCTGCTGGCAATTTCGAGCTGCGCGCCGAGTACCGCCAGCACTGGCGCCACCTCGCCGCTTCTTCCCGCATAGCACAGGTTTCCGCCGATCGTTCCGCGATTGCGCGTCTGCACGTCATAGAGCGCCCGTTCCATGTCGGTGATGATCGGGAACAGAGCCTGGATGACCGGAGACTGCCCGATCGCACGTAAGGTCGCCGATGCGCCGACGCGAACATAGTCCTGCTCGCGCGTTATCGAGCCGGGTCCGAGCGCCTTGCTGATGTCGATAAGGCAGGAAGCCCTGTTCTTGCCTAGTTTGAGTGCCGGAATCAGTGCCACGCCACCCGCGATGACTTGCGACTCGCTGCCGTGCGTGGCGAGCAACTCGCACGCGTCGGCGACGTTTGCGGGCCTTAGATATTGAATAGAGCTCATGTCCTCGCCCTTGTTTATCAGGCGCCATTTTTGTTTGATGGCGTGCCGTTCACGCTAGGAAGGCGGCGCGCGGGCCGTCAATCCGCTGTGCGACTGACTTATCCGAACTGCGAAGTGCGGCGCGCATTTGGACTCTGAAATTCGGCCAGGCGCGGTTCTGTAACCGGATAAAGCTTGCGGATAAAGGATAGACGCCCGCGGGAGGGCCGGTTATCCGCGGTGGTGATAAAAAAACGTGGAAGCGGGCGGAATATTCGGTGCGGACAGGCAAGAACAGACTGCCTGCGCTGCATTATATTCCTGTTCGTCACTGAACCGCGATGGTTGAGAGGTAGCATATTTTGGCGAAACCCGATAAATCTGCGATGGCTTCCTTGGATCAGGAGATGGTCAGTAGTATGGACGTCGAACTCGGCGATACGCATGGCTCCATGACGTCGCTGCGGGAAAGTCAGGCTTGCGTCCGCGTCTTTTCAGGATCCTTCCTGAAAAATAGCTCCATTTTCGAACAACAGCGTGTCTGGAAGCGAAAGCTTGCCTTGCTGCAGTGTTCGCAGGGGATCAACGATCCGCATCGGCTGTGAGATAGCTTAAATCCTCGGCTGTGGCTGCTCGGCGGCCAATTCCGAGAACATGCATGTTTCCAGAGCAGGCGAAAGCATCTGCTCCCAGTTCTTCAGACGCTATACTTAGGCCTCATACAATAATCGGTAAAAATGCCGAAAAGGGAGAATATGATGAAGACATCGTTTAAAGCTTCTGTTTCGCGCGCGAGCATGTGCGCCTGCTTCGCTGCCGCTGCGGTCGCGTGGGCCGCGCCTGCAGCTGCGCAGGATGATCAGCCCGCCGCCGGGAATGACGGTCTTGTCGAGATCATGGTCACCGCGCAGAAGCGGTCGGAAAACCTGCAGGACATTCCCATCGCCATTTCCGCGGTAACGTCCGACGCGCTGCAGAAGTCGGGCATTTCCGACACGACGACCCTGGCCACCAAGGTGCCGGGCCTGTCGGTTTCGCTCGGCTCGGGCTATTTCCAGCCGCGCATCCGCGGCATCGGCACCACTTCGGTCGGGCCGGGCATCGAAAATCCGGTCGCGCTCTATGTCGACAATGTCTATTATTTCTCGCAGGTCATGGGCCTGACCGACCTTTCCGACGTCACCAGCGTGGCCGTGCTGAAGGGCCCGCAGGGCACGCTCTTCGGTCGCAATGCCACGGGCGGCGTCATTCAGATCACCACGCGCGAACCCACCGAGGAGGCGGAGCTTGATTTCCGCACCAGCTTCGACACCTATGAGACGAGCCGCACGAGCCTGTTCGCGGGCGGCGGCAACGATATAGTCAAGGGAAGCCTGTCGCTCAGCTATACCACCCAGGGACAGGGTTGGGGCCGGAACGTTGCCAATGGCGATTATATCCACAAGATCGACGACGAGATCACCACCCGCGGCAAGATCATCGTCACGCCCAACGACCGCGCGACAATCAAGCTGAGCGCCGACTATAAATATTCGGTCAACAGCATGGGCACCAACCTCCGCCCGTTCCCCGGCACGACGCCGCTTCTGCCCAGCCGCGCGGAAGGGCTGTATGACGTCGATCACTTCCGGACCAGCAACAGTGAATCCCGCGTCAGCGGCGTGAGCGGCACGATCGACTATGATCTGGATTTCGCGCGGGCGGTCAGCATCACCGCCTATCGCGACTATTTCTATTATCTCATCGTCAACCCGTTCGCCACGGCCGTTCCCAGCCTCGACCTGGACGTCAAGCAGAGAGGCCGGCAGTTTACCCAGGAATTCCAGCTTGTTTCGCCGTCCAGCTCGCCGGTGAAGTGGGTTGCTGGCCTCTATTACTTCTTCGGTACGGAAGACCTGCCGGAATATACCACCAACCTTCGTGGCGCCTTCGCCACGCCGGGCGTGATCGATCGCATTGAAACCTATAGCAAGACGACAAACCGCTCCTATGCCGCGTTCGCGCAAATGACGATCCCGCTCTTCTCCGAGGATATCAATCTGACGCTGGGCGGGCGTTACACGATTGAAAAGCGGCGGTTCGAAGGGCGTTCGGACAATTTCTTCGGTGACACCCTGTCTCCGCCATTCGTGCCGTCGACCGTCATTCCCGAGCAGCGGCGCGAAGAGAAGAAGCCGACCTGGCGTATCGCGCTGGATCATAAATTGACGCCTGATATCCTTGCCTATGTTTCCTATAATCGGGGCTTCAAGAGTGGCGGCTTCAATCCTTTCGTCATTGACGCTCCGGACTATAATTCGGAGCAGCTGGATGCCTATGAAGGCGGCTTGAAAACCGAGCTGTTCGACAGGAATGTGCGCCTTAACGTCAGTGGCTTCTATTATGACTACAAGAACATCCAGGTTTCGCGCTACACCACGACGACGATCGTCTATAACGGCGCGGCAGCGGAGGCCTATGGTCTCGATCTGGACCTTGCCGCGCAACTGGCGGACGGCCTGACGTTCACCGGCGGCTTTGCCTATAATCATTCGAAGTTCAAGGACTTCCCGTCGGCACCCTTCGGCGTCTTCCTGCCGGGTGGCGGCGCATTTATCGAATATCGCAGCGCCAAGGGGAACGCCCTGCCGTTCGCGCCGCGCTATACGATCAATGCTGCGCTGGACTATGAGATGGACCTGGGCGAGGGTAAGCTCAATCTGAACGCGACCAACTTCTGGAGCAGCAAATATTATGGCGAGCCGAATAATCAGCTCGCCCAGAAGGATTATGACCTGCTGAACGTTTCGGCGACGTGGACTTCGCCGAATGGTCGCTACAGCATTGGCGTGTTCGGCCGCAATCTCTTCAACGAGCAGGCATTCGGCTATGCCAACATCGCGCCGGGCGCTGGGGCACAGGTCGACTATACCAACCAGCCCCGTACCTTTGGCGCGAACTTCCGGTTGAAGATCGGCAGCTGAACCCCGTATCGGGCATCGCTGCCTGCACTGGCAGCATCTTTGGTCAAGGTGATCCGCACTAGCGGGTCACCTTGGTCTTTTTTTTGGGCTGTGCGGTGGAGGTCATGGAAGGATGACCGACATCCGAAGATCTTTGGCGGAGGGCGAGCCCGGGATTATCGGGTGTCGCTGTACGGCATCGAGAAGACGCAGACTTCCCTGCGCCGGAAAGCAGTCTGGTCGGCGTCCTCGGTCGTGGGACACCAAGTGGACGCAGGCGGGATTTGGTCGGTGGCGGCGCGCCACGGCGCCGGCAGATTGCATGATCGAACGAAGCTGCCCGCGGGGTCTCTCCCGGACTAGCGCAGGGGATCCAACGGGTCGGCCGCTTAACCGGGACTAGACGAGTTGTCGCCGCCCTGCGGTCGCAAGGCGGCGCTGGCGGGCGACGGCGCCAAGGCCGTCGCGCATCCCGCCTTTCAGGCCGAGACGACTTCGTCCTCTTGCACGTCGCGGTGATCGGGACCCCAGCGCAGGTCGCTGGGACGCACTATCGCAGGCTTGCCCTCGGCCTGTTCGGCGAGGAGGCGATCAAGCACGCGCATGGCATGGCGCCCGCCGGCATCCGCCTTGGTCACGAAGCGCGTCACCGGGCGGCTTGGATCGCGGTTGATCGTTTCCTGCTGCGCTTCAAAGATCGCCAGGTCTTCCAGGAAGGTGACGCGGACCTGATCGAACACAAGGTCGGTCACTGCCTGATTGTCAGGATCATGCGCCTGGGCCTGGCCCCAGAAATAATGCGACGTCGTTTCCGTTTCCGGCGTGACGGCATTGAGGTTGCGCCAGTCCATGCGATGGGTGGCCTTGCCTTCCCGAATTCCCGAGCCGGCGTCGGCGCCCCCGGTGTAGAGGCGGCAGAAGCCCGGCGGCGCATAATGCACGATCATCCAGCGATCGATATTGCCTTCGAACCCCGCGGCCCGCACATAGCTCGGCGGAGGGGGAACATCCATCATCCAGCGCGTGACCTTCACCTCCCGCTCGCCCAGGGCGAAGTCGACCTTGGCATCGTCGATGACGGCGGCATTGCCGATCGTGCGGCCGTGGACATAGGTAAGGTGCGTGAGGTCGAGCAGGTTTTCGACGACCAGGCGGTAATTGGCCTTCACGTGGATATGGGCCGACTTGGCGCCCCAGCCCGGCGCGTCCAGCCAATGATAATCCGTAATATTCGCCGGATCGGCAAGCGCCTTGTCCCCCATCCAGATCCAGACCCAGCCCTGTTTGCTGTGGACGGGATAGGATTTCACCTGGGCGTTGCTGGGGACGACATCCTGGCCCGGGATGGAGATGCACTTGCCGGTCTGGTTGAACAACATGCCATGATAGCCGCAACGAAGGTTGGCGCCTTCGACGAAGCCCATGTGAAGGGGGAGGCTTTTGTGGCAACAGCGGTCCTCGAGCGCGACCACCTCGCCCTCCGGCGTTCTGTAGAAAGCGATGGCTTCGCCGCAAATGATGCGAGAGAGTATCTTGTCGGCGCTGACTTCCTCGTCAAGAGCGGCGACATACCAGACATTCTTCAAAAACTTGGCCGAATCCATGCAATCCTCGCTCGCGGTCGTTTTGCTGCCGGCTGACGTAATTTGCCCTATGCCGGTAAAAGCCGGATCATGATCCCGATCCCTCTTTTGCGCAATTCGCAAAAACTCACATCGTTATAGCCAAAGCCGATAACCAGCAGGCCGGACGGGCCGGATCGGCGCCTGTTGGAAGGTGAAGAGGAGGATTGACAAGACCGCAATTTGATCGGAATATGGAACGGCAGTCGTTATTGACGGAATTGCGGGAAACGGGCCTTCCTGCCGAACAAAGGGCGAAAACCATGAGCGACAACGTCAAGCCTTCAGAATTGGGCTTTCTATTCCGTGAGCAGTTTCAGCGGTCGAAGGTCGAGCGCGGGACGCAGGTCGTCCTGGTCACCGACGCGAACACGCCGAAGGATTATGTCGAGGCTTCGTTCGCCGCGGCAGCCTCGCTGGAAGCGAACATCTTTGAAGTGAAGGTAGCCAACCCCTTCAACCAGGCGATCATTTCGAGCGGCGGCGGCGGCGGGGACGTGATTTCCGCGACTCCGGGCCTGATTCAGGCGATCTACTCGGCCGACCTGGTCGTCGCGTTCCACACGGCGCTGGGCGCGCCATGGCTGCAGGAAGGGCGCCGCCGCGGCCTGCGCTTCCTGCTGATCACCGACGGGCCGGACCAGCTCAAGAGGCTGCTGCCGCCCCCCGGCCTGAAGGAAGCCGTCAAGAATCTGGAGGCAATCACCAAGGCAGCGCGGGAATTCCGCGCGACATCGCCCTATGGCACCGATTTCTATTGCAAGCTGGGACAGCTCGGCGTGGAAAGCCAGTGGGGTGCCGCCGACGAACCGGGTCATGTCGACAATTGGTGCGCGTCCACATCGGCCTTCTGGCCCGACGTGGATTCATCGGAAGGGACGATCATGCTCGTCCCTGGCGACGGCTGGGTCCTGCCCTATATCCGCTTTTTCGAAAGCCCCGTCGAGCTGACCATCGAGAAGGGCTATATCCGCAAGATAAAGGGCGAGGGCACCGACGCGCGCCTGATGGAGATGTTCCTCAAGAGCCACCAGAAGTCGCCCGACGATCTGGAGCCCTATGCCATTTCCCACCTGGGCTTTGCGGTGCATCCCAATTCGGCGCTCGACTGTCTGGCGGTCCATCCGCACGACATGTTCCGCATCGCCAGCGATTCCCGATCGATGCCCGGCGTCTTCCTGTTTTCGACCGGTCCGAACGACCAAGGCGGCGGCAGCAACTCCACCCTGGCGCACATTGATCTGCCCATGTTCAACTGCACGCTGAAATATGACGACCAGGTCCTGGTGCAGGATGGCGTCATCGTCGACGAACGGCTGATCGTCAGGCCGTCTCAATCGGCGCTGCTGGTATAAGGAATCGCCCGGCCGGCCTGAACAGGTCGGTCGGTCGGGCGATGCCATGCCGATGGCGCCCGTTATCAGCACCCCTTGGCCCGGAATTGATGCTATATCAAAAATACGCTATTCATCTGGTTTGAAATCAAGAAATTGAATGGCAGAGCGAATGGCGCGATTTGATCAGTGGGCCAAGTTTCGGCATTTCAGGCTGATGATCGCTGTCGTAGAGCATGGCAGCATCAAGCGCGCGTCGGACGCGCTCAATCTCTCCCAGCCCAGCGCCAGCAAATTGCTCCAGGACATGGAGGAGGCTTTGCAGGCGCCGCTGCTGGCCCGGACCAACAGGGGCGTCGAACCGACCGAGCTGGGCCTGGAATTCGTCCGCCATGGCAGGACGATCCTGGCGCAACTCGACCAGACAAGTCAGGCGCTGTCCTCGCTGGCGACCGGCACCGCCGGCCATGTCGCGGTAGGAACATTGCTGACCGCCTCCAGCTTCCTTCTGCCCAAGACATTGGCGCATCTGCGGCGCACCCGGCCGGCGATCCAGCTGAAGATCGTCGAAGGGACCAACGATCAGCTGATCCCCCGCCTCATATCCGGCGAGCTCGACCTGGTGGTCGGGCGGTTGAGCGAGTTCAGGCACCGCAATGAAGTGGAGCAGGAGCCGTTATGCGCCGATGCGATGTGCATCGTCGCGCGCGCCGGCCATCCGCTGGCAGGGGAAAGTTCCGTGCCGCTGGCGAAACTGGTTGCCGCAGACTGGATCCTGCCGCCGAGCGAAACGACCTTCCGGCGCCAGTTCGACATGATATTCCACCGGGCGGGGTTCAGCGCGCCGCAGGCGGCGGTGGAATCCGTCTCCTTCCTGAACAACCGGCTTCTGCTGCGGGAGACGGACATGCTTGGCGTATGGCCCAGGGCGATCATCGCAAGCGGCCTCGACACCGACCAATTCGTGACGCTGAATACGGAAATGGCTTTGCCTGCGGGAGTGATCGGCATTTCGCGGCGGCGCGGCGCCGTGATGTCGCCCGCCGCCGAAGCCGTCATGAGCCAATTGCGGATTGCGGCATCCCTGCTTCAGGAATAGGATCGCGCGGCAGCGCATGAGCCCCGGTCGCCGCGCGGGAGCGGAGTTTCGAATGGAATCTGATCGATCATGGGTCGCGCGTCCCGCTTCGACGACTTTGATCCCCAGTCCTGAAAGACGACCGCTCGGCAGTCTTGCACTGGCAAATTCCAGGGATGCGGAGGTCGTCCGGTCCGTGGTGAGCGAGGCATTCGGCGACTATCGCCTGTTCCGTTCAGGCCCGAAAGACGGTTTGGACGCGCATTTCAACGGAATCGAACTGAACTGCGGCGGATTATATTATCTGGAATATGGCGACGAGGTGAAGATAACGTCGCGCGTGCTGGAAGACTTCTACCTTATCCAGTGGCCCGTCGAGGGGCAGGCCGCAGTATCGGTCGGCGCCGAGGATTTCCTGTCGAACAACAGCTGTGCGTCGATCATACAACCCGGCCAGCAGGTCAGCCTGGCGATAGGCAGGGGCGCCCGGCACCTGATCTTCAAGATCAACAGGGGCTATCTGTTCGACACTGCCCGCAAGCGGCTGGACCGTGCCCTGGTCAATCCGGTGGTGTTCAGCGCGAAAATGGATCTTGCGTCCCCGTCGAACCGCATATTTGCCGAGATATTGAAGCTGTTCGTCACGACGATCGACTCAGCGTCCCGGCCGTCTGCGGTCGCGACCAGAGAGTTTGAAAGCCTGCTGGTGAACCAGTTTCTCCTGGGCCAGCCGAATAATTACAGCGAGGAATTGCATCAAAGCGCGCGGTCGATGATCACCCGACCCATCATCCAGGCAGCGGAACTGATCGAGGCCCATGCCCATGAAAGCCTGACGGTCAACGATATCGCGACCGCCGTCGACATCAGCCCCAGGGCCCTGCAGGCGGGATTTCGCCGCCATTATGGCACGACCCCGACCGCTTTCCTGCGCGACATGAGGCTGCAACGGGTACGGACCGACCTGATCGAGGCCGATCCCAGCACGACGACGGTCGCGATCATCGCGATGAAATGGGGCTTCCTGCACCTTGGCCGTTTTTCGGTCGCCTATCATCACCGTTTCGGCGAGCCGCCTTCCCGCACATTGCGGCTGAAGTCGGACTCCTCGGCCGCCGCGATGATGAGCGATCGCTATGCGCCCCGGCGCACGGCCTGATGCTTCCACGGGTCACTGTCCTGCCCGCGGGATGCGCGGCCGGCGGCCTGGCTGGCGTCGCCCGGCGGGAGACATTCCAGAATGTGATATCAAATTCGCGCAAATGGCTCTTCATCGAACCGGCGGCGCGGCATAGGCATGGTGATTATGGCATCTCAACATCAAAGCAAAGACGACCGCGCAATCCGCAACGACCGCTGTTATGTGGGCGGGCGCTGGATTGAGCCCAGTCAGACCTTCGACAAATTTTCGCCGATCGACGGGCGCCTGGTCGCCAGGGTCGCCGAAGCGACCGCCGGGGACGTCGATGAAGCGGTCGCTGCCGCGCGCGCGGCCATGCACGGCCCCTGGGGCGCGATGCAGGTTTCGGAGCGGCGTCGCTTTCTCTACGCGATCAGCGACGCGATCGAAAAGCGCTTCGACGAGTTCGTCGCCGCGGAGGTGATCGACACCGGCAGGCCGGCGTCGCAGGCGCGGACGCTGGACATTGCCCGGGGCATCGCGAATTTCCGCCTGTTCGCCGACATGATCGGCCAGGATTCGGGCGAGTGTTTCCAGACGGAAACGCCCGACGGGCTGGGCGCGCTCAACTATACGGTGCGCAAGCCGCACGGCGTCGTCGCGGTGGTTTCGCCGTGGAATCTTCCCTTCCTGCTGCTGACCTGGAAAGTGGCGCCGGCGCTGGCGCTGGGCAATGCCGTGATCGCCAAGCCGTCGGAAGAGACGCCCGGAACGGCGACCCTGCTGGCCGAAGTCATGCATGAGGTCGGCCTGCCGGCGGGCGCATTCAACCTGATCCACGGTCACGGCCCTGATGCCGCGGGCCAGTTTCTGACGACGCATCCAAAGATCGACGCGATCACCTTCACGGGCGAGACCGGGACCGGATCGACCATCATGCGCGCTGCTGCCAGTGGCGTGAAGCCGGTCTCGTTCGAATTGGGCGGGAAGAATGCGGCGATCGTGTTCGCCGATGCGGACCTGGAAAAGGCGCTGGACGGGGTCGCGCGCTCGACCTTCCTCAATTGCGGGCAGGTCTGCCTTTGCACCGAACGCGTCTATGTCGAACGGCCGATCTTCGACCGGTTCGTCGCCGGCCTGAAGGAACGGGCCGAGCGGCTGCGGCCGAGCCATCCCGATGATCCGGCCTGCACGCTGGGGCCGCTGATTTCGCAGGGCCATCGCGACAAGGTGCTGAGCTATTATGAGCTTGCCCGTACCGAAGGGGCGACGGTCGTCACCGGCGGCGGCGTGCCGGCGCTGGGCGCTGAGCTGGACGAAGGCTGCTGGGTGCAGCCGACGATCCTGACCGGCCTCCCGCAATCCGCGCGCTGCGTCCAGGAAGAGATTTTCGGACCGGTGACGCATATTGCTCCCTTCGACAGCGAGGAAGAAGCCGTAGCGCTGGCCAACGACACGCGTTATGGCCTGGCAGCCGCGGTGTGGACCGAAAATCTGACGCGGGCCCACCGGGTCGCCCGGCAAATGGACGTGGGCATCGCGTGGGTCAATACCTGGTTCCTGCGCGACCTGCGGACGCCGTTCGGCGGGGTGAGGCTTTCCGGTCTGGGCCGTGAAGGCGGCGCTCATTCCCTCGCCTTTTATGGAGAACCTATGAATATTTGCGTGAAGCTATGAGCGAGCAGTTCGATCGCATCGCCGAACGGTTGAGGACGGCCGCCGCCGAAGGAAAGCCCTGTCCGCCGGTCCGCGACCTTGTCGACCAGGCCGATGTCGCGGGCGCCTATGCCGTGCAGAAGCGCAACATCGATTTCGCGGTTGCC
>DATEDR010000359.1:0-3633 GCA_035281605.1 Sphingobium sp.
TGCTTTATTTCCCGAATGAAGTGCGATTGGTCGTAGAAACGGCCGTCTTCGCACAGTTCCTGCCAGCTGTGATGATCGAGCGCGATCCGCGCGCTGCAGCGCAGGGCACGATATTTGCGCGCGAGCAGCTTGGGCGGACAGCCATAATAGCGATTCGTCAGGCGCGCGAGTTGCCGCGGGGACAGGCCCGTCCGCTCGGCAAGGGTTTCGATCCGCGGCGAACCTTCCGCCATCAGCCAGGCATCCACCGCCTCCAGCAGCCGCCAGGTCGATTCGGGAAGCGGCTCCAGCCAGCGCGCCAGATGCAGCCAGCAACACTGGGCCATCGCCTCGGCATCGTTCAGGCTCCGCAGTCGCCCCAGCAGGTCAAGGAGAGCGCCCGACCGCGCTTCGCCGAGGTCCAGCAGCCGGTCCGCAACCAGGCTGGCGTCCCCGCCCCCCATGCTCACCCAACCGGCGGGCAGCAGCGATATGCCCACGACATGGGCCGGGCTATCCAGTTCGAACCGGGTGGCGCCAAACGTCGGGCCGACCAGGCAGATGTCGGGCGTGGCCGCCGTCGTTCCATCATGGAAATGATATTGACCCTGGCCCTTGAGCATAAAGCGCAGCTGCGGAACATCTGCCCGAGTGACGTCGGAATAACGATCGGCGGTCTGCGTGAAAACATAGAGCGGGCCGAAATAGGCGCGTAGACGTTCAGGCGGCGCGAAATATTGTAATCGTACCGGTCCTTGGGCGCCGTCTACCATGTAGGAAGGCGTCGCGTGGCCATCCTTGGCCGAGATACTTTGCATCCCCCCGGATGCTTCGCTGCACTGCCGCCCCATACTCACCCCATCAGGTTACTATGATGGTTATCGCCGCGGGTGCAAGGCGTTACTTAACAACATACGATTTTTCAGTACTTTATTTGACGAACCAAAAAATGGCCCGGCGGAAATTCATCCACCGGGCCAGTAAAAGGTCTCGTCAGCCATATGGCCTAGAGCCTTCGGGTCGCAGGGGGACTCATACGTCCGAATCGGAGACGGTTGATTGGATGGATCAGACATTTGACGGACCAAATCAGGACATTTGATGCTGAAAAGAAGCAAGAAATAAGGTTATCTCCTTACTGTTGCCCCGTTGCCACAGCGACTCGACGGCGCCCTTTCATGCTGGCATAGCGCCGCCATGTCCTATCGCCTGGTCCGCCCCCTGATCTTCACGCTGGATGCCGAGCGCGCCCATCATCTTTCGGTCGCCATGCTGCGGATGATGCCGACGCCACCGCCCCCGCGGCCCGACGCCATGCTCGCCCAGACGATCGCGGGCATTCGCTTCCCCAATCCGGTGGGCCTGGCGGCAGGCTACGACAAGGAAGGACTGGTGGCGCACAAGATGCATGGCCTGGGCTTCGGGTTCGCCGAGTTGGGCACGCTCACCCCCTTGCCGCAGCCCGGAAATCCGCAGCCCCGCCTGTTCCGCCTGGCGCAGGACCGCGCGGTCATCAACCGCATGGGCTTCAACAATGGCGGGCAGGCAGCGGCGGCCGAGCGCATTGCCAAGCGTCGCCAACCGTCCAAGGATGGCCGGAGCCCGGTGATCGGCATCAATATCGGCGCGAACAAGGAGGCCGCCGCCGCAGGACGCGCCATCGCCGATTATGTGACCGGCGTCGTCTGCATGGCGCCGCTGGCCGACTATCTGACCGTGAACATCTCCTCGCCCAACACCCCGGGACTGCGCGCGTTGCAGGATCGGGCGGCGCTCGACGCGCTCTTGAGCGCGGTGATGGAGGCCCGCGGTTCTGCCGCCACGCCCATCTTCCTGAAGGTCGCGCCCGACCTGCTGCCTGCCGATGTCGAGGATATCGCCGCCGCCTGCATCGACCATGGCATCGATGCGCTGATCGTATCGAACACCACCATTTCTCGCCCCCCCGCGCTTCGGTCGGCAGAGGCGGGCGAAGCCGGCGGGCTGTCGGGCGCGCCGCTTGCTGATCTGTCGCACCAGCGGCTGCGCGATTTCCGCCGGCTACTGGGCACGCGCCTGCCGCTGATCGGGGTGGGCGGCATCGCCACGGCTGAGCAGGCCTATGCCCGCCTGCGCGCCGGTGCCAGCCTGATCCAGTTGTACAGCGCGCTCGTCTATGAAGGACCTTATCTTCCCCGCAGGATCAACGCAGGTCTCAAGGCACTGATGGCGCGCGACGGAGTCAAGCATATCAGCGAGATAGTCGGCGTCGACGCGTGACGCCGAGGGTTGCGGCGCGCCGCCGCGGCGATAGGGTGGCGCCATGACCTTCCGCCCCCCGGCCGTGCTGGCCGCCTTCGCCCTTATCGCCCTTGCCCCCACGCCGCTGGCCGCGCGCGAGCCTGTGGCTGTCACGGCCACCGTTTCCGCCGCCGATCCCCGCGCTGCGGCGGCGGGGCAGGAGATGCTGCGTCGCGGCGGCAGCGCCACGGACGCGGCGATCGCCATGATGCTCGCGCTCAATGTCGTCGAACCGCATAACAGCGGCATCGGCGGCGGCGGCTTCCTGATGCACCATGATGGCGAGACCGGGGTTCTGGAGTCGATCGACGGGCGGGAAACCGCGCCTGCCGCCGCGCGCCCGGATCGTTTCCTGGATCCGGAGGGCAAGCCGCTGTCGTTCCGGGACGCGTGGCCGGGCGGCTACTCGGTGGGCGTGCCGGGCAATGTGCGCCTCGCCTGGGAAGCGCATCGCAAATGGGGCAAGCTGCCTTGGGCGGCCTTGTTCGAACCTGCCATCCGCCTGGCCGAACAGGGGTTCGAAGTTCGGCAGCGGCTCGATACGGCGCTGAAGGCAGTCGCGCCGATCTGGAGCAATTTTCCAGAGATCCGCGCCTATTTCTGGGTGGACGGCGCGCCCGCGCCTGTCGGCACGATGCTCAAAAATCCGCCGCTTGGCCGCCTTTTCCGGCGCATCGCCGCCGAAGGGCCAGACGCCTTTTACCGGGGCGACACGGCAAAGGCGATTGCGGCAACGGTGACCGGCGCGCCCAGAAACCCCGTGCCCATGACTGAAGCCGACCTCGCCGGCTATGCGGTCAAGCCGCGCAAGCCCGTCTGCGGCCCGTATCGCGCCTATACCATCTGCGGCATGGGGCCCGCCTCGGCCGGCGGCATCACGGTGCTCCAGATTTTGGGCATGGTGGAGCGTTTCCCGCTGTCCGCCTGGGGAAAGGATGATCCGCGATCCTGGCACGTCATCGGCGAGGCCATGCGCCTTGCCTATGCGGACCGCGACACCTGGCTTGGCGATCCCGATTTCGTGCAGGTGCCGATCAGCGGCCTGATCGACCCTTCCTATCTCGGGCGTCGGTCGGCCCTTATCAGCATGGGCCGCACGCTCGGGACCTACGCGCCGGGAACGCCGCCCGGCGCGCAGCCCCGCACCGCCGCCCTTCCGCAGCCGGAAGAGGGCACCAGCCATTTCGTCGCCGTCGACCGGCAGGGCGATATCGCCGCCTGGACGTCGACCATCGAAAGCTTCTTCGGCAGCCAGCTGATCGCGGACGGCGTGATCCTGAACAATGAGCTGACCGATTTCAGCTTCACCCCGGAAAAGAACGGCGCGCCGGTGGCGAACCGGGTGGAAGCGGGCAAGCGGCCCTTGTCCTCCAT
>DATEDR010000360.1:0-3966 GCA_035281605.1 Sphingobium sp.
GACCGCGCCCGCCGGCAGCCTGGCGGACCTGCGCGCCAAGAACGGGCACAAGGCGCCGTGGGCGGTTCCCTATTTCGGCGTGGGCAATGAACTGTGGGGCTGCGGCGCCAATATGCGCCCCGAATTCGCGGCGGACGAGACGCGCCGCTATGCGACCTTCGTCAAGGCGCCACACGGCACCAGGATCATGAAGATCGCGGCGGGCGCGAATGTCGACGACTATAATTGGACCGAAACGATGATGCGGGTGGCGGGCGACAAGCTCGACGGCCTCTCGCTGCATTATTATGTCCATCCGGCGGGCGGCTGGCCGCCGCGCGCGCCGGCTGTCGATTTCGACGAAACCGGTTGGGCCGACGCACTGGCCGCCGCGCTCAAGATGGATGAGTTGATCGCCCGGCACAGCGCGATCATGGACAAATATGATCCGAACAAGCGCGTCTTCCTGGCGGTCGATGAATGGGGCGCCTGGTATGCGCAGGACCCCGGCACGCCCCCTGGCTTCCTGCGCCAGCAGAACACGCTGCGCGACGCGCTGATCGCCTCGATCCACCTCGATATCTTTGCCAAGCATGCCGACCGCGTCCGCATGACCGCCATCGCGCAGATGGTGAACGTATTGCAGGCGATGATCCTGACCGAAGGCAAGAAGATGGTGCTGACCCCCACCTATCATGTCTTCGAAATGTACAAGCCCTGGCAGGACGCCACGGTGCTGCCGATCGACATCGACACGCCCTGGTATCACAAGGACAGGTTCGTGATGCCGGCCGTCAGCGGATCGGCGGTGCGCGCCAAGGATGGGCAGGTGCATGTCGGCCTGTCGAACCTTGATCCCAACCAGACCAATATGGTCGCGGTGAAGCTGGATGGCCTGAACGCCGCCAGCGTCTCCGGTCGGGTGCTCACAGCGCCGGCGATCAATGCGCATAACGGGTTCGACGCGCCCGAGGTGGTGAAGCCCGCTCCCTTTACCGGCGCGCAGATCGCAAACGGCGTGCTGACCGTCGCCCTGCCGCCCAAGTCGGTGGTGGTGCTGGAACTGCAATAAGCCTTTGGAGCGGGCGGAGGATGGAATGGCCGCCCGCTCCATCCCCATTTCAGTTTTTCAGGAGAGAGGGCACGCATGGCGCTGCCGACCAATTTGAAAGCGGCGAGCCTCGCCCTCCTCGCCTGCGCGGGCCTTGCCTCTGCGCAGCACGCGCCTGATCGATCCGGCGCCACGCTCAACAGCCGTCTCACCGGCGACCTCACGCCGACCCACGACCCGGTCATCATCCGCCAGGACGACATCTATCATGTCTTCAGCACCGGCCACGGCCAGCGCCTGATCGAAACGCGTACTTCGAAGGATCTGATCCGCTGGACCGCAGGCGCGCCCGTCTTCACCGCCCTGCCCGACTGGGCGAAACAAGCGATCCCCGGCAGCGACGGCATGTGGGCGCCCGACATCAGCTTCGTGAACGGGCGCTACCGACTCTATTACTCCGTCTCGACCTTCGGCTCGAACCGTTCGGCCATCGGCCTCGCCACCAGCCCGACGCTCGATCCCAAGGCGCCCGATTATGGCTGGCGCGACGAAGGGCTGGTGGTCATGTCGACCAAAGCGGATGACTTCAACGCCATCGACCCCAATTTCATTGTCGCCCGCGACGGCCGCCATTGGCTGACGCTGGGCAGTTTCTGGACCGGCATCAAGCTGTTCGAACTGGATCCCAAAAGCGGCAAGGCCAAAAATCCGAAAACGAAGCCCTTTTCCATCGCCCGCCGCCCCGCCCCCGCCGGCGGCCCGGCTCCGGTCGAGGCGCCGTTCATCGTCGATCATGGCGGCTTTTACTGGCTGATGGCGTCCTACGACTATTGCTGCAAGGGCGTGAACAGCAGCTATTACACCGTGATCGGCCGGTCGAAAGACATTACCGGCCCCTATCTGGGCAAGGACGGCAGTCCGATGATGGAGGGCGGCGGCACCATCTTCCTGCGCGCCGATCTTCAGGAGCAACAGCGCTGGCGCGGCCCCGGCCATGCCGGCTGGCTGCACGACAGGGATGGCCAGGATTATGTCGTCTACCATGCCTATGACAAGCAGGCGAACGGCGCGCCCACGTTGAGGATCGCGCCGGTCCGCTGGGGCGCGAACGGCTGGCCTGTTGCAGACTATTGATCTCGTTGGAGTTTCGACCATGACTTTCACCCTGTCCCGCCGCGGGTTCATCGCCAGTAGCGCGGCCCTGTCCGCCGTCCCTGCCTGGGCGCGCAGGCCCGCCGTGCCGGCGCCCGGACCGGTCAATCCGCTGGTGAGGCAGCGCGCCGACGCGCAGGTTTTTCGCCACGATGATGGCAATTATTATCTCACCGGTTCCGTGCCCGAATATGACCGGCTGGTACTGCGCCGGTCGAAGACGCTGGCAGGCCTTGCCACGGCAGAGGAGCGCGTGCTGTGGCGCCACGAAGCCAGGGGGCCGATGTCGGGATTCCTCTGGGCGCCGGAACTGCACCAGATCGACGGCAAGTGGATCATGTATTTCGCCGCCGGCCCCAGCGGCGGCGGGGAGGATGTGTTCCGCATCCGCACCTATGCGATCATCTGCGACGCGCCGGACCCGATGACCGGCAAATGGACCGTGCTCGGGCAGTTTCAGGCGCCGTGGGACAGTTTCAACCTCGATTCCACCAGCTTCGTCCACAAGGGCAAGCGCTATTTCGCCTGGGCGCAGCGCGAACCGGGGATCGAGACCAACAGCAATCTCTATATCGCGCCGCTGGAATCGCCGCTGAAGCTTGCCGCAAGGGCGACGCGCCTCACCGTTCCGACGCTCGATTGGGAAGTGCGCGGCTACAAGGTGGCCGAAGCGCCCGCCATCCTCCACCGCAACGGCCGCCTGTTCATGACCTATTCGGCCAGCGCCACCGATGCGCGCTACTGTCTGGGCCTGCTGACCGCACATGAGGATGCCGACATTCTGGACCCCCGCGCCTGGACCAAGAGCCCGGAGCCGGTCTTCACCACCTGTCGGGAGACGAGCGTGTTCGGCCCCGGCCACAATAGTTTTACCGTGGATGAGGAAGGCCGCGACATACTGGTCTATCATGGCCGCGATTATGAGGCGATCAAGGGCGATCCGCTGTTCAATCCCGATCGCCATACCCGCATCCAACGGCTCTATTACAAGGCGGACGGCACCCCCGATTTCGGCGTGCCCGTGGGTAATGGCCCGCTGCCCGAACGGTTCAGTTCGGCGGTCGATCGCAAGGCGTTTCTGGCGCAGGAGGACAGCCGCCTGATTGCCGGCAATCCCTCGCTGCCCGCGACGCAGTTTCGCCAGACCGCAGGCCGGGGCGGACCGCAAAGCGTCATGCTTTCCCCCATCCTGCTGCGCGACCATTATCTGGTCGCCGGCAAGGATGGATCGGTGACACTCGCCCGCGATGACCGCAGCGCCGACTTCGCGATGCGCAGCCAGTTCGTCCGATTCGCCGAGCCCCGCTCCGGGGCAGTGCGCTTCGTCTCCATCGCGGCGCCGGGCAAGGCTATCGGCCTGGTAGACGGCCAGATCCGCCTGACCCGCAGCCGCGACGCTACGGCGGGCTGGATTGCCGACTGAGAAAATCAACAAAGTCAGACAAATTGGCGACGCACATCGCCGGGCGGGATGCTTTTCAGCCGGCTTTTCTCTGCCGAAGAGCGCTTCAAAAGCTCGAAAATCCCCGATATTTCCGCCATCTTATGCGATAAGAACACAAGGCAGAAAATTTTGTTGGGCAGTGCTGCAAATTCCCTCTTGCGCTGAATTACTCCGAGAAATAATTAGTCTGAGTAATTATGGCGCGGCACGGCGCGCCTCAACTCCATGGGGAGGATCATAACATGGCCATGAAGCCGCTCGTCTATTCGTCCGCATCGCTGTTCGCGCTAATGATCGGGGGCATCGCGCAAGCCCAGACCGCTGCGCCTGATATCCAGGA
>DATEDR010000361.1:0-5599 GCA_035281605.1 Sphingobium sp.
ACAGGGCATAGAAGTTCGAGCAGTTATAGTCGAGGATCGCCCGATAATTGCTGGTGAGCAGATAGGCCGTGTTGCCCGGCCCATCCGGCTCCAGCAGCGTCGCCATCACCGCGTCGGCGGGCCAGGCCCCGCTCGTGGGCGTGACGCCAAGGCGGCGCCATTCGGCCATGCTGAGCCAGCGGCTGTGGCGGTTGAACACGCGCTCGCAGCGCGCCGGGCGGGTGCGGGCGGCGATGGCCGAGCGATCGAGGTCAGCGGGCACCGACACGGCGACGCCCCATGGCTGCCCCCGCCGCCACCCTGCATTGACGAAATAATTGGCGATCGACGCAAGCGCGTCCGCCTCGCTGCTCCAGATATCGACACGGCCGTCGCCGTCGCCATCCTTGCCGAGGCGCAGATAGACGCTGGGCAGGAATTGCGGATAGCCAGTCGCGCCGGCCCAACTGCCGACCAGGCGGCTGCGCGCCACGCCATTGTCCAGCATCTTGAGCGTGGCGAGCAGTTCCGGTTCGAACAGGCTGCGACGGCGGCCTTCATAAGCGAGGGTCGCGAGCGAGCGGATAAGATCAAAGTCGCCGGTATAGGAGCCATAATTGGTTTCATGGCCGTAGATCGCGACCATGATCTCCTCCGGCACGCCGGTCTCCGCCTCGATCCGGGCGAGCCGGGCGCGGTTAGCCTGATAGGCGATGCGGCCACGGCTGATGCGCGCGGCGTCGACATGCTGGCGGCGATAGGGTTCGAAATTGGGGATGGGTGAATAGGCCCCTCCTCCCGGCTGGCTCTGATCGAGTTGAACCACGCGCGGATTGGGCGTGAGCGAGGGGAATACGGAATCGAGCGTGGCGCTGCGTATGCCCATGGCGCGTGCTTTGGGCCGGAGCGATTCCAGATAGGAGCGGAAGCCAGGGTCCTCCTGCGCCACCGCATCGCCCCCAGGCACGCAAGCCGCCGACACGGCGACGAAGCCCAGGCATAACGACAACAACATGGAACGCATTGAAGAATCTCCCTGTCCCCTTTTGTGGCACAGGGACGTGCGATGATGAAATCCCCTACTTCGCTTTAAGCTCCCGCCTGCCGACTAAAGCCGCCGCGCGTCATTTTGCGCTTGGCTTGATCGCCATGTTCGCTAGGAAGCCATGCGACGGACAGGTGGCCGAGTGGTTTAAGGCAGCGGTCTTGAAAACCGCCGTGGGTTTACGCTCACCGTGGGTTCGAATCCCACCCTGTCCGCCATCCAGATTGGTCGCCTCCTGGACTTGGGCTCATTTAACCCGCGTTAAGGTAAGTGGTGATGGGCCATGCTATAGAGAAAGCCTGTCCATCGGGAGGTTGGAATGTCAACCGACGCAGACGACGCGCGCTACCTGTTCCGGCGGGCGCGGGAAGAAGCCGCCAAAGCCAATGATGCCGTCGCACGGCATGCTCCTGCGCCAGAGATAGCCGCGCATCGCGAACTTGCCCTGCGGTACAAGGTCAGGGCGCTGGCCGCGTCCTGCCCGGATCAGGTACTGCACGACGCGATGGAGAAATTCGAGGTGCCCGGCCAAGCGAAATCGCATGGGCGGACGCACTGATCGTCCCTTTCAGCAAGAACGCAGGACAGAACATATGAAAACGCCCCCGAGCAAGGGATGCCGGGGGCGTGATCTGTACGCTGTCGGGCATCCAAATCGCAACGCGCTTAGCATTTTCCATGGGCAGGAGCAATGCGGGGCATTGTTCGGCGCCAGATTTCCCTAGCGTCATCCCGGCGTCCGGATTGCGAGCGGCGCGCGGTCCAAATCGACGCGCATAGCTGAGGCAAAACGCCCAGTTGCGTTTCCGGCAGGGATCATCCAATCGGCCGGAACATCAAGAGGGACATGGCGATGGATAGCGGCAAGGCACCGGGCGCTGCGCGAGAGGGATGGAAACCGCGTTCGGCGATCGAGACGGGCGCGCGGGGCCGCTGTCCCCGTTGCGGCGAGGGGCACATCTTTCGCGGCTTCCTGACGCTCAGGGATCGGTGCGAACTATGCGGGCTGGATTACAGCTTCGCCGACCCCGCAGACGGCCCGGCCGTGTTCGTCCAACTCTTCGCCTGCGTACCGGGCGTGATCTTCATCGTGATGCTGGAAATATTGGCTCGGCCAGGACTTTGGGTCCATGTCGCCGTGGGCATACCGGTGCTCATCCTGACCACCGTCCTGCCGCTGCGGCCGATCAAGGGCTGGCTGGTAGCGGCGCAATATGTGACCAAGGCGCAGGAGGCCGGAACAGCCCAATTATGGGCGAAGCTGCATGGCGAAAAAGGCGACGAACGCCGGAATGATTGACGGGGCTTTTGGCCGGTTTGGACTAGCTGCGGACGTTCTTCTCCCGTCTGGGAGAAGGATACGCAACCTTGCCAGCTTGCCGTCTAGGCGAAGTTGGATGAGGGTTCTGCGTAGCTAAACCTCACCCCCCCACCGCTTCGCGGCAGTGCCCTGCCTCTCCCACCTGCCGGAGAGGGTGAAAGCGATAGTCCCTTTCCTACCGAAATACAGCGTCCCCGGCGACGGGCTGAAAGCTCAGCTCAGCGCGCCGTGGCAGTGTTTGTATTTCTGGCCCGAGCCGCACGGGCACGGCGCATTGCGGCTGATGTCGAGATTGACGAACTCGTCCGCTGAGGCGTTGCCGATGGGCGGACGGGGGATGGTGGTGGTGATGCCGCCCAGCAGGCCTGCGTCGATGTCGCCACTATTATCTTCGCCCGAGAAGGGATCGATATGCGTGGTGATGAAGTCGGGCAGGACCGGCAGATCGAATTCCGGAAGCGGCTCCTCCATGCGGAACTGGACGCGGGCGATGGACCCGGTCACATCCTCGCGGATATTGCCCAGCATGCGCTCGAACAGCGCGAAGGCTTCCTGCTTATATTCGTTGATCGGCGTTTTTTGCGCATAGGCGCGCAGGTGCACGACCTGGCGGAGGGCATCGAGGGTCGAAAGATGCTCCTTCCAGTGATGATCCAGGCTCTGGAGCAGGATCGACTTTTCGATCATGTGCCAGTTTTCGGGATCGATCTGGCCCACCTTTTCGGCGACGGCTTCGTCCGCAAGGGCATTGAGCCGTTCCTCGATCATCTCGGGGTCGACCGCATCTTCGGCGAGCCAGGCGTCGAAGTCGGGTTCAAGGCCCAGAATTTCGGCGGTGCGGGCCTTGAGCCGTTCCATATCCCATTGTTCGGGATAGGTGCCCGGCGGGCATGAGGCGCCGACCAGGTCGTTCACCGTTTCGTGCCGCATGTCGACCACAACATCATCCACCGTATCGGCATCCATGATGTCCGCGCGCTGTTCATAGATGACCTTGCGCTGATCGTTCATGACGTCGTCATATTCGACGACCTGCTTGCGGATGTCGTAGTTGCGGGCCTCAACCTTCTTCTGCGCGGTTTCGATCGCCTTGCTGAGCCATTTGGACGGGGGCAGCGCCTCGCCATCTTCCAGGTTCGAGCGGATCATCTTGGCGAACATCGTGTCCGGGCCGAAGATGCGCATCAGGTCATCGTCGAGACTGAGGTAGAAGCGCGAAAGGCCGGGGTCGCCCTGACGGCCTGAACGGCCGCGCAGCTGGTTGTCGATGCGCCGGCTTTCATGCCGTTCGGTCGCGAGAACGAACAGGCCGCCGGCGGCGAGCACTTCGGCCTTTTCCGCTTCGATCTCGGCATCGATGCGGCGGATCGCGGCCTCGCGCTCAGGCCCCTCGGGCATGTCGCGCAGTTCATCCTCGACGCGCATTTCCAGATTGCCGCCCAGCTTGATGTCGGTGCCGCGCCCGGCCATGTTGGTGGCGATCGTCACCGCGCCCTTGCGGCCCGCCTGCGCGACGATATGCGCTTCGCTTTCGTGGAAGCGGGCGTTGAGGACGGCGTGCTTGACGCCTTCCTGATTCAGGAATTCGGACAGCATTTCCGACTTTTCGATCGACACCGTGCCGACGAGGACCGGCTGACCCTGATCGGCGTGGATCTTGATGGTCTTGGCGATGCCACGGAACTTGTCTTCCAGATTCTTGTAGAAACTGTCTTCCTCATCGACGCGCTGCACCGGCCGGTTGGTCGGGATCGTAACGACGTTCATCTTGTAGATTTCGTAGAATTCGGTCGCTTCGGTCGCGGCCGTGCCGGTCATGCCGCCCAGCTTGGGATACATGCGGAGATAATTCTGGAAGGTGATGGAGGCGAGCGTCTGGTTTTCTGGCTCGATATTCACCGCTTCCTTGGCTTCCACCGCCTGGTGCAGGCCGTCGGACCAGCGGCGGCCGTCCATCATGCGGCCGGTGAACTCGTCGATGATGATGACCTTGCCATCCTTGACGATATAATCGATGTCGCGGCGGAACATGACGTTCGCGCGCAGCGCCTGATTGACGTGGTGGACGACGGCGGTGTTCTCGAAATCATAGAGGTTGGCGCCCTGCAGCAGCCCTGCCTCTTCCAGCATGCGCTCGATCTTCTCCGTGCCGTCCTCGGTCAGGGTGACGCTGCGCTGCTTCTCGTCCTTCTCATAGTCGGCTTCGTCGAGCCGCTTCACGATGGCGTCGACGGAAACGTAAAGCTCCGACTTGTCGTCGGTGGGACCGGAGATGATGAGCGGCGTGCGCGCTTCGTCGATCAGGATCGAGTCCACCTCGTCGACGATGGCGAAGTTGAACGGCCGCTGCACCATCGATGCGCGGTCATATTTCATATTGTCGCGCAGATAGTCGAAGCCGAGTTCGTTGTTCGTCGCGTAAGTGATGTCGGCGGCATAGGCTGCGCGGCGCTGGTCCTCGCTGATGTTCGGCACGATGACGCCGGTGGTGAGGCCAAGGAAGCGATAGACCTGTCCCATCCAGTCGCAGTCGCGCGTGGCGAGATAGTCGTTCACGGTGACGACGTGGACGCCCTTCCCCTCCAGCGCGTTGAGGTAGGTCGCGAGGGTCGCCACCAGCGTCTTGCCCTCGCCGGTGCGCATTTCGGCGATCTCGCCGCGATGGAGGACGATGCCGCCGACCATCTGCACGTCATAATGCCGCTGGCCGAGCGTGCGCCTGGCCGCTTCCCGCACGGTGGCGAATGCTTCGGGAAGCAGGTCGTCGAGAGTTTCGCCCTGGGCCAGCCGCTCGCGGAACTTCGCGGTCTGCGCCGTGAGTTCCTCGTCGCTAAGCGCCGAGATGGTGGGTTCGAAGGACGCGATGCGTTCGACGATCTTGCCCAATGACTTCACATAGCGTTCGTTGGACGATCCGAAGATGGACTTGGCGAGTGCGCCGAACATGCAGCATCCTGACTAAAGGGGGTCGCGCACCTCATGACGATGACGCGCACGGACATGCGCGGCGATTTAGGGGGCGGACACCCTTTAGTCAATCAGAGCAGAGTTTTCCGCCAGCTGCTTCGCGCGTTGACGAGCGGGCATATTGCGTTAAGCGACAGGCATGATTCAGCGCTCTCCCCTTGCCCCTGCGGCCTTTCCCGATGTCCCCTCCATCGCAGGCGTCACCGCGCGCGTGGCGCGGGCCCGCTACAAGAATTGGGATCGGTGCGACCTCACCTATGTCGAACTGGCCGAAGGCACGGTCGTCG
>DATEDR010000362.1:0-5541 GCA_035281605.1 Sphingobium sp.
CGACGCCCGCGGCCAGCAACGCGATCGATGTCCTGCCCATGACGCTCACCATTTCTTGACCAGTTCGAGCGCGATGAAGCGGCCGACCGCTGAATAGTTGGTCGAGTCATAGGGCGTGTCATAATAGAGGCTGGTCGCGACGACCGAAGGCAAGGCATTGAGAATATTCTGGATCGAGAGGCCAAGCTCGACGCCGCGCAACCGCCCCCCTTCCTCGCCAAAGCGGTAACGGGTGCTGATATCGACCGTCGTCATGCCGTCAATATGCAGAGCCGGGGTGGAGCGCACATCCTTGACGCCGCCGATCGTGTTGAGCGTGGCCGCAGTGCGGAAGCCGCCCTTGCTCCAGCCGATCATGCCCCTGGCGCGCCAGTGCGGCGCGTTGAACAATCGTCCCGCCAGCTGCTCGACCGGACCGTCCGCCAGAAGCTGCTGCTCGCTGTCGAGATAGGTGAGATTGGCCGACATCTCGATGTTCCCATCGGCAAGGCCGGTCCTGTAGGCAAGCTGGGCATCAATGCCCCGGATCGTCTGGCGACCGGCATTGATATTGGCGCGATTGATGATCGCGGCGACATGTGCCGGATCATAGGGCGCGCCTGCCCCGTTGAGAAACTGGCTCGCATGGGCGATGGCCGCTGCAAGCTGCGCTGCCGTTGGCGCGTAACTGATCTGGTTGGCGTAGATGGGATTGACGAGCGCGAGCGCTGCCGTCGGGATCGGATTGACGATGCGATCGACATAGCGGGTGTGGAAATAGCTCAATTCAAGCGAGGCGCCCGGAATGCCGGACGGATGCAGGGCCATGGTGGCCGACCAGCTGCGTGCCTTTTCCGGTTTGAGGTCGCTATTGCCCCCGGCGATCAGCAAGGCCGTGGTTTCTGCGGGATAGCCCTTCCCCCCGAAGGTCGTGATCGGATAGAGAATGGCCTGTTCGATTGAATAAAGCTGGATGAAGCTTGGCGCCCGGAAGGATCGTCCCCAGCTCGCCTTGATGTCGAGAAAATCGGCCGGCGCGTAGATCATGCCGAATTTGGGCGTCACGACGTCGGCAAGGCCGCGATAATGCTCATAGCGAAGCGCGGCGCTGAGGCTGAGGCTGCGCATCAGCGGCACGGCCTGCGCAGGCCCCACAAGCGGGAAACTGGCCTCGCCAAAGGCATAGACGCTGTCCTGCGACGGCCTGGCATTGTTGATATTGCCCACGCCCCGGAAGATTGCGAAGTCATTCGCCCGGATGCCGGCACCCAGGGCCAGCTTGGCGTCCCCGCCCGGCAAGGCGAACAAGGGGCCGTCGCCCGCGATCTCGCCGGTCATCGTCCGGTTATTGTAGCGACCGAAGGCCCGGCTCGAAAATAGGTCGTTGATGAAGGTGTCGCCCTGAAAATAGGTGCGCCCCTTGCCGAAACTGCCCGACAGGCTGACCTCCCACTGCCCGAGCGAGAGGCGCGCAGCGCCTGAAAAAGCCAGCGTATAGCTGTCAAAGCTCTGGGTGATCCGGCTGACCGACAGATTGGCGGCGGTGCTTGTGGGATAGGAAAATTCGCCAGTCCGCTGGTTGTAGAGGCCGTCCAGTTCAATGGTCAGATTGTCGCTGATATCCTGATGGACGCTTCCCGCCACGGCATGGCGGCGGCTGGCAGGCAGCAAGGTCAGGTCCGGCCTGATCCGGCCATATTTGCGCTGGTTGGTCATGAGGGCGCTATTGTGGCCATATTCATAGGTCAGGAAGCCGCCGCCCCCGTTCCAGCGACTGCCCGCCAGCACGCCATATTGCTGCTGGAAATTCCCGCCATCGGGCGATCCGCCGATGCGGGCGCGGGTTTCAACGCCATCATAGTCGCGCCTGAGGATCACGTTGACGACGCCCCCGACCGCATCCGATCCGTAAATGGCCGAGGCGCCGTCCGCCACCACCTCGATCCGGTCGACCGCTGCAAGCGGAATCGCGGAAATGTCGACGCCCTGCCGGGCCGAGTCATAGGGTACCCTGCGACCGTTCAGCACGGTCAATGTCGCATCGCTGCCCAGGCCGCGCAGATTGACCGAGGATCCGCCGCCGACATTGCCGCCGGTGCTCGACGGCACGTTGAAGCCGACGCCCGGATTCTGCCCGCCTCCAAAGCTTTGCGGCAGGCTGCGGGCAACGTCGCCCAGATCGGCAAGACCGCTGTCCCTGATGGCCCGGTTGTCGAGGACCATCACCGGCGAGGGGATCGGCGCACCGCGGATGCGGCTGCCCGTGACCAGGAGACGTACGCCCTCATCGGCGTCGGCATCCCCGTCCTGTCCGGACCCGCGCCCTTTCCGGATGATGATACTGCCCTCGACCCGGGTCCAGACAAGACCGGTTCCGGCGAGCAGCCGATCCAGCGCCGCCTCTACCGTGAACGCGCCCTGGAGCGCTGGCCCGTTGATCCCTGCGACGAGGTCCGCATCGACAAGGATGGTCTGCCCCGAACGCAGGGCCAGTTCCCGGACCGAGGCACCGAGCGGCTGAGCGGGCAGCGCCATCCCCATGCTGGAAGAATGCTGGGCAAGCGCCGCCGGCGCACTGGCCACGAGCGCCGCGCTGACGATACTGCCGGACAGATACAGAGCAGATAATGAAAATCGCAACATTTTGGCCTTCTCCCCCTTGCCGCCAATGGGCGGGACAGTGGGGAGACGCCGGCTTGCAAAAACACCCGACAGATTTTTTACATGTCCGATCCCGCCTGCTGGGGCGGTGCCACCAGCAGGATCGTGGTGCTGTCGGGTCGCTCTACCTTGAGATGGAAACTGGCCGCAACAGCGCGCGCGAACTCTTCCGGATCGCGAACTCTAAATGCGCCCGTCATGCGCAGCGGCATGGCAAAGGGCTGCGCCAGCCGGATCTGTATCCTGTTATAGCGGTTGATCGCTGCCACCGCCTCGGCAAGGGGCGCCGCATCGAGCGCCAGCATGCCCGACACCCATCGCGCCTCCGCCGCGGATACGGCCTGCCCGGTCCTGTGCCCATCAAACGCCATGCTCTGTCCCGGAACAAGCGTCTTTGTCGGTCCCCTGACATCGGGCCTGTACAATTCCACCGACCCATC
The DNA here is from genome assembly GCA_035281605.1 of Sphingobium sp. Classification (GTDB taxonomy): domain Bacteria; phylum Pseudomonadota; class Alphaproteobacteria; order Sphingomonadales; family Sphingomonadaceae; genus Sphingobium. The sequence goes on from DATEDR010000362.1 coordinate 3,081, forward strand.
GAAAACGGTAACCCATGGATGCGCACCGATCAGGCTGACGTCGAACAACGTGCCATGGGCGACGATCTCACCGCCCGCGACCCGAACGCGAAAGACGCGCTTCCGATCAGCGGCAACCCGAAATCGCGCCCGCCCCCGATCGAGATCAAGCCGCCGTTCGCCGCCCGACAATTGCACGCGAAGCCGCGAGGCCGTGTCGAGGATGACGGTCGATCCGTCGGCAAGGCTGATCGTCCGAATCTCGCCCACTGCCGTTTCATAGACTGCGGCCTGTGCCTCCGAGGACATGGCCAGGGGACCGCCGGGCCGCAGGAGGCCGACCGACGCCACCCCCAGCAGAATGGCGGCGCCCAGTCCGGCAGCCGCGATATGCGTCTTCTGCCGCATCCAAAATGGTGCGCGGGGAAGCGACCGGTTCTGACCGACATGCCGTTCCTGAAGCAGCGTGCCAAGCTGCCAGTCGCGCTTGATCCGATCATAGGCGATGCGATGGCGGGGATCCGCATAGATCCAGAGCGCAAAATCGCGCTCCGACGCCGGATCCGATCCTCCAGCACGCCGCACTAGCCATTTTTCCGCAGCTTCATGGATGGATTGGGGAATCTCTGTCCCGCCAGGCTCAGTCATGCGCTCGCAAATGCCGTCCAAGCTGCTTGATCGCCCTGCTCATCTGCTTCTCGACCCCTCGCACGCTCAAGCCGGTCCGCTCGGCAATCTCGGCATAGCTATAGCCATCAAGACGGCAAGCCAGAAAAATCTCGCGGGTCAACGGCTTCAATCGCAGCACGGCCTCCTCGATCCGGACGAGCCGGTCGCGCGCCTCCAGCGCGGCGACGGGATCGCCGCCCGAAAGCGACAGACCCTCGATCGGAACATGCTGATGCGCACAACGGCGCTCCGCTGTCCTGGCCTCATCGCGCAGCACATTGCGCGCGGCCTGGCGGAGATAGGCGCCCGGCGTCTGGATCGGCGCCGCGTCATGGTTCGACCGTCCGGCCATGCGGCTGAAAACCTGCTGTATGACATCTTCTGCCTTGTCATGCCCCGTCCATCGCGAGAGGAAACGCAGCAGCGAGGGCCGCTCTTCCCGATACAGGCTTGCCAGCAGGTCGGGCGAGCAAACCGCACGATCATGCTCCGGCGGCAGGGGATCCCCCTCATCCAGCGGCAGGCGCGCCACTTCCGAAGCATGCCGCGTCACGGCCTGCTCCCGGCAATTGTCCTGGCTTGCGATCCCATCCGCCGCTCCCTCGCATAAGACGAGGTTGCGCCGGATAAAACCGGGCGTTGAGCCGCGCTTGAGAACGCGTGTCGATGCCTTTGGCCATAAATGGCTTGGACATAACACCGACCACCCGGCCGCATCAGCGACGAGTCTATTCTTCCCAAGCGAGGGGCTCAAACCTCGGCGCTTCCCAACGGCAGCGCCCTGTCACACTATCGCAATATCAAGCCGATGCAATATGTTAGAGAAGGACCGAAGTCGGCTCCGTTCGTTCTACTGGCCAGGATTGTGATCGGCATCTCTGACACTCTCGAGGTCGATGCGCGAAGACCGGCCGGTGTCCACTTAGAACGACGGCGGGACCGCATCGCTCCCTCCCGGCGGCATGTGCGTCCAATCCGGGCCGATCTGGGCCGATCTGCCCACTTCCCTTGAAGGCGGCCGAAAAGCGATCATCATCCATAGCATCGGATCGCGTCTGCATCCCCCCGGGGTGCGGGACTAGTTCACGGCCTTCGGGTATCAGCAGGCGATACCCGATGAAAAACGACAAGCCCCCGCAGCAGACGGTCCCGTCCGAGGAGACAGGCATGCAGATCGAGCATCTGGCGAAGTTGAGCCCGGCTCCGTCGGAAATCCGGATCGAGCGCAACGCCGGCTCAACGCCGACTGGTCGCAGTGTAATCAGGCACGGCTCAGGGAGGCGCTGCGACGGATGATCGTCGCCATTTCCAGGAACCTGCTTAGAAAGGTTGCGCGAGCCGCAAGCGCCAATCACTTTGCTCTGTTGATCGACCGGCGCGGCGCATCAGTAGGCCATCGGTGGAACCATTCAGGCAACGGCAGCTAAGGGCAGCCACATGTCGACAAGAAGCCGCTCAACAAAGACCCCCTGCCCAGCCGACGCGACGGAGCTGCATGGAACACCAACAGCTTGCAGAACGCCGACGGCATTATCTGAAGGTCGGGGGACCACCCTCCTGACCCCGCGCAACATTCTGTCGCGGCTGAACATGGACAGCACTGATCCCGCGAAATGGATGCGCCGGACGTTCGTGAAATATGGTGTACCCTACATCCATGCATGCGGGCAATGGTCGTGTCCCTGGTGATGGTGTAGCTCGACGGTAGCGAAGCTGACCGGACGCGCGCTCATCGATAAAGCGCTGTAGCGGCGGTCAGTTTCGCGGGTGGCCATCGGAGGTCTCGGATAGATTTGGGTTGCGAGACTCAAGC
>DATEDR010000363.1:0-3488 GCA_035281605.1 Sphingobium sp.
TTGCAGGGACAGCCACGGATTAGGGAGGAGAACCCTCCCGCACCGCGTTCCCATTTAAGCCCCCGAGGGGGCACCGACGCGATCGATGGACCCGGCTGACACCGGATCCGGCGTGGGTCATAAGGCGAATGAGAGGGAAAGGGAAGAGGGGAGGTGGATGGTCGGCTGCGGAGCAATGCCTTCGACCTTCACCCTGACAATTATCGCGTCTCCACTACGCAATGCCAGTCGGTGCGCTGTTCCCAGCCGCGTCGTTCCAATTCGGGCGAATCGTCCTGGCTCAGTGGATAGCCCAGGCACAGGAGGCCGAGACAGTGCCAGCTATCCGGCACCTGCAGCAACGCGTCGACGCCCGCGGGGCTGAGGATGGAGACCCATCCCATGCCGATGCCGCGGGTCCGGGCGGCGAGCCAGAGCGTGTGGACAGCCATGACGCAGCTGTAACGGCGCGATTCGGGCATGGTGGCGGCGCCCAGATGATGTCCGGTCGCCGTGCCGTCGTCGCAATAGACGGCGAACAGGACGGGCGCTTCGCGCAGGCCATGCAGCTTGAGGCTGCGATAGAGGCGGTCCTGATCGCCCTCATATTCCTGCCCCGCCCGGCTGACCTGCTTATCCACATGGGCCGCAAGATCCTCGCGCAGGGTTGGCGTCACGATGCGGACGAACCGCCATGGCTGCGACAGGCCGACCGACGGCGCGCGATGCGCCATCGACAGCAGCCAGTCGACATGCGCCTCATCAAGCGGATCGGTCCGGAAATGGCGAACGTCCCGCCGCGCCCGCACCAGTGCTTCGAAATCGGCGCTGTCTATGGGCGTTATGGCGGGTGCGGTCATGTTAGAACTCGATGCCCGGCTGGGCTTTCACGCCCGAGCGGAAGGGATGTTTGACAAGCGTCATTTCGGTCACGAGGTCGGCGACCTCGATCAGGGCGTCGGGCGCGTTGCGGCCGGTGACGAGGACATGCTTCATGGGCGGTCGGGCACTCACGGCTTCCAGAACCTCGTCGAGCGGGAGATAGTCGTAACGCAGAACGATATTGAGCTCATCGGCCAGGACCATATCATAGGCGGGGTCGGCGATCATCCGCTTTACTTCGCCCCAGGCCTCGCGCGCCAAGGCGATGTCGCGGGTGCGATCCTGCGTATTCCAGGTGAAGCCTTCGCCCATGGGCTTGAATGTGACATTGTCGGGAAACGCGTCGAACACCGCTTTTTCTCCCGTGGTCATCGCCCCTTTCACGAACTGGACGACGCCGACCTTCCTGCCATGGCCGATGGCGCGGACGACCATGCCCAGGGCGGCGGTCGTCTTGCCCTTGCCCTTGCCCGTGTGGACGATCAGCAGGCCTTTTTCCTGCGTCTTGGTCGCCATGATCTTGTCATGGGCGGCCTGCTTCTTCTTCATCTTCTCGCTATGCTGTTCGGGCGTGCGTTCGATCATGGGCGGTCTTCCTTCAGGCTGGAAAGCAGGGTTGCGGCGCTGTTCGACCGAGGCTTCCAAAGGCCCCGGTCGAGCGCTTCGGACAGGCGCGCCGCGGTTTCGCGCAGAGCGGCCGGATTGGCCTCTGCCATGAAGGCGCGGACGGCCTCATCCTCGATGAAGGCGGCGTGGACGGCATCAAAATGATGGTCCTTCACTGCATGGGTGGTCGCGGCGAAGGCGAAGAGATAGTCCACCGATGCCGCGATTTCGAACGCGCCCTTGTAGCCGTGGCGCATCATGCCCGTGATCCATTTGGGATTGGTGACGCGCGCGCGGACGATCCGCCCGATCTCGTCGTCCAGCGTGCGGATGACGGGGCGTTCCGGGCGGCTGTGGTCATTATGATAGGATAGGGGCGTCCGGCCGGACAGATGCTCCACGGCGGCGGCGATGCCGCCTTCGAACTGGTAATAATCGTCGCTGTCGAGCAGGTCATGCTCGCGATTGTCCTGATTCTGGATAAGGGCGTCCGCCTGGGCCAGGCGATCGGCGAAGAGGCTGCGTTCTGCATCGCCCTCCACGCCTCCGCCATAGGCATGGCCGCCCCATTCGAGATAGACGTTCGCAAGGTCCGCGCGATCGTGCCAGAGCCGTTCGTCGATCATCGCCTGAAGGCCAGCGCCATAGGCTCCCGGCTTCGATCCGAAGACGCGGGCGCCGGCGCGCCGGGCCGCGGCCTTTTCGGCGGCGCCCTGCGCGATCAGCGCGGCGGTTTCGGCGCGGTGGCGCGCGGCGGCGGGATTGTCCTCCTCCGGCTCGTCCAGTGCCATGACGGCGCGGGCGGCGCTGTCGATGAGGTCGATCTGTTCGGGAAAGGCGTCGCGGAAGAAGCCCGAAACGCGGAAGGTGACGTCCACGCGGGGGCGGCCCAGTTCGGCGATCTTCATCACCTCGAATCCAGTGACGCGGCCGGACGCCCAATCCCAGCGGGGCCGCACGCCCATCAGCGCGAGCGCCTGGGCGATGTCGTCGCCGCCAGTGCGCATGTTCGCCGTGCCCCAGGCGGAAAGGGCGATGGCGCGAGGATAGTCGCCCTGCCGCTGGAAATAATCCTGGACGAGAAGGTCGGCGGAGCGCTGGCCGAGGTTCCAGGCGGCGACGGTCGGAACGGAGCGGGTGTCGACCGAATAGAAATTGCGACCGGTGGGCAGCACGTCCGGGCGGCCTCGGGTTGGCGCGCCGGACGGGCCGGGCAGCACGAAGCGCCCATCGAGCGCGGCGAGCAGGGCGGATTTCTCGGCCTCTCCGCAGGCGATGACGCGGGGAAGGAGGTCGGTTTCGATAGCGTGGAGGACGGCGGCGGTGCAGGGGCCGGGGGCGGCGCTGACGCCAGTACGGTCCCGGTCCAGCAATTCGACGGCAAGCAGTTCCAGTCGCTCGACCGTGTCACCGGTGGTGCGCCATGGATCGGGGGTGAGCGCCTGAAGGGCGTCCGGGCGGGGGCCGGTCCAGGGCGTTCCCATGGTGCAGTCGAGCGGATCGAAATCGAGCTGAAGGTCATCGGCGATCGCGCGGAGCAGCGACTTTTGCCCGTCATCATCCAGCCCACGCGGACAGCGGGCCAGCGCGATCAGCAGGTCGCGGCGCAGCGGCCCTTCGGGAGATCTGGTAAAGACATGCAGCCCATCGCGGATCTGCATCTCCTTGAGTTCGCAGAGATAATTATCGATCGCGGCGAGCGCGTCATCGCCCGATCCGTGCGCGCCCGCATCCTTGTCCAGCCCCTGCCCCACGGCGAGGATGAGTATATCCTTGCGCAGCGTTTCCAGGCGACGCGGATCCATGCCGGCGGCGAGATAATATTCATCGACCAGCGCCTCCAGTTCCTTGAGCGGACCGTAGGTTTCGGCGCGAGTAAGAGGCGGCGTCAGGTGATCGACGATGCAGGCCCCGATGCGGCGCTTGGCCTGCGTGCCCTCGCCGGGATCGTTGACGATGAAGGGATAGATTTGCGGAATGGGCCCGGCGCAGATTTCCGGGAAGCAGGTTTCGGACAGGGC
>DATEDR010000364.1:0-8470 GCA_035281605.1 Sphingobium sp.
CGTACACCGAACGCGCTTTGGAGTTCGCCATCACGCGAGGGCTCGATCCGGCGGGTAATAAGTTGTTGCAGGCGATGCCTCGTTACGCGATGTCGCGTGAAGACCTCACCGATCTAATTGCCTATTTACAACTCGTCGGCAAAGAGCAAGCTCCCGGCATTACGGATAGCAAGGTTGTGATCGGAACGTTGGTGCCGTCCTCCGGCTACCTGGTTGAAATGGGTCAGGCTGTAACGGCTGCCACTAAAGCGGTTTTCGCAGAACTCAACAGCCAGGGTGGAATATACGGGCGACAACTTGAATTGCAAGTTATCGAAACACCTGACGGTGGGGTTACGATGCGAGAAAAAGTCGAGCCTGTGCTTAAGTCGCAGCAAACGTTGGCGATGTCGGCGTCCAGCAATTGTCCGATCAGCCGGTCCTCCACCATCGATGACAGTCCGTCGGAGCAGAGCAGGAACATGTCCCCTTCGGCCAGGTCGCTGACCGTATAGTCGATTTCCAGGGTGGGGCCGATGCCGACCGCGCGGGTTATGACATTCGCCTGCGGATGCGCCCGGGCCTCCCGCGCCGTGATCACCCCGGCATCGGTCAGTTCCTGCACATAGCTGTGGTCGTGGGTCAGCAACTCCAGATTGCCCCGGCGCAATCGATAGACGCGGCTGTCGCCGACCCAGAAGAGCGTGGCAAGGCCGCCCGCGACATGGAGCCCGGCGATCGTCGATCCGCAGGTCTCGCCCGGACTGCCCAGCGCAAATATGGCGTCGTTAGCTGCGTTGAGCGCAGAGGTGATTGACCGGCTGCTGATGGCGGACGTTTCGTCGGCCAGCCCGGCGAGCGCACGCACTACGATCGTCGCGGCCCGGTCCCCCCGGCTGTGGCCGCCCATGCCGTCCGCGACCGCCCAAAGCTGATGGTCGGTGCAATCGAGCATCCGGTCTTCATTGACTGAGCGGACATGACCGATATGCGTCCGCGCCGTGGATTGCAGGTGCCATGACGGCTCGGGATCGCGTTCGGGACGCCGGAACAGCTTCATGGCTGGGCCTCCAGTTCGGATGCCGCCGCATCATAAGCGACGACGAAAACCTGGCTCAGCATGCCCTCTTCGGCCCCTTCCACCTGACGGCTGAGGTCAGCGTGGCGGTTACGCGCCGTTTCCCATTGGACGGCGGCGCGGCTCTTGAGGAGTGAGCCCTTCGCCTGCGACGCCGCTTCGATCGACGCCGGGTCGAACATGTCGATCGCTGCCCGCAAGGAGGCCCGCAGGCCGCTGAAGGTCGCGATCAGATGCTTCTTGATATCGCGGAAAGACGCGCTGAGCGCCGCTGGCCCGTCCAGGAAACCGCGGTCGTTCGTCAGCAGAAGGTCGATCGCCAGCCGCTGCGTCGGCGCCCATTTGAACGGATTGTTGCCCGCACCGCCGATGGTCGTGCGAGCCAGCTGATAGGCGCCGCGGACCTTTTCCCGCTCCGCCATCAGGTCGCCGATACCCAACACCATGTTGCGATAGACGGCGCCAGCGCGGCGCATGATCTCTTCGGGATCTTCGGAGGAAAAGGCCGAAGCGTCGATGCCCGCCCCTTCGCAAAAGGCCTCCAGCAGCGATCCACCGCCCGGCTGCGTCGGCACGGTCGACGCGTCGCTCCATTCGGTCGGCACCGCGATCGACGATCCCAGCGGCGGGAGCAGGATCAACGTCTGGTTCTCGCTGGCGCCTGCGTGCCCCCCGGCCTGGGCGGCATGGTCCACCGTCAGCCGATAGGGGCCGAAGCAGACCGATCCGGGCAGCGTCACCGGAAGGTCGCATTCCTCCAGGAGCCGCGTCTGCGTTTCCCCGTCGAACACGCCGTTCGTCCCGGTGCAGCGCAGGGTCAGCCCGTCCGGCTGCACCTGATATTCACAATGCCAGCGGGAAATCTCGCAGGCGGGATCGTGCATCACCCAGTCAGCTTGCGGATCGCGTCCGATGCGCAGCAGTCCATCCTGCAACAGCCGCGCATCCACCGGATTGAGCGGCTGGTCCTTCTCATAAAGCTTGAAGATATACATGGCTGGACCTCATGCAGCTTCGCGACCGGATGTGGCGGGGGGCGCTATCCTCGTGCGCAGCGCGGCCAGCGTGTCGCCGACCGGCCCGCCTGTTTCCCGCGACTCCAGCTCCACCGCTAGCTGGTTGAACGCATCGAACAAGCGGCCAAGTTCGTCATTGCGCCGATGGGACAGACGGAAGGCGCTGTTGCCGCTGGCAGCTTCCTCGATCGCGGCGCGCAATCGACGCAGCGGCAGCGAGAGTTCGCGGGCGCTGAAATAGCTGATTGCGCCGATCACGCCCATGACGAACAGCGACAGCGCGCCCAGCAATGCGCGAGTCCGCGCCATGGCGGCATCCAGCGGGGCGCGGTCCATCACGATGTCGACCCGCCCGAAATCGGCACCGGCGTAGCGGACCGTCCGGGTGACATGGATGCCGTCGCCTGCCACGGCGACGCTGTCCGTTCCGCCCTGCTGCCCTCGTCCGATCAGGCTCTTGTCACCTGCCGCGCGCACGATGCTCTGATCGTCGGCGATCAGGATTGACCGCACATTCCGATCCTTGGCCGCCGTTTCTACGAAAGCCTGTAAGGGAAGCCAGTCCTGGGATGCGGGCGGAAGCCCCGCATTTTCGGCGAGCCTGAAGGCGGCATTCCGCGCGACGAAATCCGTCATCGATGAACCCGATGTCATCGCCATGTCGGTCATCGCGGCGTTTTGCCGGTCCAGCACCATGCCAACGCCCAGCGCAAGCGCCACCGCTGCGGTGGCGGTCAGTATCAGCGGCAGTTTGAACCGCAGCGCCATCGCGCGCGGCGCTGCGTTAGCCTCCTGCATTGCGGCTTCGCGCTCCTTTGCCAGCGCCTGGAGCAACCGCACCGCATCGGCGAAACGATCGCCCGGCTTCTTGGCGAGCAATTTGTCGATGATGAAGCTGAGGCCGCGCGGACATTCGCGCACCTGCCGCCGGATCGGCTCCGGGTCCTGCTGGGCGATCTGGATCGCCAGCGTGGCAAGGCCAGTCCCCGGAAAAGCGGGCTTTCCCGTCACCATCTCGTAAAGGACGGCGCCCAGCGAGAACAGGTCGCTGCGCGCGTCGACCGGCAGGCCCATAGCCTGTTCGGGGCTCATGTAGCGAGGCGTGCCCATGACCTGGCCTGCCTGGGTACGCTGCGCATCCTGCTCACCGCGGGCTTCATCGCGCGCGTCGATCCGGGCTATCCCGAAATCCAGCAGCTTGGCGGTGCGTCCCTTGTCGCAGATCAGAATGTTGGATGGCTTGACGTCGCGGTGTACCACGCCCCGGCCATGGGCGTAGGCAAGCGCATCGGCCACTTGCGCGCCGATTGCCAGCACGCGCTCGACCGTCATCCGGCCCTCGTCGCGCACGATCTCGTCGAGGGGCCGCCCTTGCAGATGTTCCATCGCGATATAGGGCACGCCGTCGGCTTCCCCGACATCATAGATGGTGACGATGTGGCTATGCGACAGCATGCCCGCCGCGCGCGCTTCGGCCAGGAACCGATGGGCCAGTTCGGTATCGCTGCGAAACTCGGGCTTTAACAGCTTGATTGCAACGGATCTGCCGATCGTGGGATCATGGGCCAGAAAGACATCCGCCATCGCGCCTTCGCCGAGCGGCGCGTCGATCCGATAACGTCCTATCCAGTTCTGCTCATTCATGCGCGACTCCGAGCCTTGTTTCCTGGGAAATGATGTTGTTCTGGTTATCGTTTCGTCTTGACGGTCCGGCGGACTCGCTCAGCCCGTTCCAGGTCGCGCCGGATCAACGGATCTGCCGGCGCCAGCGATGAAGCTTGATGCAACAGGACGACCGCGCGCGCGACTTGGCCCTGATTGAGCGCGGTGAGCCCGGACGCGCGCAGCCGCGCGGCCTGTGCAGGATTTGCGGCTGGTGCCTTGGGGGCGGGACGGGCAGGGGCTGGCTTTGCGACCTCAACCGGGCGCGGGGCGGGCAGCACGGGGCGCGGCGCAGGGGCGGGGCTTGCCACCGGCTTTGGCGGCTCGTCGCCCGGAATGCGGAGGGACTGCCCCGCCTTCAGCGAAGAGGGGACGGTGATGCCATTGTAACGGGCCAGGGCGTAGAATTTCAGCCGGTCGCCCAGGAACCGTCGCGAGAGGTCGGTCATCCGGTCGCCCGGCTGAACCCGATAGGCGAAGTTCTTCGCGCCGAGCAGCGCCGTCGGATCGGCCGACAGGCTTTCCAGCAGCCGGGCCGGCGCCTGGTCCGCCGGATCATGCTTCGCCATTTCTTGCAGCGCCTTCCGCGCGCTTTTCGTGTCGCCCGAGTCCAGCAGGGAAATCACATCGTCGATCCGTTGCGCATTGTCGATCTGCTGGATCGTCGCCGGCCGTGCGCCGCCGCCGCCGTGGCTCTGGGAGCAAGCCGACAGCAGGGCTACGACAGTGAGCGCAAGGAGAGGGTGGGGCTTCGTCATATCGTCATCTGCTCATCATCACCCGCTGTTGCAGAGCGGTGGGGGAAAGATCGGTCAGGGTTCGGATGCGTACCGCGTCCCGGACCAGCGGCAAGAAAGCCGCCGCCTCGACCGGCCGGGAAAAATAATAGCCCTGGAACAGGGTGCAGCCATGGCGCCGCAGCCAGGCATATTCCTCCGCTCGCTCGACTCCTTCAGCCAGCACGGGGATGCCCAGACCGCGGCCTAGCGCGACTATGCTCTGGCAGATCGCCTGGCTGTCACGCTGCCGGTCGACGGCGCTGACGAACTCGCGATCGATCTTGATCTTGTCGAAAGTCAGCTTCTTCAATTGGCTAAGGCTGGAATAACCCGCGCCGAAATCGTCGATCGAAATGGCGACGCCGAGCGCGCGCAGCTTGTCGAACAGCGCGCGTGCGGCGGCGGAATCGACTGAGGCCACCGTTTCAGTCAGCTCCAGTTCCAGCAGAGCGGGGGCGAGGCGGTGCCGTTGCAGCGTGCGGTTCACGAGCAGATCGATGTCGCCGCGCTCCAGTTGATGCGCCGAAAGGTTGATCGCGACCTTCAGCTTGCGCCCGTCGCTCCGCTCCCACGCCGCTGCTTCCCGGCATCCGGCGTTCAGCGTCCACAGGCCGATTTCCTCCGACAGGCCAGCCGCCTCCATGACGGGTATGAAGGCGCTGGGCGGGATCAGGCCCTGTTCTTCATGGCGCCAGCGCAGCAAGGCTTCGGCACCGCATATCCGGTGCGAAGAGGCATCGACAAAAGGTTGGAACCACAGTTCAAATTGATGCTTTGCAGTGGCCTGGCGGAGATCCTGCTCCAACAGGAACTCGTCGCGCGCTCTCGCGCTTACCGAGCCGCCGGCCAGAGTGTCGCCCTCCGCTCCGGACAGGCAGGCCAGGCCCCGCGCCACCAGGTCGGCCGCGCCACCGCGCCCGCCGGCCGGTTCGACCAGCGCCAGCCGGATCTGCGGGAGCATGTCGATGTCCGGCAGCAACAGCCTGTCGCGCAAGGCATAGCCGATGGCGTTGAGTTCGATCCGCGCGGCATCGGCTTCCACCCCGGGATACCAGATGGCAAAACGGCTGCGGTCGATATGCGCCAGGAAGCGGCCGGGACCGATCATCCGCGCCATCCGCTGAGCGATTTCCTTCAGCACCTGTTCCGCGACGGCCACATCGAACAGGTTCAGCCGGTCGAAATCGCCCAGCTCGATCAATCCCAGCACGCCGCCGTCGGCCGCGTTGCCGATAGCTTCGATCAATGGCTCGCGCGTCGGCAGGCCGGAGAGGCTGTGAATTTGAGCGATACGACGATCCAGTGCCGACAGCCGGACCGTGATCTGGTCGATTTGCCAGTCAATGCGTTCGGGAACGGGCCGGGACGCCAGGTCGTTCGGCACCTCCCCCGAAAGGTGGCGAAGCCGTTCGAACAGTGCGCGCCGATGCCGTCGTTGCTGATAGCAGGCCAACCAGGCTACGCCGATGGCAAGAAGGCCCATGGCGGACAGGGCGAGATCGGAACCGCGGACAAGCGCCAGCGTCGCCACGACGGCCGCTCCCAGACCGGTCGCAAGCATGCCGACAGGCACTTGCGATCGGCCAGATGGCGATCGAGCAAATGGCAATCGCCCCGGGCCGTGAAGTACGGCGGCCTGATGGTGCTTTCCCTTCTCCACGGGACGGTATGGTAGAGGCCAGAAGAGAAGAATTTCTTAAGGGCGGCAGACTAGCGCCTGAAAATAAAGCTTAATCTGGATCAGTCGTGCCTGCGTCCCAAGCCCTGCAAAAAAGAACTATATCGAACGGTATAAGTATTTGAGAAGGCGCCATCATATACTTTGTATCATCATTTGATATTTGTCCTTGAACTTGTGCAAGTTTCTCAACGACGTATAGTGTAGCCGGTGATCGGTCCTTCGAAGGCCGACATCGGGTTGTTGCATGAGCATGTCGCCTGTCGCGAAAAGGGGAGGGTGAATTTGCGCGCCATCGTCGGGCTGACTGCCGCTTTCATGATCGGCACCGCGCCGAGCGCCTTCGCCGCTTCGCCTGCGGACATTTATCTGGCCAGCGACTTCAAGCTAGCCCGCCCTGCACCAGACGGCGGGACGCCGGAAGCTCTGGCAATGCTGCCCGATCTTTCCCTGCGGTCGATGGAAAGCGATGCCGCACCCGCGCCCTATAATCCCGCATCCTATGACATCGGCGATCCGGCTGTGGACAAGCCGCGGCCCGATCCCGCCCAATTTCGCGGCTTCGGACGACAACTGGGCGCGATCAAATGGGAAATGGTGGGTGTCCTTGGCTATTACACCGCGATCAACGGCCGAAAACTGTTTCACGACCCAGAGGCGCCGCATTTCCATCGCGAAGGCTGGTTTGGCAAATCGACCAAGAATCTGGGCGTGGACAAGTTGGCCCACGCCTACAGCGCCTATGTGATCTCGGATCTGCTCTATGCCCGGCTGAAGTACAAGACGGGGAACGCCCCGGGCATCGCCGCCACGGCGGCGATCTTGGGCTCGGCCATGATGCTTTATACCGAATTGTGGGACAGTATTGAACCGGACGCGGGCTGGTCCTGGGAAGACGTCGCGATGAATTCCATGGGCGCTGGCTTTTCGCTTCTCCGCAACTCGGTTCCCGGGCTCGACAGGAAACTCGACTTCCGCTTGATGATCGTGCCGAATTCCGACGTCTTCACCGCCTCCGGCAAACGCCACTTCGAGCAGCAGCATTATTTCTTCGCGCTGAAGCTCGCCGGGTTTGAAGCCTTTGAGCAAGGCCCCCTGCGCCTCCTTGAACTGCATGCGGGCTATTATGGCAAGGACTTCACCCTACAGGAGCGGGCGATGGGGGTGGAACCCAAGCGGCGCCTGTTCGTCGGCGTCGGGATCAATCTGCGCGAGCTTTTCTTCAAGAATGCGCGCAGCCGTGTGGGCCGCGCCGTCGGGGAAGTGCTGGATTATTATCAGCCGCCCTATACGGCGCTGCACCGGCACGTCACGAACTGAGCCGGGGCTCCATGCTGCGCCACCAGACGAGGATGGCGAGCAGGCCGCTGGCGAGGATCGCCTGGCCGAGCGCCTGCATGCCCGCGCCGACCAGGCCCCATCGATGCAGCAGCCAGGGCAGCACGGGTAGGAAGACGAGACTGGAAAACAGGTTCGCGCCCATCGACAAAGCGGGATGGCCCATGGCCGACAGCGCCGAACTGCAAAGCGGCCCTATGATCGCGATCGCGCGGGCGACGACCAGCCATAGCATGACGCCGGCCGCTGCCAGGAAGGCAGGGCCCGCGAGCAGCCGGAGGATCGTTTCGGGAAACAGCCCGACGAGGATGACCACCGGCGCCGCCGCCGCCAGGGCGATGCCGGCGACGCGGATCAAGGTTGCGCGCAACGGTGCGCCGCCTGCGCCTCCAGCGACCATTTGCGCCAGTTCGGCATAGGCGGTGTTCCCCAATATCCGGGTGGGCTGGGCGATGACGACAGTCGCGCGCTGGGCAATGGAAAAAAGGCCCGCCATCGCCGGTCCCAATATCCATCCGATCATCAGCGGCACGATCCGCCCGGCCAGTTCGCTGAGCGTCATGTCGACATTTGTCGCCACCAGGAACCGCCAGATGCCGGGATTATCCGCCCGCGCGCTGCCGCGTTCGGGATGCAGCAGCACTTGCGACAAGCGCCGCCGCGCGCAGATCAGCCCCATCGCCCAGAGCGTGCCGAATTCGGCGAGCGCGGCGATCAGCCAAGTGATCAGGAATCCTTTGAGCCCCCAGCCCAGAAGCAGCGCCAAGGTCGCGCCCGTCAGCCGGACCAGCGGCTGGATCATGTTATGCAGTCCGATCAGGTCGAACCGGCCGATCAGCTGCAGATAGCCAGCCGGGGCTGCTCGCACAGAGGCAAGCACCGCGAAACTGTACGGCAGGGCAAAGGCGACGGTTTCGGGGGGCCAGCCCAGGCGCGGCCC
>DATEDR010000365.1:0-53420 GCA_035281605.1 Sphingobium sp.
AATCATTCCCGGCTTCGATATCGTGGCGGCCGCCAGCTATACCGACGCTATGATCACGGAAGGGACAGCGGCGATTGCTCCGACCGCGACCAGCAGCGGGACGCCGACCACCACCGGCACCCGCCAGCTCGGTACGCCGAAATGGAATGCATCGACCTTCCTCTCCTATGATTTTGGCAAGGCAGACAGGATGAGCGGCGCATTGTCCGGCCTCAGCCTTGGCGCTGGCCTGCGTTATGTCAGCGGTTCGGATGGCACGACCAACTATGCCGTCATCAACGGGGTGACGACGTTCCAGCGCTTCCGCACCGAAAATTTCGCACTGGTGGATGCGATGCTGGGTTATGACCTGTCAAGGGTCGGCCTGGCGGGCTGGAGCCTGTCGATCAACGCAGCCAATCTGTTCGACAGGACCTATGTCAGCGCCTGCCCCTTCCTCAACAGCTGCTATTATGGCGGGCCGCGAACGGTGGTCGGATCGCTGCGCTTCAATTGGTGAATGGCTGGCTGGACGGTTCGGTGATGCCGTCCAGCGCCAACCACAATGGTCGCTGTCATGAGAGTGCAGGTGGAGCAACCGCCCCATTTCCACCACCCTTCAACCTGTCGTGGACGAGGTCGCTCAGAGGGAGGTCGGCGTCCGGCACGGTCAATTTGATGCGGCCCGACCACCGTTCGATCACTGCGTCGCGCGCCCATTGCCACGTTATGGCCGTGGCGGACGCCGCTAAGCTGGCCGGACCAAGGAAGGGATCGAACGGGAGGATCACTTTTCCTGTCCGATGGCTTCGATCTTGAACAACGGTTCCCTGCCGCCTGATCCACTCCCGACCTGTCGCAAAAGCTGCGGTTCGTCACATGGCACAGTTTGCATATAGACTGCGGCTGTCGCATGGAGACGGGGATGAGCCGCGCGATTTCTCCTTCAGCACCACGCGACGACAGCATCGTCGCCCCGCTTCGATATCCCGTCTATCGGGCGATCTGGCTTGCGAGCCTGCTGTCCAACTTCGGTCTTCTCGTCCAAGGCGTAGGCGCTGCATGGGCGATGACCGAAATGGTCTCGTCCGCTGAAATGGTCGCACTGGTGCAGACGGCCTTGATGCTGCCGGTGATGCTGATCGCCATACCGGCCGGGGCGGCGGCGGATATGTATGACCGGCGCAAGGTGATCCTTGCCGCGCTTCTCCTGTGCCTCGGCGGGGCCAGCCTGCTATCGGCCCTTGCACTTCTCGGCCTTGTCTCTCCAGCGCTACTGCTCCTGCTGACGTTCGTGATCGGCAGCGGCATGGCGCTTTTCGGTCCTGCCTGGCAGGCTTCCGTCAGCGAACAGGTCCCACCTGAGGCGATGGCATCCGCCGTCGCGCTCAACAGCATCAGCTTCAATATCGCCCGCAGTTTCGGGCCGGCCGTCGGCGGCATCATCGTCGCTGTGGCGGGCGCGGTGGGGGCCTTCTTCGCCAACGCCATCCTCTACCTGCCACTGCTCGCGGTCATAGCGCGTTGGCGGCGCGTCGAAGTACCGCCCCGGCTGCCGCCCGAAAGCTTCAGCCGCGCGATCATCTCGGGCGCGCGCTACATTTTTCATTCCCCGGCGATCCGCACCGTATTGATCCGCACTTTCCTGACCGGCGTTGCGGGCGGTTCGGTCTCGGCGCTCATGCCGCTGGTCGCCCGCGACCTGTTGGGCGGCGGCGCGCAAATCTATGGCATCATGCTTGGCATGTTCGGAATGGGGGCTGTCGCGGGTGCGGTGAACATCGCCCTCATTCGCCGCAGGTTGAGCGCGGAATGGACGATCCGCCTTGCCGCGACGCTCATGGGCCTGGCGATCTGCGTCATTGCGCTAAGCCACTCCAGCATCCTGACCGGCCTTGCCCTGCTGCTCGCGGGGGCAGGCTGGATGGTGGGCGTCACCATCTTCAACATCGGCATTCAGCTGTGCATCCCGCGCTGGGTGGCGGGAAGGGCGCTGGCAGGCTTCCAGGCCGCGATCGCGGGCGGCATCGCCTTTGGCAGTTGGTTATGGGGCCATGTCGCGACCGGATGGGGCGTCGAAATAGCGCTGCTGGGTTCGGGCATTGCCATGGCGCTGCTGCCTCTGTTCGGCCGCTGGCTGCCCATGCCGGCGAGCGACGTCTCCGCGGCCGAAGCACAGGAGCTCCCCGCTGACCCGGAAGTGACCCTGAAGCTCACGCCGCGCAGCGGCCCGATCATCATAGAAGTAGAATATCAGGTTGATGCTGCCGACGCTCGTTCCTTCTACGACATCATGCAGAAGGTACAGCTTGGCCGTCAGCGCAACGGGGCCTATGGCTGGTCGCTTGCCCGCGACATTGCGCAGCCGGAACTGTGGACGGAACGTTTCCACTGCCCAACCTGGCTCGACTATCTGCGCCAGCGCACCCGCGCGACCGAGGCCGAGCGCATGACGGAGCGTCAGGCCGCCGCCTATCACAAAGGGCCCCTGCCCCGCCTGATCCGCCGCAAGCTCGATCGCCCGCTTGGTTCGGTCCGCTGGAAGGACCAGACGCCGGACCAGGACGGTTCGGGCAATCTGGCACCACCCACGGGCCTCTGAGGCACGTCAGTAACGCATCCTCATATCCGCGAACGATGCCCGCGCGGTCCGGGACTCCCGTCCGCCAGCATATGGCGATCGCCAAGAACGTCGATCGGCGGCCGTGGATTGCGCTCGCAAAAAGCTTGCAAATGCGTGAAATGCCCGGGACGCATGAGCATGCCGCGCATAGTGCGCGGCCGTTTCCATGCAGGACCGATATTTAGATCCATGATACCGATGATCTTCTCGGCCCTTCATGACGTTCAACCGCTATTTTCGCAATTCCAGGCGCAGACCATCGGATCGAGCAAATAGTCGGAACGCGAAGAAGTGTCAGATCGAAGGAATCTAATTCCTACCGCAGTCCGGCAACCTTGAAATCAGTTGGGTTCTTTGCTAATGCCCGCCGCTTCAACGCTGAAGGCATCTTGCTTTTGCGGCGCGCAGCGCGCGATTGATATTGAAGATTCAAGGATAAACATTGTCTTCCTATAAAGCTCCCTCATTCCAAGATCGTATTGCCGCAGCAGGTTTGGCCAAACAGAAGGCCCTAGATGCACTGAGAGCCAAGCCGCCCGTCGACGAGGCAATTTTGGCGAAACGACGCCAAGCGCGCGAAGCGCAGGATCAGGCAACTGCAATTGCACGGGCGGCTAAGGCTGAGGCCGCTGCCTTGGCCAAAGCTCAAAAGGCAGAACTCAAGGCAGCCAAGCAAGCGGCAGAAGCGGAAGAACAGGCCGCCGCCAGCGCCGCGGCAGCGCTCAAGGCTGCCAGGCTGACGCCTCCCACTGCCGCCGAAATGAAGGCTGCGAGAGACGCCCGCTACGCTGCACGCAAAGCTCGAAAATAAGCAGCGGGCGCCGGACTGCCAAACGGCTCTATTGTGATCAACAGACCCCGCGGGAGTACGGATCCAATAATGCTTGTCCAAGCCAACTGCTCATCCGAAGCCGAAACCTGGCGTGCGCAATTTTTCGATCGGGCGTCGTATCCATTTTCGCAAAACTCGAAAACTTGGACAAAAATTTCGCCGCACGGCGTCACCCAATAGTTGCTGCAGGAACTATATCAACGCTGCACGCCCGCCTGAATTCTGGAGAAACCATGGCCGATCTGTATCAGAAAGCATTGGAGTCCGAGCGCCGAAGCCTCTGGGCCGAATGCAGACTGAAAGGTTTGGCAAGGGACACTCCCGAGCGCATCCGCATCGTGGAATTGGACGGCTTGCTTGCGAAGCATAAAGCCAAGAAGGGCGCTGCATCCGATACATGAAGGTCCGACGCGAAATGCCATGAACGGGTATCTGAAACTCGGGACGCCCGCGTCAGGCCGCACTCGAAACTGGGCGGGATAACCCCGCGAGATCGCCGGCCATCACCTCCCCAACGGTCGTGAAGGAACCGGATTTTACCCTGTTCATGGCAGCAATCAGGTGAGCATGTCGATCAGGTCGACAGCACCACGCTACTCCTTCTCCGGAGAATAAGTTGCCGCGGCCCGCGCCGCCTCTTCATAGACGCCGGTCAGCATCGACAGCGTGCGCGTGCAGTTGGACAGCTTTTCGTTCAGCTTGGCCACTTCGTTAAGGTCGTCCCAGAGGATGGCCCGTTTTATTTCCGCGTAAGCGTTTGTGAGTTGCACGCCCTCCGGCGTCACGCTGTAGTTTACGGCTCGGCCGCCCTTTTCCTTCAAAGGAAGGATCAACTTCATCTTCGCGAGTTTGCGCAAGATGTAGTGGATGTTGGGAATGTCATCGCGATTGAGCATGCGTGCGACCCCGCCGCCACCGGTCGGCCTCCCCTGCACCCGCACTGTGTGGAGAATGCAAAGCTCGGCAAAAGTCAGATCGATGTCGGTCGTCGCTTTCGTGGCATCCACCACCCAGTGCTCGAAGGCTTCGCGAAAGCGCAGCAGGGCGAATTCGAAATCGGCGAGATACGACTCGGGCTCGTTTGCGACGAGATGCGAATTGCGGTGACGGGAACTGGCAACACTCATTCAAGCATCCTCAACCTTGCTGACTGCCGCGCAGACATCCGCGTGGCCGCGCAATGCATTTCACGCTTTTTCGGCGCTTCAATCCTTTGCACCTCATCAGCCGGAAAAACCAGACCCCCGCTCTCGTTCGGACGCCGCCTATATAGATAAGGTCGGTAGCTATATCAGCGATAGACTATGTATTTTATGTTGACTGTCGATATAAGATCGATAGGTTATAGACGAAATACGGCGGGAGCGACAATCGAATCGTCGGTCGAATTGGGCTGAGTTTCCGGCAGCGACGGAACGGGCGATTGGAGAATCTTGTCGTCAACAATCTTGACGAGAGTTTTCGTTAAATAATCGTCTGATATATCAAATAATTTTTCACATTATAAAATATAAAAACTCGAAAAATATCTAAGATATTTATTATCATGGGGAGGTTTTATTTATGAAGATGGTTAGTTCTTCAATATTATCCTTAGCCTTAGCGCATGTTATTTGCGCATCATGTGCTTTTGCTCAAGATTCTGGAGGCGCTAATTCCGACGCGCCCCGCGATTCGGTGCTCGGCACCGACATAGTGGTCACCGCGCAGAAGCGTGAACAGCGCGCGCAGGACATTGGCATCGCGATCACCGCCTATTCCGGAGAACAGCTTCGCGCCCTGAACGTCGTCGATTCACGAGAGCTCGCGGCCTTTTCGCCGGGCGTATTCCTCGGTGGCAGCAGCGCAGGCCAGAACGCACAGTACACGATCCGCGGCGTCACCCAGAACGACGTCATCGACATCGTGGAATCGCCGAACGCTGTCTATCTGGATGAAGGCTATGTCGCCATCGGCCAGGGCCAGACCTTCGGCCTGTTCGATATCGATCGCGTGGAAGTGCTGAAAGGTCCGCAGGGAACGCTTTTCGGACGCAACGCTACAGGCGGACTGATCCACTATGTCACCGTCAAGCCCAGCCTTACTGAAGTCTCGGGGTTCGCGGACTTGCGCTATGGCATCTACGATTCGGTCGGAACGCCGGGCGCTTTTCGTGGCGAGGCGGCACTGAACTTGCCCCTATCCTCGACTTTTGCGGTTCGCGTAGCGGGGCTGTGGAACAAAGCCGACCCACTGCTACGCAACGAATATCCGCTCGGCGCGGTGGGCGCGCCGCCGGGACCGGGCGCTGGCGCCGACCTGGGTGACGACGATACGCTCGCCGGACGCTTCACCGCGCTGTGGGAACCTGGCCCGGGCGCCACGGTGACGTTTCAGGTCAATGCGGCGCGCAGCAACCTCAGCACGGGACCTTACCAGCAAAAGCCCACGATCGCGCACTTCAACGCCAGTGGAGAGTTGATCGATGTCACGGACGTCGCGCCGGGCGAAACGCGCGCGTCGATCGGAGCCAACGGACAGGATTTCGGATCGGACCTCAACAATGACGGAATTTTCGGCGACACCTTCGGGCGTCCCGTGCCCGGGGCGGACTTTTTCGGCTATCGCGATCCTGACGGTGCCGACTTTCGCACATCGAGCGATTTCGCCTTCGCCGATCACAATCGCGTCCGGACCTACGGCGGCAATCTGACCGGTCAGTTCGATCTCTCCGACGCAGTCACGCTGACGTCAGTGAGCGACTACAAGCATTTCGAAAAACTTATGTTTGTCGAGATCGATGCCGGCCCCACCAACCTTGCCGGCGCGGTGAACCGGCTGGATGCCGACAGCTTTTCACAGGAACTTCGACTGAACGGAAAGGCCGACAACCTGTCCTGGGCCGCGGGTGCCTATTACCTGCATATCGACAATATATCGGCGGTGGCGCTGAAGTTTCCGGTCAACAGTCTGGCCACGGGTGGCGTTCCGCTCGATTCCGCCGCTGAAGCTCACCTGATAACAAATTCCTATTCCGCATTTGGGCAGGTGGATTGGGCTTTCACCCCGGAACTGACACTGATAGCGGGCGGCCGACTGATCCGGGAGGAAAAGACCTACTCCTATTTTCAGGGCATATACGGAACGACGGATTCGCGAAGACTGATGGTCGGCACGCCGATCGTGGTCGGACCAGTGTTTGGACCCAATGGGCCAGAAGCCTATACGGCGAAATCCGGCAAAACGCTCTGGGCGGGCAAATTGCAGCTGGAATATCGGCCACAGCCCGGCCTGATGCTATACGCCGGCGTCAATCGAGGCGTGAAGGCAGGTAGCTTCAATGGGCCCACGCCGGGCGGCTTGCCGGTGCAACTGAGCCAACTCCCTTACAAGGAAGAAGTGCTGGTCAGCTATGAAGGCGGGTTCAAATATAGCTTCCCGGATGGTCGTACCCGGCTCAATGCTTCGGCCTATTATTATGACTATAGCGATTATCAGGCATTTCTGTTCACCGGCGTAACCGGCATCATCGTCAACGCCGACGATACGACCTATGGCGCCGAGGCGGAGCTTTATACGTCTCCGCTTGATGGGCTCGACACCGGCATCGCGGTTTCGTGGTTCGAAGCGACCGTGAAGGATGTTCCCTTCCGCGCGCCCAACGGAAGCGGCACGCCACCGATCGTTCGTGACGTAAAGCCCACCTATGCCCCGCAACTTCAGGGGACCGCCTATGCACGCTATAGCTGGAACGCGTTGGGCGGACGCATGGCGATCGGCGCGGATGCGCAATATTCCAGCTCTTTCTATTATAACCTGCGCAACTTCACCGCCGACAAATATGGTCGGTACGTGATGATGAATGCAAATGTGTCGTGGGAGTTGGCGCCGATCCAGGTAACGTTCAGCGTCAAGAACATCACCGATGTGCGCGCCGGCGTGCAAGGTTTCGACGTAACGTCGATCTGCGGTTGCAACACCACCAGCTACAAGCCGCCGCGCCTGTTCCAACTCGGCCTGCGATACGAGTTCTAGTCCAACCGACGCGCGAGGATGGTGTTTCTCGCGCGTCCCATTATCCTTCGATCGAGAAGAAGTGCTTAGATGCTACGACCTTTTGATGAAAACTACATCGCCGACCCGCACCCCACTTTCAAAAAGATCCGCGAGTCCACGCCAGTCTACTTCGATGAAGCCGTGGGGTGCTGGGTCGTAAGCAAGTACCAGGACGTCCAGACGGTGCTGCGTGATCCGACCGCATTTGCAAATTATTTGACCCCCGTTCCTCTCTTCCCGCTCTGCCCTCACGCAGAGTCGGCGTTCATGGCAATCGATGTTGCGCCGGTGACCGTGGGGGCGGACGCTCCGATTCATCCGCGAACGCGCAAAGCGATCGTCAGCTGCTTTCCCACAAATCCCCGCGGCGCTGCGATATATGAGGAACAGGTCCGCAAACGCGTGAGCCAGCTTATTGACGAAATGATTGCGCGCGGCCGGGCGGACATGATGCGCGAATTCGCAGGGATACTGCCGATCTACGTCATCATGGATTTGCTGGGCGTGGACGACACCGAATTCCGCCGGATCAAAGGCTGGTCGGACGGGCAGGTCGCGCTCATGGCCGGGCGCCCCGATGAGGCCGAGCAGGTCCGCCTCGTCACGGGAATGCGAGAATTCTTCGCGTTCTGCCGCGAACTGGTGGCAGAGCGGGAGCGAGCGCCAGCCAACGACTTTCCCAGCGCGCTGCTGCGCTATCGTGGTGGCGACGATGAGGTGCTGACCAAGCAAGAAATCGCCAGCATCTTGTGGAACTTCCTTATCGCCGGACACGAAACAACCACCAATCTGCTGGGCAACGGCCTTTACAATCTTCTTCGAACGCCGGGCGTATGGCAGCGTCTGGTTGACGACCGGTCGTTGATTTCCGGCGCCGTCGAGGAAATGCTGCGCTTCGGTCCGCCGATCATCACCTGGGTGCGCGTAGCCACGCGAGACGTCGAGTTGGGCGGACAAACCATCCCCTCCGGCCAGCGACTGCTGTTGTTGCTCGCGTCCGCCAATCGCGACGCGGACCAGTTTTCAGGTGACCCCGAGGCCTTTCTTATCGATCGGCCCGGTGCGTCGAAGCACCTGTCGTTCGGCATGGGCTCGCATTTCTGCGTGGGAAATGCGCTCGCCCGCCTCGAAGTAAAAATTGCGCTGGAGCTTCTCACCGAAAAACTGCCGCGATTGCGGCTTGAGGATGGCTTCGGCTCCCCCGACTGGATTCAGAACGTCGAATTCCGCGGCATGAAATCGCTGCCGCTCAGGTGGGATTAGCGGCCCCGCCGGTGGCGACCGCCCTTATCCCTTTCATCACGTTCGTCCTTCATGACCCGCCTACTCAGGGGAGCGGCGGCATGTCGTCGGGATCGAGCTTCAGGTCGATCAAGATCGGGCGATCGCGCGTCTCGATGGCGGCCAGCGCCCGTTCGAGATCGGCGAAGGTCTCGACCGTAAAGCCCTGTCCGCCCAGTGCATCGGCCACCTTGGCGAAGTCCGGCCAGTCGAACATCGACAGCGCCGGGTCCATATTCTTGTTTCGGAACTGAATATGCTCCGCGCCATAGGCGCCATCATTGCAGATGACAGTGACGATATCGAGCTTGTGGCGCACCGCCGTATTGAATTCGGCAAGGCCGCCGAGCACGAAACCGCCGTCGCCCGTCACATGCAGGATCGGCGCGTCCGGCCGCGCAAGGGCCGCACCGATCGCGTGCCCCATGCCCAGACCGATCGAACCGAATGCAAGGGTGATCAGGAACTGTTGCGGATCGGGTACCCTCAGGTTCTTCCAAGGCTCCGTCAGGAAACGCCCGCCATCGGTGACGAGTACCCGATCCTGCGGGAAAACTTGCTCCAGCCGCTGGATGATGCGCGGCATATCGACCCGTTCGGAGGGATCAGGCGTGCTGAAGCCTTCCCAGGGCGAAGCCGTCGCAAGCCGATCGGCAAGAGCCGCGTCACGGGCACCGGACGCCGGAATTTCCGCTTCATTCAGCCATTTCAGAAATAAATCGGCCGTGCGGGCCGCATCGCCCACTACCCCAGCGTCCGGGGTCAGGTAACGCCCGATCTGGGCCGGATCGGCATCGACCTGGACAAAGCGCTTGCCCTTGCTGAACGCGCCATGGGAGAGGGTATAGGGGTTGAGGCTGGCGCCAAAGGCGATGATGCAGTCCGCCTCGATCAGCGCATCGACCGCGACCGGCTGGCTCAAGGTGCCGCAGATGCCAAGGTCGAACGCCTCGCCCCGAAACAGGTCCTTCGCCTGCAGCGTCGTCGCCAATGGAGCTTCGATCCGCTCGGCAAGGCGGATGAGCGCCGACCGCGCCTCTGCATCAATGGCGCCTCGCCCGGCGAGAATGACCGGACGGCGCGCGGCGGCGATGATACCGATCGCATTATCCAGATCCTCGCTTTCGGGCACCAACAGGCGGGTGTTGGATGCCCGGTACGGCCGCGCTTCATAATCGGCGTCCAGCCACTGGAACTCGACCGGGATGTTCAGCGCGATCGGCCGCCGCTCGGTGAGGGCGCGGCGGACGCAGGTCGCGACATCCTCGCCGATGGTGCGGGGCGAGCGGAGTTGTTCGAAACCCGCGCCGGTCGCCAGGATATGGTCGCGCTGGCCCGTATTCTGGAAATTCTCCCGATCCTCTACTGCCGTGTCGCCGCACAGCAGCAACAACGGCACCCGGGCCTTCACCCCATGAACCAACGCCGTCAGCGTGTTGGTGACGGCTGCGCCATGGGTGACGGAAACGACGCCCAGACGGTCGCTGACATTGGTATAGCCCAGCCCCATGAGCGTCGCGCCCGCTTCATTCGCCGACGAGATGAAGCGCCCGCCGCAATCGCGGACGAAACTGTCGACCATATAGAGATTGGCGTCGCCGATCAGGCCGAAGAGCGTTTCCACCCCATTGTCGCTGAGCGCGCGGGCGATGGCCGCATGCACTTTCATGATGCTCATTGTCAGTCCTCTCCTTGTATCAGGCTGCCACGGCCTCGCCCGAAGCCAGATGCTGCGCCGCGAGATAGGCGAATGTCATGCCCGGCCCCAATGTGCCGCCGGCACCTGCGTAGCCGCCCGACACGACGTTCAGGCAATCGTTGCCCGCGGCATAGAGGCCGGGGATGGGCCTGCCATTGTCATCGAGCGCCCGCGCATCGGCATCGACCTTGATCCCCGAAAAGGTGCCGATGTCGCCGGGAAAGACCTTCACCGCATAATAGGGGCCGGTTTCCAGCGGCCCGAGATTGGGATTGGGCTTGTGATCGGGATCGCCCTGCGAATGGTCGTAAAGGTTGGTGCCCCGGTTGAAATCGGGGTCCCTGCCCTGACGCGCATGGGCGTTGAACCGCTCCACGGTCTTGACCAGCTCGTCCGGGTCCAGCCCCGCTTTCCGGGCAAGGTCCGGCAAGGTATCGCCACGCAGAATATAGCCCGAGCGGATATGATGGCCGCCCGGCACTGGCGCGGGTTTCATGAAGCCCATGCCATATTTGCGCACGGCCGCATGATCGGCGATCAGATAGCAATAGGTATCCGGCATCAGCGCGCAGGCCTGAACCAGCGCGGGCACGAAATGATGATAGGGCTGGGATTCATTGGTGAAGCGCCGGGCATCGGGCGTCACCGCGATGAAGCCGGGCTTCTGCCGGTCGACGATATGCTGCCAGTTCGCCCGCGCGCCCGTGCGCCCGGGAATGAGCGAGACGGGCATCCACGCAGCCGGCTGGACGACATCGGTATCGACGCTGCCGCCCGCGCTTTCGGCCAGACGCGCGCCGTCGCCGGTGTTGCCGGGCGGCGCCATCGGGATGTGGGTCCGCCCGGCGGCCCGGTGCGGGTAGAGCTTTCCTGTCCTTTCCCGGTCATGCGGGAAGCCCCCTGACGCCAATATGGCGCCGCGTCGGACGTGGACGAGGACAGGCCGGCCTTCCCGTTCGACGACAGCACCCACGACGCGACCATCCGCGCGGATGAGCTTGGTTACCGGCGAGGAAAGCCACATCGGCAGGTCGATGTCCATTGCCGTACGCATCAGCCGCGCGATCAGGGCGCGCCCGCGCACCACAGGCTCGGGCCGGCCATAGCGCAGCACATCACCGATCACCTTGGCGAATTTGCGGATGACGAACAGGAAACCGCTGAGCGAACGGCCTGCGGTCATCAGCGCGCGCATTTCGACATTGGACCCGACAGCCAGACCCAGGAAATCCTGCTGGGTCAGGCCGCGGCGCAACTTGGTCCGCATCTTGCCGAGACGGGAGGGGTTATAGTCCTTGGTCCCGATCGAACGGATCGTCGATGCGCCGGGATAATCCTGATGATAATCAGGATAGGGCATGGGATAGAATTCGACCTCGGTTTCCCGCTCCAGAAAGTCGACCAGCTTCGGGCCGGCGTCCAGAAAAGCGTCGACGCGGGCCGGGTTGAAATAGTTGCCCGCTTCGGCCTGAATATAGGCGCGGGCGGCTTCGCGGCTGTCCTCGCCCAGAGTCTTCGAATGCCGATTGCCGGGGATCCACAATACACCACCCGAAAAGGCCGAGGTGCCGCCAAAGACATCCTCCTTCTCCACCAGCAGCACGTCGAGCCCCGCCTTCTTGCTCGCAATGGCCGCTGTAAAGCCGGAGGCGCCGCTGCCGACGACCAGAACGTCGACGGTCATCTCAGCAGGTTGCGTCATGTCTGTCATGGGCCGAATTCCTCCCTCCTGCTCTTGTCGTTCAGTCTTTCCGGGTACCCGCAGCCATCGAACGGGCGTCCTCGCCCCCTATGGTGCTGCCGGTGGTCAGCTGCGCATGAGCATGGGCAAGATGGTGGGCGTGGAAGGTCGCATCCATCGCGGCTCGCTTGCCCATCAGGTCCTCCGCCTGGTTGAACGCCTGCTTGGCAAGGGTGACGCCGAAAGGCGGCAGCGTGGCTAGCCGTTCGGCGATTGCCCCCGCTTCGGCTTCCAGGTCGTCCCGCTCCACGACGCGATTGACCATCCCCAGCTCATAAGCGCGCTGTGCCGTCATGCGATCGCCCAGGAAAAGAAATTCGCGCGCCACGCGAGGATGCATTTCAAAGGCGTGCGCGAAATATTCGACCCCCGGTATCCCCATGCGCAGCACCGGATCGGAGAAAAATGCATCGCGGGACGCGACGATCAAATCACACACCCAGGCCAGCATGAGACCGCCGGCGATGCAGGCGCCATGCACGGCCGCGATGGTCGGCTTGGGAATCTCCCGCCAGCGCCGGCACAAGCCAAGATAGAGCTCCTGTTCGCGGACATAGGCTTTGGCAGCACCGTCCAACTGGGAATGATCGCCCCAGAGGGATGTGCGCGCCTTGGCGGGCAGGTCCGCATCCCGCCCCGGCGAGCCAATGTCATGTCCGGAAGAAAAATGCTTGCCGTTGCCGTGCAGGACGACTGCCCGGACCTCCCCATCATCCACCGCGCGGGCAAAGGCGGCATCCAGCGCGTAGAGCATCTGCGCATTCTGGCTGTTGGCGAAGGTCGGGCGGTTCAGCGCGATCCAGGCAGTCGTGCCACGTCGTTCGTAGAGGACCGGTTCGTCGGTTTCGTAGACAGCCATGGCGCTTATCCTTCCTGCTTTTCCCAGGGGCGCGGACGCGGCTTGCCGGTCGCGGCGATCGCGGCCGCGTCGACCTCGGCCGCGGACGGATTGCCGCGCAGGGTCAGCCCGCCGTTCACCTGAAGATTCTGGCCGCTCATGAAACAGCCGTCGCTCGCCAGCCAGGCGACCGCGTCGGCAATGTCGTCGGCCGTGCCCGCGCGACCAAGCGGATAGTGTTTCTCATAGGTTTCCCAGACGCCCGGAATGGCTTTTGCCCCGGCCCCCATTGGCGTCGCGGTAATGCCCGGAGACACGGAATTGGCCCGAATGCCCAGATGGCCATATTCATTGGCAATGCAGCGCACCACATGATCGATGCCCGCTTTCGTCCCCATGTAGGCGGTGTGGTTTTCCAGCATGATCGTCGCTGTCGCCGAGCTGATCTGGATGAGCGAACTGCCCCGCCGCATCAGCGGCACCATCGCCTGAAAGAACTGGAAGGGCCCGATGAACTGAAGCTCGGTCATGCGGCGCAGTTCTGCATCGGTGGTCAACGCGAATGGCTTGAGCAGACCCCATCCGGTCGCGTTGACGACGATATCGAGGCCGCCGAAGCGATCTGTGGCGGCTTGCGCCAAGGCCGCTAGCGAGGACTGGCTGGTGATATCGCACGTCACGCCAAAGCCGCCAATCTCCTGGGCGAACCGCTCCAGCTCCGTCGCATCGCGTCCGGCGGCCATCATCGTCGCGCCATCATGCGCCAGGCGCCGGGCGATGACCTGCGCCATATTGTCGCGGGTCCCGGCGCCGATGATGAGCCCGGTCTTGCCCTGCAATGCCTGTGTCATATGCCTCCGCGCCGGTTTCGATGATCTTGGAAATTCTTATGCAACGGACCGGTCCTGCCCTGCCCAATAGGGTTCGCGCAGCAACCGGCGCAGTATCTTGCCCGACGGATTGCGCGGCAGCGCATCGACGAAATCCACCGTCTTGGGCACCTTGTAGCCGGCGATCGTGCGACGCGCCCAGGTACGGATCGACTCCGCGTCCCCATCCGTGCCGGGACGCAGGACGACAATCGCCTTGACCGCTTCGCCCCAAAGGGGATCGGGGACGCCAATTACGGCGACCTCGGCCACATCGGGATGGTCGTAGATGGCGTTCTCCACCTCAGCGGGGAAAATATTCTCGCCGCCGCTCACGATCATATCCTTGATGCGGTCGCGCAGGAACAGATAACCATCTGCGTCCAGATAACCCGCGTCGCCCGTTCGGAAAAAACCTTCGGCATCGAACGCCTCGGCCGTTGCTTCGGGAAGCTTCCAATAGCCGGTCATGGCGGTAGGCGCGCGGATGACGATCTCCCCGCTTTCGCCCGGCTCGAGATGCTTGCCGTCAGGATCGACGATCGCGATCTCGACCCCCGCCAGCGCGCGACCGGCAGAAGCCATGCGCGGATTGCCCCCCGCTTCATGATCTTCCGGCGGCAGCACCGAAATCGTGCCGCACATTTCGGTCATCCCATATTGCTGGACGAAGCCACACTGAAAGATGTCGATGGCCTCGTGCAACAGGTTGAGGGGCATGGGAGATGCCCCGTAAACGATGGTCCGGATGCGGCCATAATCGACCTCTCGCACACGCGGATGCCGCATGATGAGTTGCAGGGCCGAGGGGACGGTGAATAATTTGCTCAGGCCCTGATTTTCGATAGCGTCCAGCACGAGATCCGGGCTGAACTCTTCGGCGACCAGCCCGGTCGCCCCTGCGCACAGCGTCTGAAGGCCAAAGCCCGTGCCGCCGATATGGAATTGCGGCATGACGATCAGGCTCACATCGTCCTGCGTCCAGCGATTCCATTCAGGCTGCGCCTCTTCGGGCAAGGAACGGAAAGCCAGCAGCGCGCGCTGGCTCAGCAGCGCCCCCTTGGGTCGGCCCGTCGTGCCCGACGTGTACATCTGAACCGCAATCGCTTCGGGATCTCGCTCGTCTGGAACGACGCCTCCACTCTGCGCCGCCGCCCGCCACGCATCATAATCGGTTGCCCGATCGGCGCTGTCGATCACGATCACGCGCGGACGCTGATCCATCTGGGCGGCCAAATTGAGGATGTCGTCCGCATGGTCGACCGTCGCGAAAATCAAACGGCAGCCGGCGTCCTGCAATATCCACTGGACCTCCTGCATGGCGAGCCGCCAGTTTACCGGCGTCAATGTCACTCCCGCCCGCGCTGCTCCCAGCAATATCTCGTAAAATCTGTCGCTGTTCTTGCCGAGATAGGCGACGCGGTCCCCCGCAACGCATCGTGACGTCCGCAGTGCAAGCGCCACTTCGCGGCTATTTACATCCAGTTGCGCGTAGCTGGTCGTTCTGCCCTGGAAACGCAGCGCAGCCTTATCGCCATGACGCTGCGCCTGCGCGATGATCATGTCCGCGAGGCAGGTGAACCGGGGTTGAGGCAACGGCATGCTATTGGACGACAAATCCGTTCTCCTTCGCGCCGGCCGTGCCAGTCATCTTCCTCGCCTCATCAAAATTGCGCAACGCGTCCGTATTTTCATATAAACCCAAAAGGCAGATGCCGACCAGAGTGATTCGCACTTTCGACGTCAAAAAATAATGCGCGCGCTACACATGCAGAATCGAAGGGAGATAAGATGGTGAGCACAGCCACGACATGGGACGTCAACAACATCCAGACGATCCCGCTGATGCTCGGCGGGAATGTTTTCGGCTGGACCGCCGATCGGGCCGCGAGCTTCGCCGTCCTCGACTGCTTTGCCGCAGGCGGCGGCACATTGATCGACACTGCTGATTATTATGCAGCCTGGGTGCCGGGCAACAGGGGCGGCGAATCAGAGCGGATGATCGGCGAATGGCTGAAGGCCAGCGGTCGCCGCGACCAGATGATCATCGCGACCAAGGTCGGTCTGCTCGAAGGACCGGCCGGCAACGGGCTCACAGCGGCCAGGATCGTCGAAGCGGCCGAGGACTCGCTTCGGCGTCTGCAAACCGATGTGATCGACATTTATTTCGCGCACAAGGACGATCCGGAAACGCCGTTGGAGGAATCGCTTGCCGCATTCGATACGCTGATCAGGCAGGGGAAGGTACGCGCGATCGGCGCCTCCAACTTCACCGCCGAACGAACCCGGCAGGCCCTCGATGTGGCCGACGCGAACGGACTGCCGCGGTTCCAGGTCATAGAGCCCAATTATAATCTCGTCGTGCGTCAGGTGTATGAAGGCGCGCTCCAGAAACTCACCCTCGCCGAAGGGCTGAAGGCAGTACCCTTCTACGGTCTTGGCGGCGGCTATCTCACCGGAAAATATCGCACCTTGGCGGACCTCGCCGGAAGCGCGCGTGAAATATGGTTGCGTCCCTATCTGGAAGGCAATGGCCCGGCCGTGCTGGCCGTCATGGACGAGATCGCAGCGCAGACCGGCCGCTCGCTGTCGGACATTGCCCTGGCCTGGGTGCGAGGCAAGCCCGGCGTGCTGGCGCCCATCGCCAGCGCAACCAGCGTTACGCAGATGGAAGCGCTGCTCGCCGGGCTCGAATTTCGCCTGACCGATGAGCAGGAAGCGCTGCTGGACCAGGCGGTACCAGCCTGAGCCGGCATCCTCCCCGCGAAAGCGGGGACGACGCCGGGGAGCTCAGTCTTTAAACCGCGTCGTGGGCCGCAAGCCAGGCTTCGGTCCGCTCCCGCACATGCCGCGCACGCGCAACCGGATCGGGATGGGCGTCGCGCAGCGCCCTGGACCGCAGCTCGACGCTGAGCGGTAGACCGGGGGGCAGGCTCCGCAGCAAGAACTGGAGCGGCAGGATGCCATCACCCGGCATCAGCCGCCCATCCAGCGCCTCCTCCCGTATTGCCGGAACATCGTCCGGCTGGGGCGCATCCGCGCCAGCGTCGCAAAATTGGGCATAATGGAACAGTGCAGGCGGCAGGGACGCGACATCGTCCGGCGTGCCCAAGGACCGCGACAGATGCAGCGGGTCGATCAGAACATGCCCATTGGACCATCCCGCTTCCCCCACAATGGCCGCGGCATCAGCCAATCGGTGGACCGCCGAGAAATGGCCGAACTCCAGCGACACCGACAGCCCCGCCGGCTTTGCGCGATCACAGATGGCGGCAAATATACCGGCGGTGGCGTGAGGGTCGGGATCGGAACTGACCACCAGCAGGTTGCGCGCCTTCAGCGCCACGGCGACGTCCACCAGTTCGAGCAACCGCTCGACCGGATCGCCCGCCCGGATCCACAGCACCTCCGCATCCAGGACGATCAGCCCAAGTTCCTCGATCCGCCCGGACAGCGCGGCGAGGCGCTCTGCGCTCCATTCCTGTCCGTCGATGCGCAGGCCCACTGCACGGAAACCAGCCTCAGCGCCTGCCTCCACCACCGTCTCGGGCGGATGCTCCGGCAGAACGCCGGCGGCCAGGGATATCAGTCGCATCCGTCTCTCCTCCTTCGACACCATGAGGCACAGAACGGCACCGGCCTCCGGGATGTCGCCGGCCGAGCAGCAACATCCCGGAGGCCTGTTCACGCCTTTAGAACTCGAAGCGGAACCCCGCCCGTATCGTCGTACCGATCACGTCATACAGGAACACGTTCGTCCCCGCCGCCTGGGTGTTTGATGCATCCAGCTGCGTGACGACCGGCGGATCCTGGTTGAGCAGGTTGTCGACCGCCAGGAAGAACTCGCTCTTGGGCGCGATGGAGTTGGTCTTTATCCCCAGATAGGCGTCCAGGTAGAAGATCGCAGGCACGCTCCGCTTGTCGATGACCGTCGGCCCCCAATTGTCGTCAAAGACGGCAGAACCGATCAGGCGTCCCCTCAGCTGCGCCGTCAGGGCGCTGCTGTCATAGGTTGCGCTGGCAGTCGCGCGCCAATGCGGCACGCCTTCCGCCGCGCCGACATTGTTGCCGACCTCACCTGCCCGGGTGATGACGGATGTCGGCAGCACGATATCCAGCTTGTCGACATAGTTGGCGAGCACGCGCAGGTCGAGCGTGCCGCCCGCGGCCGGCATGGTGTAGGATAGCTCGATGTCGACGCCGCGCGCCCGTTCTTGCAGGGCGTTGAAGGGCTGAAGCCTGATGCCCGTGATCAGGTTGGCGCTGTTGCGCGTGATCGCGGTGCAATATTGCGCGTCGCCCGCAAAGCAGCGATCGACGATGAACTGCGCAGAGTTGGTCGCGATCGCATCCCTGATCTTGATGTCATAATAGTCGACCGACGCCCGGAACCCACGCAGGAAGGCCGGGCGCAGCACGATGCCAGCCGTCAGCGTATCCGCATTTTCGGGGGTCAGGGTTTCATTGCCGCTGACCGTTGCAAAGGCGCGGATCGGCGAGTTGCCATTGACCGGGTCATTCACCAGCGTGTTGGTCACGGCACCCGTCTGGAACAGTTCCTGCAAGTTGGGCGCGCGAATGTCCCGCGATCGGGTCAGTCGCACCTCGACGCCGTCAATCGGCTCGTAGCGGAAGCCCGCCTTCCAGGTCTTCACCGACCCGCTGACGCTGTAATCGGTCAGGCGCCCGGCGACGTTGAGGTCGAGCGAACGGCCGACGGCGCTGTCCTTGAATACCGGGATGCCCAGTTCGCCATAAATCTCTTTGACGTTGATCTTGCCGTCGAACGCCTTGAAGTTGCCGGCCCAGAAGCCTGTGCGCTGCGAAATCGGGTCGGCGGTCGCATGCGCCTTTTCCGCGCGATATTCCGCGCCCGCCGCGAAACTGACCGGGCCGGCAGGCAGTTCGAACAAATTGCCCGCGATATTGGCGGCCGCGACGTGCTGCTCATAGCGAATGTCCTGCGCCGACACGCCCACGACGTTGTTCAGCACCGCCTGGCTCAGCGCCTGCGACCCAAAGGGGTTCATCGGCACGCAGCCATTGGTCGGGTCGGTGAGCGTCGACCGGCAGATCGCCTGCGAAGGGTTGGCCGGATTGGCGACCGCGTCGATCGCCAGCGCATATTGGTCCGGACGCGGCATGTCGGTCGCGCGAATCTTCGAATCGACGCGGCCATATTGATAGGACAGGCCCCACTTCCAGTCGCCGCCGAAGCTGCCGTCCAGTCCGATCAGACCACGATAATTCTTACGGCTGTTATGGATGCCGATGGCGCCCATCTTGGTATTCTGGATGTTGAGCGGGAAGCTCGTCACATTATTGGCGACCATGGCCGTCCGCACCGCTTGCGGCAGGTAGAAATTGTCGACCGTGATCGTCGCCGGCGTAGCGCCGCTGCGGGCATAATTGGCGCCTCGCGTATCAGCTTTCGACGTGGCGTAGGACCCTTCCACATAGACATTGATGTCGTCGGTCAAGTCATAGGATGCGCGGCTGTAGATCGACTTCTGAGTCGTCGGGATGCTCGACTGGGTCAGGGGCGCCTGATCATACAGGCGATCGAACACCGCCTTGTCGCCGAAATAATAGGTGCCGCCACCGGCAATGCCGGACAGCGGGAAATTGGTGCCCGCCAGACCGCCCAGAGCGTCGAAATAATAGCCTGCCAGCGGCCCGCTGGGAACCAGGCCGGTATCATTGGCGAACTGCGCCGCCCACGGCGCGGCGAGGAAAGTCGTCTGGCCCGGCTGCCCGGCCAGCGGATTGTTCACGGTCTTGTACGCCTTGAACCAGTCGCGGCTGCCATAGGTAGCCGAACCGTTGCGGGTATACTGGCCGCTGACCAGAAAATGCCCCTTCCCGTCGGCGAAGGCCGTCCCGTAGCTCAGGCTGCCCGTCAGATTGCTGGCATCGCCCTCGGTCGAAATGCCCGACTGAAAATTGCCTTTGAGCCCCTCATATTCCGTGTCCAGCACGAAGTTGACGACGCCCGCGACGGCATCCGAACCCCAGGCAGCGGATGCACCGCCAGTGACGATGTCGACCCGCTTGACCAGGGCGCTGGGCAGCGTGTTCACATCGACCGCACCGGTAAGCGTGGTCGGCGTCACGCGCTTGCCGTTCATCAGCACCAACGTGCGCGAAACGCCCAGATTGCGCAGGTTGAGCAGGTTCGCGCCGGCCAGGCCGTTGCCGATCAGCGCCTTGTTCGTGCGCGGCGTGTTGCTGCCCGACAGAGCGGGCATCTGGTTGACGAAGTCGGAGATGGTCGCCGGCGCGGCACGCTGGATCTGCTCGGCGGTAACGACGCTGACCGGCGTGGGGGCATCGAAACCGGCGTTCTGAAGGCGCGTGCCGGTCACGACGATATCGCCGGTCGTTACCGGCTCCTGGGCCGCCTGCTGCTCAGAGGCCTCCTGCGCCGATGCGAATCCAGGCAACGCCATGGACAGCGCCAAGAGGGATACGGCGCACAGCGAATGGCCGCGTTGAAACCTGTTCATTATCATTCCTCCCCGAAGATTCGCGCGTCGATACGCTGCGCACAATGGATCACATGTGTCACTTTCATAACGACGCCCTATCCGCTTCGCAACATCAAACAGGAACAAAGTCTCTCGTGTTATATTTTTTCGACACTGGGATGTGCCTGAATCGCTGTCGGCGCAATTGGGATTGCAGGAAATGATCCCATGTTATACTTTCTCCCGGAAAATCGGATTGGGAGAGGCGCAGGGTGGCGGACCGTTGGGATTATATCATCGTCGGCGCGGGATCGGCCGGATGTGTGCTGGCAGAGCGCCTATCCGCCGATGGCCGCCACAAGATATTGCTGCTGGAAGCGGGAGGTGGCGACAGCAGCCCCCTGATTCACATGCCCAAGGGTATCGGCAAGCTGGCGCTCAACCCGCGCCATGCCTGGCATTATCAGGTCGAGCAGCGGCGTTTGCCCGACGTGCCCTCGACCGAGAGTTGGGTGCGCGGCAAGGGGCTTGGCGGGTCCTCCTCGATCAACGGCATGATCTACGTGCGCGGCCAGCCTGCCGATTATGACGAATGGGCGCGACGCGGCGCGACCGGCTGGGGCTGGGCCGAAATGAAGGAAGCCTTCCAGGCGATCGAGGATCATGAACTGGGGCCTGGCGAAGGCCGCGGCGTCGGCGGTCCGCTGCATATCAGCAGCGGCACCTATCGCTATCCCCTGGCCGAAGCCATGATCCGCGCGGGCGAGCAGATGGGCCTGCGCCGCAAGGAGGACCTCAACACCGAGGACCAGGAAGGCATCGGCTATTATTCCCACAATATCAAGGACGGCCGCCGTCAAAGCGCGGCCGTCGCGTTCCTGCGCCCAGCTCAAAAACGGCACAATGTCCGCGTCATCACCGACGCGCGCGTCGACAAAATCCTTTTCGACGGCGCCCGCGCCACAGGGGTGGAAGCGATCGTCAACGGCCGACCGACCCGCTTCGACCTGTCGGGCGAGGTGATATTGGCCGCCGGCACCGTCGTTTCGCCGATGATCCTGCAGCGGTCCGGCGTGGGCCCGAGGGAATTGCTGTCGAACCTCGGCATAGATGTCGTGGCTGATCGCCAGGCGGTGGGCCGCCATATGCGCGACCATCTGGGCATGTCGCTCCCCCACCACCTGCGCGGCGCTGCGGGCAACAATCGCGAGTTCAGGGGCCTTGGCCTCATCAAGAATGTGCTGCGCTATTATCTGACCCATACGGGGCCGATGGCGACCGGCCCTTATGAAGTCGGCGCATTCGTGCGCAGTCATGCCCAAGCGCCACGACCCGACCTTCAAATCTTCTGGAGCGCCTTCACCTTCAAAAGGGTGACGAACGCCAATGTCCCGGTCCAGCTTTCCGCGGTAGACGATGAGCCGGGCATGACCATCTATGGCCAGATGGTCGGCCTGACCTCCGAAGGATCGGTCGAGATCAGTGCCGCCGATCCCGATGCCGCACCGATCATCACGCCGAACTGGCTGACGACGCCGGAAGACGTGAAGACCGGCATCGCGTCCGTGCGCTACATGCGCCGCATCCTGCAGCAGGGAGCCATTGCTCCCTATGTGGGCGAGGAACTGTTGCCGGGCCGCGCCTATGAAAGCGACCCCGAAATCGAAAAGGCGCTTCGCCTATATGGCCGCTGCGGCACCCATGCGACCGGCACGTGCGGCATGGGCGGGCCAGAGGCTGCGCTCGATCCGGACCTCAAAGTCCGCGGGGTCGAAGGCGTGCGCGTAGTCGACTGCTCATCCATGCCCTCGCTCATTTCGGGCAACACCAACGGTCCCGCCATGGCGCTGGGCTGGCGCGCAGCCAAGGTCATTCTGCGCGGCCGAAACTGAAGGAAAAGGGCGCCGCGTCGACCTGACGCAGCGCCCTTCTATTCTGGCAGAAGCTGCCCTTTTTTAGAACTGCACCCGCTTCGTGTAACCCCCGTCGACCACCAGATTGGCGCCCGTCGTATTGGAGGAAGCCGGGCTCGCGATGAAGACGACGCTGCGCGCCACTTCCTCGGCCGTGCCGAAGCGGCCCGTCACCATCTTCGCGGCGGTCGCATCATAAAGTTCGGGACGCGCCGCCTTGATCTTCTCCCAATTGCCGCCGGGAAAGGCGATCGGCCCAGGCGTCACCACATTGACGCGGATTCCCTTGGGCCCGAGCGCCTGCGACTGTTGCTTGGCATAGGTGATAAGCGCCGCCTTCAGGGCGTTGAAGGCGTTGGCCGACAGGAAGGTTTCCACCGCAGCGGTCGACGACATCAGCACCACCGACGCTGCATCGGACTTTTCCAGATAGGGCTCCAGCGCTTCGAACGCGGCGACCGCGCCCATGATGTCAAGCTGGAGCGTGGCGTTCCAGTCACTGCCGACGCCGGCGCCGGACGCACTGACATTGTGGACGAAGATGTCGACGCCCCCCAGGTCCTGCGCGGCCTTGTCGAGCCATGCCTTATAAGCGTTCAGATCGTCCATCGTGAAGGCGCTGCCAAACACGCGCCCGCCATGGCGTTCCAGATCCTTGACCGTTTCGGCTACCTGCTCGGCATTGCGGGAAAAGAAGGCGACGTCGCATCCTTCCTGCGCGAACAAATCAAGCGCGGCGCGACCCAGCCCGCGGCTGCCACCGGTCAGGATGACCTTCTTGCCCATCAAACCCAGGTCCATATCTCATCTCCATCATTGGCAGCGTGCCTGCGCATTCGTCCCCGACTGAATATCCCTGCTCCGTTGGAGCGTCAACAAAATATAGCGCGTAATATAATGGTGGAGACGGAGAGCGTCAGTCGTTGCATTGGAGTACGCGTTATACTACTCTGATGCGACAGGAAGTGGAGCGAGACGATGACTGAGATGATGCGCGCCATCGGAGTTAAGGGAGTAACCGGACCCGCCAGCGCGCTGTTCGAGGATCTGGCGGTCAAGCCCGCAGCCGGCCCGGGCGAGATCCTCATCAAGGTCGCAGCAGCTGGGGTCAATCGCCCTGACATTTCTCAGCGGGAAGGCAATTATCCGCCGCCGCCCGGCGCGTCTCCGATCATCGGCCTGGAAGTCGCCGGAGAGGTGGTCGCCCTGGGTGAAGGGACCGGAAGATGGTCGATCGGGGATCGCGTGACCGCCCTGCTCCCGGGCGGCGGCTACGCGGAATATGCCGTCGTGGATGGCCGCCATGCCCTGCCCGTCCCGGATGATATGCGCTTCGAGCAAGCGGCGGGGCTTCCGGAGACCGTCTTTACGGTCTGGACCAATCTGTTCGAGCGGGGTCGCCTGGCCGCGGGTGAAACGGCCCTTATCCATGGCGGGAATAGTGGCATAGGCGTCACCGCGATCCAGATGGCCAAGGCGGCGGGCGCGCGGGCAATCGCCACTTGCAGGGGCAAGGCCAAGACCGCCAGAGCGCTGGAAGTCGGCGCCGACATCGCCATCGATGTGCTGGAGCAGGACTTCGTCCGCATCGTCACCGAAGCAGACGGCGCCGATGTCGTGCTCGACATCGCGGGAGGCTCCTATTTCGAAGGCAATATCGCGGTGCTGAAGCCCGACGGCCGCCTTGCGCAGATCGCCCTGCTGGATGGCGGCAAGGTCTCGCTTGATCTCATGCCCTTGCTTTTCAAGCGTTTGAGCATCACCGGATCGACACTCAGGGCGCGTCCTGCCGAGGAAAAAGCGCGGCTTGCCCGGGCTATCGAGGAGACTGTCTGGCCCTGGGTCCGGTCGGGACAGGTCAGCCCCCCCATTGACCGCGCCTTTCCTCTGGCGCAAGCGGGCGACGCGCACGAATATTTGGAATCGGGCAGCCAGTTCGGCAAGGTCGTTCTCGTGCCATAAGTGATCGCCTGGTCCCATTTCCCTTGGGGGGCCATGGCGAGGCTGGTTTCAAGGGGACAGAATGAGTGACGATGTTGACCGGAGAAAAACTAGCCCCCCACCCCGAAAAGCAACTCGTTTATTCGAGCACGATGATCCACGAGCGGCGCCAGCGCATCCTGCATGAGACGCGCAAGATGATCGCCGAGGATGGGTTGGAGGGATTCAGCATCCGCACCTTGTGCCGCCGGGCGGACGTTGCCCAGCGCACCCTGTATAACGCCTTTCATAGCAAGGACCGATTGATCGCCCTGGCGATCCGCGAAACCTATGAAGGGGTGAACAGCTATATCCGCTACCGAACGTCGGCGGAAACGCTGGAAGGCATTGTTGATCGCCTGATGTCGGTCAACCGTCGCAATCTCAAGGCACGCAACTATACGCAAGCAGTCACATCCATCTACTTCTCCGCCAATACGAGCGAAGATGTATGGAACGCGTTGCGCGAGATGGTCTATCTCAACCTGCGGCAGTGGCTCGACCGGGTGGTGCGCGATGGCGAACTTCAGCCCTGGGCCAGTCTGCAGGAAGTGGCGGAAAATTTCGCGAATGTCGAATATTCGGTCATCAACGACTGGGCGCGGGGGCGCATCCCGGATGAGGATTATGTGCGCCGCTTGATCAGGGCGGTCCTGTCGCTCGCCGCTGGTGTCACGCGTGGCGCGACCCAGGCGCGGGCCAATCAGATGTTGGAAGACATCAGCCGGACCGGTGAACTGCCCGAATTCCCCAAACCCGTCCTGGCCCAGCCCAGGGATACAGACGCCCAAGACATCGCCTAGCAAGGAAAAGAGGGAGCGCCAATCGATGATCCACATGCTGTCCACCATCCATGTGCGCCCCGGAAAAACGGCCGTCTTTCTCGAACTGTTGCGGGACCGCATCGTGCCGATCCTTGAAGGCAAGGCCGGATGGAAGCTGCTCGGCTGTTATGAACAGCGCGTGGGCCGCCTCAATACGATGGTCGATCTGTGGGAGCTGCAGGATTATAATCACTTCACCCACGCTTTCGCGGCCTACCGCGACGATCCTGATTATCCGGCGATCCGGGTCGCGCTCGACGATTGCATCGAACAGGAGACGCTCGCCTTCATGGACAAGCGCCTGTGAGTGATCCCGCCGACTTCGTGCCACTGCTGGCCGAAGAGGAACTGGCGGTCGGGCAGATCAAGCCGTTCATGGTCAAGGGCTGGCCGATCATCATCGCCCGGTCCACAGCCGGCCTTCGCGCCTTGCTCAATCGGTGCAGCCATGCTGCGACCGCGCTGGAGGGAGGCCGGGTGCGGCGTGACTTCATCATCTGCCCGCTGCATGGCGCGCAGTTTGATCTGGCAACGGGCGCCTGCCTGTCACCGACGCCCTATCCGACGATCCGCACCTTTCCGCTGACGATCGTGGATGGCATGATTGCCGTGCAGGTGCCCGACACACAGCCCACCGTGGATGAACTGCCCCTTCCCACGATCGGCTAGGCTTACGCCGACCAATCCTGCCGCGCTGCCCATTCGCGCATGGTTTCCAGCCGCATCGGCATGCGTTCGAGCATCGCGTCGACATTGACCTGGAACGGTCGGGTGGGCGCCTCATTATTATAGACATAAAAGTCGCGAATATCCGCCGCCATGGCGGCGCGCGCCTCCGGGCTTGTCGAAGGACCGAGCGCTTCGGCCAAGGTGCGGCCGAATTGCTCCGGTGTCGCGGGGTCATAGCGGATGGGGCGGCCGATCGCCTCGCTCAATATGTCCGCCACCTGCTGCGGTCCCAAAGCCTCGGGCCCGCCGATATTCATCCACGCCCCTTCCAGATCGGGGCGGTCGAGCGCCGCGACCATGATCCGCGCGACATCGTCCAGGCTGATCCAGTTGGCGCGCATATGCGGGGCGTGGGGATAATGAAACCGCCCCTCCTCCACGATGAAGCGGCGGGCGAAGCCGCTCTGGAGATTGTCCATGAAAAGGACGCCGCCAAAGATCGTCGCGGGCACGCCGGTTCGGAACAGGAGATTGATCGCCGTCGTGTTGATGCCATAGGTTCCGGGATCTCCCGGCCGGTCGGGTATCCAGGTCGCCGTGTTCCACACCAGTCGCTTGACGCCCGCCGCCTGCGCCGCGCGGCCGATATTGCCGATCATGCGTGGTCGCTCGAGCCGGTGGGAAACCGGCGTGTTGGCGAATACCGCGTCACTGTCGGCAAAGGCGGCGGCCAAGCTGGCCTCATCGAAAATATCCGCGGCCCGCCAATCCAGTCCGGATCCTTCGACGGCATGGCGCGACACGATGCGCACCCGATAGCCGGCCGCCTGCAACTGGCGCACCTGCGCGGAACCCTGGTCGCCACTTCCTCCCAGGACGGACACCAGCGTCATGTCAGCCCTCTGCCAGATAGCGGTCGATCGTGCGGTGCAGGTGACGGATACGCGATTCCTGGTAATTGCCGAGCGTCTGCCCGGCCTTTTTCGAGGCCTGAAAACCGCGATATTGCTGGACGAGGTTGCCACTATCCTGATCGAAGGTCGCACCCAGCCAACCCTCCATGCCCGGCACGTCGCGATAGCTTTGCTCCGCCGACACGCGGACCGGCACGGCCGGCTCGCGATACGTCTCGCCCGGCGGCAGCGGGCGCAGGAAGAGGATGTCGAACAGGGTCCGTCCCGGATCCATGCCGATCGGCCGGAAACGGTAGACCATCGGCAGCGACACGCCGGGGAACATGCACATGTTGGGGAAGAGGTGATATTCGATCGAATCCAGCATCTCGCTGTCCGAATAGCCGGACAGGTCGACGCCCCATTCCGCGCCCAGATTTTCACGGCGCCAGGCGGCCGCAACCTTGCGCGCTGTGCTGCCTTCCGGGATCACCGTACCGGGCGGTAGGTGCATCTTGTCGGCAATCTCCTGCTCGGTCAGCGTCGCCGCATAATGGGGGCTGGGGATGCCGTGGGTGTGGACGAAGCGCGAGACATTCTCGCCGAAAATATCATATTGCGCGTTGGCATCACCCGCATAGGGCAGGTTCTGCGTGTGCGTTTCCATCACATGATAGGCTTCCAGAAAGGCTTCCTGCGCGGCCTTCCAGTTGGTCGGCAGTTCCTTCTGCACATGGATCGCGACATAGCGGTTCTCCAGCGCCCAACCATCCTTCAGATGATCGGGCAATATGCCCAGATAATCGGCCAGCGGCGGCGCATTCTCGTCCATGTTGACGAAGACGAAACCGCCCCATGTGTCGACCTTCGCCTGCGGCAGGCCGAACGCCTCGTCCTTCACATGGGGGAAGTCCCAGCGGCAGGGAACCGACTTGAGCCCGCCTTCCGTCGTCCACGTCCATCCATGATAGGGGCAACGCAGCTCGGTCGCGAAACCGGCGCTGTCGGACGGACGCAGTTGCGTGCCCCGATGCAGGCAGGCATTGTGGAAAGCGCGCAGCACATTATCCTCACCGCGCACGATCAGCAGCGAATGAGGGCCGATATCATAGGTCACATAATCGCCCGGCTCGCGCACTTCCTCGACCCGGCAGGCCCATTGCCAGACACGCGGCCATAATTTGCGCATCTCCAGATCGAAGAACGCGCGAGAGGTATAGCGGTCGAAGGCGATATCCTCGTCGCCCTGGAACTCGTAGGATTCGGTGAGCAGCGCGGCAGGCACGTCACAGCCGTCAGCCAGGATCAGGTCGCGAGTGCTGGGGCCGGGGCAGCGATGCTCGCCGGGCTTCAAGTCGAGCGTTTCCATGACAAGGCTCCTCTTCCCAAGTCGCACGAACTGTTGCCGCGTTCGACTTTCTAAATTACAAGCCAGAAGGCCTGTTTTATGCCAACTGGCTTGGCTCTGGTCAAGCGAACAACATTCCCGCGCTCGGATCCTGCCCGCCCCTGCCACCCCGCAGCGCCTGCGGCGTGCGGTCGAACCAGGCGTCGGAAGCCGCGTCCGTGCGCGTCCAGTCGACCACTTCGCGGCGCTCGATGATCCGCCATGCCCCGTCGCGGCAGGCATAACGGTCGAGATAGCGGCCCGCGATCAGCAGATCGTCGCCCCCCGCCTCCGCCGTGCGCCGGTGCCAGGCAAGAAAATAGATTTCGCCATGTCCCTGCCCGCCATCGACGACGATGTGCATCTGGCCGATCATATGCTGGGTCGCCACATAGCGATCGGCGAGCAGCTTTTGCGCGAACTCCACGAAATCGGCGCCCGATCCGACGAAGAAACCGTAATCGACCGTCGCGCCCTCGTGAAAGGCGGATCTTTGCAGCGCCGCGTCGAGCCTGTCCTGCCCGCGCATATAGCGGAACAGGCAATCCTCAATCTCGCGGCGCGAGAGAAGCCCGGCGATCGCCTCGTCCATCGTTCCTCCTTGCGGACTCGATCCAATCGGTCTAGCCCTGTCTATAAAATGATAACGCGGGATAGTTTCAAGGAGAGCGGCCCGGTGTCAAGCGACAAGACAGCCATGGCTGGCCGCATCAAGGCCCCGAACTATGTCCTGGCGCTTCTTTTCGCCGCCTATGTGCTGAATTTCCTTGATCGGCAGTTGCTGACCCTGCTGCTCAATGACATCAAGCGCGACCTCAATCTTTCCGACCAGCAGCTCGGCCTTGCCAGCGGCACCTCCTTCGCGCTGCTCTATGTGCTGGCAAGCGTGCCGGTGGCGCATCTGGCCGATCGCTGGAACCGGCTGCGGCTGCTCGCCATCTGCATCACGCTGTGGAGCCTTATGACGGCGGCATGCGGCGCGGTCCGCACCTTCCCGCAACTGCTGCTCGCGCGCATGGGCGTTGCCATCGGCGAATCGGGGGGCATGCCCGCATCGCTCTCGCTCGTCGCCGATCTCTTTCCCCGTTCGGTCCGCGCCACCAAGCTCGGCATCTATTTTTCGGCGGCGGCGGTGGGGACGATGCTGTCCTATGTGGTGGGCGGCTATGCCAATGTCGCGCTGGGCTGGCGCACCACCTTCTTCATCTTCGCCGTTCCTGGCGTCATCCTCGCGCTGCTGATCCACTTCACGGCGACCGAGCCGCCCCGCGGCCTGCATGATGAAGTCCGGGAAGCCGGGCCGGACACATCCTTGTGGCGGGCGCTCGGCCAACTCTGGTCGATGCCCCTGTTCCGCTGGCTGTGCCTAGCCTATGCCGGCGCGAACTTTTCGATGTACAGCCTCATCAGTTGGGTGCCGTCGCTGGCGCTGCGGGCGTTCAGGCTCGATACGGCGACGGTAGGACTGGTGCTGGGCGTGCTTGCGGGCGCGGTGGTGGGCATCGCCCAGATCGCAGCGGGCATGATCGCCGACCGGCTTGCCCGCCGCAATGCTGCAGCGCCGCTCTACCTCGTCGCATTCACCACGGCGACCATCGCCATCCTCATCCCACTCTGCCTGTTCGCCCCCACGTTCGGCGGGCTCGCGATCGGTTTTGCGGCCTGTTACGCGCTGGGCGGCATCTATTCCTCGCCCAGCCTCGCCGCGCTTCAGGCCCAGTTGCCGCCCGACCTGCGTGCGAAGGCCGCGGCGATCCTGTTCATGCTCGGCACGCTGGCGGGCCTGGGCATCGGCCCGGCGGTGATCGGCGCGCTCAGCGATCATTTCGTCGCGCAACATGGCGATGGCAGCCTGCGCTATGCGCTGCTGATCCTCTCGCCCGTCGCGCTGACGACCGCCCTGCTTTTCTTCAAGGCGGGCCTGCTGCTGCGCAAGGAGAGACATGCCCATGAGTGACGTCCTGCTTCGCCTCGTCGCCGATCGACAGGAGATCACCACGCTGCTCCACCTTTATGCCCGGGGCATCGACCGCTGCGA
This sequence comes from Sphingobium sp., assembly GCA_035281605.1. Taxonomy (GTDB): domain Bacteria; phylum Pseudomonadota; class Alphaproteobacteria; order Sphingomonadales; family Sphingomonadaceae; genus Sphingobium. Next base: position 30,069 of record DATEDR010000365.1, read on the forward strand.
CGAAACGACCCTGCTTTCCGTCTGGGCCGACGGCGCGGAAGCGGACTATGGATCGGGCTGGGAGGATGCGCGCGCCTGGTGCCTGGGCGTTCTGGACCGGTTGCGTCCCATGGCGGCGACCATGCACGCGCTTTCCAACATCATCATCGAAGTCGACGGGGATCAGGCACGGGCCGAAACCTATTGTCAGGCCTATCATCTGCTGCCCGGCCGGGAACGGATGATCGTGGGGGGCCGCTATCTGGATGTGCTGGAACGCACTGCCCAGGGCTGGAAAATCCGCCGCCGCCGCTATGTCATGGACTGGAACGAGACTGAACCCTCCACCGCCATGTTTGGCGAGGGCCGCTTCGCGCGCTTCACGTCATTGGGTGGACGCTATCCCGACGATCCGCTCTACAGGCAAGACTGACCAGAGAATCTGCTGGCCGCACTAAAAAATAAATCATATAACGCGTGATAATTTGACTTCGCGTTGACGAAGCCTATCATGCGACCAATCCGGCGTGCCAACTCCGGAAATGAGGTGAGGATGAGAATGACGGACGGCAGACAGGCGCTCGACGAGCACAGCTATCCGCCCGCCGGCACCAGCTGGCGCGCCGTCGCAGTCCTGACCACCCTCTACTGGTTCGGCACGCTCGACCGGCAGGTGGCGGCCCTGCTCCTTCCGCTCATCAAGGCGGATCTCAACCTCACCGATTCGCAGGTCAGCCTGATTCCCGGCCTCGCCTTTGGCCTCGCCTTCATGCTGATGAGCCTGCCGATCGGATGGCTGGTCGACCGCGTCAGCCGCCGCCTCATTCTCTTCCTGGGCGTCATCATGTGGAGCCTTGCGGCCATGGCCTCGGGCCTCAGCCGCACCTTCGGCCAGCTGTTCGGCGCGCGCGTCGTCGTCGGCGGTAGCGAAGCGACGATCAACCCCACCGCCTACAGCCTGCTCAGCGACTTCTTCCCGCCGTCCAAACTGACCCTGCCGATGTCGATCTTCACGCTGGGTGGCAATCTGGGCAGCGGCACGTCCTTCATGCTGGGCGGCATGGTCATCGCGCTGGTCAGCAGCGCAGGCGGCGTCACCCTGCCCATCGTCGGCACGCTGGCGGGCTGGCAGGCGGCGTTCGTCGTCACCGGCCTGCCCGGCCTGCTCCTCGCCTTCCTGATCTGGACCTTCCCGGAAGTGCGCCGGCAAAAGCCCGCCACGCCGACCGACCCATCGACGTTTGGCGAACTGGGCCGGCAATATCGCCGCTTCCCCTCCTTCTACACGCTGCATCATCTGGGCATTGCCATGATCATGGCCTTTGCCGTGGGCATCCAGTCCTGGAACTCCGCCTATCTGTCGCGCCACTTCGGCTGGCAGCTGTCCGATATCGGCTTCTGGCTCGGCCTGACGCAGGTCCTTTCCTCGCTGATGGGCCTGTGGTTTCACGGCTGGGCGGTGGACAGGATCTTCAGCCGCGGGCGGCAGGACGCCCACCTCGTCTATTTCGGCGCGATGTGCGCGCTCGCCTGCCCGTTCGGCATCGCCGCCTATCTGATGCCGAATGCGGTGGGCATGATCATCTGCTACAATATTGCCTATTTCCTGGTCATGGCGTTCGCCAGCATCGGTCCGGCGGCGCTTCAGATCGCGACCCCGCCTCGCCTCCGCGGCAAGGCGACGGCGGTCTACATGATCGTGCTGAGCATATTGGGCACGATCATGGGGCCGATCATCGTCGCCAGCTTCACCGACCTGCTGTTCCAGGACGAATCCAAGCTGGGGCTTTCAATGGCATTGTTTTCCGGCCTGACGACGGTCCTCGCCGCGCTATGCTGCTGGGCCGGGCGCGCACCGATGCGCCGCGCCGTCGCCGCGCAACTTGGCAAGGCCCGGTCGATCTAAAAACAATCCATCTGGACTTTTTTATTCGAAGAGCCGATAACAGGCGCAACAAGGAAAGCGGGAGAAAGCGATGTTTGCTGGGCCCGAGCGGGACAGGCTGATGATCCGCGAACTGATCGACAGCTATGGGGATGCGGTCGCGCGGCGCGATGCCGATGACTGGGGCGCATGCTGGGCGGAGGATGCCGTCTGGCGCTTCGGCGGGCGAGAGGTCAGCGGACGCGACGCCATCGTGTCGACCTGGCACGGCGCCATGGCGCAATATAGCGCGCTGGCCTTCATGGCTTTTCCCGGCGCCATTTCGGTCGAAGGGGACAGCGCGACGCTGCGCACCCACACGTTCGAACATCTGGTCCCGGCGGAAGGCCCCGCACGGGTCCAGGCCGGCATCTACGAAGACATGCTGGTGCGCCGCGACGGCCGATGGCTGTTCGCTCAGCGCCAATTCAACCCTCGGGAGATCAAATCATGACCATCCTCATCTGGGCGCAGATGGACCTGCCGCCCGAACATGCCCACCGTATCATCGACGAAGCCAAGCCGTTGATCGACGCAGCGCTCGCCGAGCCTGGCTGCGAGGCGTATACCTGGTCGCACGATCCCTTCACGCCCGGCCGCGTCAATGTGTTCGAACGCTGGACGAGCGAAGAGGCGCTGGCCGCCCATTTCAAGAACCCGGCCTATACCGACATGGGCAAGCAGATCCGATCGGCCGGCCCGATCGTGGCGCAGAGCCGCAAGTTCCGCGTCGATGCCGATGGTCCCATCTATGATGAAACGCGGACGCCGCGCGCCGATTTCTTCAATCTGGCGGCTGACGCAAACGCGCAGTGAAGTAGGAGACAAGCAGATGGCCGACGATATCGTCACGGCGCTTCCGTCATCCGCTCCCGATGCGGAAGCCGCTGCCCGGCGTGCGGAATCCCATTATGGCTTGCGCCGCCGCACGCTGGAGCGGATGCGCAGCAAGACGACGGATCTCGACAAGGCGCCGATGCGGATCGATCCGCGGCTCTATACCGATCCTGCCTATTTCGAGCGGGAGCGGCAGACGCTGTTCCGTGAGACGCCGATCCTTGCCGGGCTGTCGATGGACGTTGCCGCGCCCGGCGACATGATGGTGTTCGACGCGCTTGGCCCCTCGATCCTCATCACGCGGGACAAGGAGGGGACGCTCAACGCCTTCCTCAACATGTGCATGCATCGCGCCGCCAAGCTGGTGACAGACTGCAACCGCCGCACGCGCATGACCTGCCGGTTCCACGGCTGGACCTATGACCTTCAGGGCAAGCTGATCGGCATGCCGGGCAAGGAAGGGTTCGAGGGCATGGATCGCGCGGATCTCGGCCTCATCCGGATTCCCGTGGCGGAATGGAAGGGCATGATCTTCGTGCGCGGCACGCCGGGCGGCGCGGCGGTCGACGTCGCCGATCATCTGGGCGATTTCGGCGATGAACTGGCCGCGCTCGAGCTGGATAAGGCCAGGCCCGTTGCCGCCAGCCGCATCAATTGCGACGCGAACTGGAAATATGCCTACGACACGTACGGCGAAAGCTATCATTTCGCGTCGCTGCATCCCACGACGATCGGCGCGCTCGCCTTCAGCAACATCATGGTCTACGACCCGTTCGACAACGGCCATTGCCGCCTCGGCTTCCCGCGCGAGGAGTTCATGGACTATGCCGATCAGGATGAAGCCGATTGGCCGCACACCGACTATGGCGGCCTCTACATGCTGTTTCCCAATGTCTCGATCAATGTGAACAGCATGAAGGGCGGCGGTCAATTTTACGGGATTTCCCGCGTTTTTCCCGGTGATCAGGTAAATCGCAGCTTCTCGCTGCTCAATACCTACCAGCCCGCCCACAGTTCGCATGCCGATGAAATCGAACGATGGCAGGACACCCATGATTTCATTGAACATGTCGTCTCGACCGAGGACTATAGCGTCTCGCGCGATGGGCAGGAAAACCTGCAATGGGCGCCCGCCGGCTTCTGCACGACTTTGGGACGCAATGAGATCGCGCTCCAACATTTCCACCGTCGGTTGGCCGGTATCATGGCGGCATCGGCCTGACCGAATGGGATGATCGTCAACAGGCTGAGCGCCTGTTGACGATGTCGGGACCGATATCTGCAATGTTGTTGCAGCCGGTCAGGGCCATGGCGATCCGCATTTCAGCTTCCATCAGGGCGATCATGCGGCGCACGCCGGCCTCTCCGGCCGCAGCCAGTGCGTACAGCCATGGTCGGCCGACCATGACCGCGCTCGCGCCCAGCGCGATCATGCGCACTATATCGAGGCCCGTGCGGATGCCGCCGTCCACCAGCAGCGGCACGGCGTCTTCCAGCGCGGCCGCTATAGCCGGCAAGGCGCGGGCCGTCGACGCGACACCATCCAGTTGCCGCCCGCCATGATTGGACACGACCAGCGCGTCCGCGCCATGGGCAACCGCGCGGCGCGCATCGTCCGCTTCCATTATGCCTTTCACGATAAGTGGGCCTTTCCACAAGGCGCGCACCCAGGATAGCGCGTCCCAATTGACCGACGCGTCCATATTGGCCTGCGTCCACGCCATGCAGTCCGTCATTCCTGCGTCGGGTCCCAGGAACCGCACGACATTGCCCAGCGAATGCGGCCGCCCGCCCAGCCCCACATTCATGGCCCAGCGGGGGCGCAAGAGCGCCTGCGCCAAGCGTCGTATCTGCCCCGCCAGTGCAGGTTGATAGAGGCCAGACCGAGCGTCGCGCCAGCGCGGGCCGAGCACCGGCAGGTCGACGGTCAGCACCAGCGCCGGGCTCCCCAACATGCGGGCGCGGCCGATCATGTCCTCCACGAAGCGCCGGTCGCGCACCATATAGAGTTGGAACCAGCAGGGACCTTCAACACTGACTTCGTCCAGCGGACAGATGGATGTCGAGGACAGCGCAAAGCCGATGCCCGCCGCACGGGCCGCCCGCGCCGCGATCACTTCCCCCCGACGTGCCGCCATGCCGGCCAGACCCACCGGGCCGAGCGCCAGTGGCATGGTCCAGTCCTGTCCAAGCAGGCGCGCGCCGGGATCGATCCGGCTGACATCGCGCAACACCCTTTGGCGCAACTCGACAGACGCGAGATCGTCGATATTCTGTCGCGCCGTCCGTCCGTCAAAGGCGGCACCGTCGAAATATTCGAACAGGAAATGGGGTAGACGGCGGCGGGCTACCTCCCGGAAATCCGCAGCGGTCGCTATGCTCATCGTCACCCTCAAATCGAAACAGGCTGCCGCATCGATTCAGCGCTCCCGTCAACTGAAGTAGCGGACCGGGTCGCTGCCGTCCCAATCCAGCGAGTCCGCCTTGATCCGGGCGAAGCGGCCGAGCATCCCTTCATTGGGCTGGATGATCTCCAGCATCGTGCCCGGCCCGCCGCCCGTGTCGACATAGAGCACGCCCCATCCGTCGCCTGGAATTTCCTGGGCGATCGCCATGCCGGCTTCCACCGCCGTTCGGCGCGCTTCCTCGATATCCTCGACCACGATGCAGCTGTGGTTGACGCCTTCATGGCCCCCGTCGCGCCATTGTTTGTAGATGGAGGGCGCGTCATTATGCTGTTCGATCAGTTCGATCTGAATATCGCCCCAATAGGCGATGGCGACCGTGAAAATCGCATCGGTCGGCTCCCCCCTATATCGCAGCGTCGGGATCGAGAGGCGCGGCTGCACATAAAAGGGGCCCACTCCCATCATCTGCGTCCAGTATCGCAGCATTCCCTCGAAATCCTCCGGCACGAACGCGATCTGCATCACCTCGCCCAGCTTCGCCAGTTTCATGTCGCCATCTCCATATTCTAGATTATATTACGCGTTGCGTTTATGACCGAGGAAGAGGAGCACCGCTCGCCCATTCCAACCCGCGGCGCAGCAATTCATGGAAGATCGGCCGTTCCCACGAACAGCGCTCCACGGTCGGCCAATGCTCCATCAGCGGCCGCATGTCATGATGGCCACGGCAATGGCCGAGCGTCAGGTACAGCACCGCGCCCTGTCCCAGCCTGCGGATATACAGGACAGGATGACGCCCCGGAACCTGCGGTGTTTCGCGAAAGCTCCCCAAGGGGCCACCGTCATAATGGCAGTCGAGCAGCGTTTCGATCGGCGCGCAGGGACGGCTGAGATACAGTTCATCCACCGTTTCGAACGGCTCGATGTCCGCCACCAGCGGGTGCGATCGATCGACGACATCGACCCTGTAGGCGCCGATCGGCGGATGACCGATGAATTGCGTGCCCAGCAATGCCATGAACTCGGGCTCTTCGTCCGGCGTAGTGACCGTGCCGCCTTCGATGAAGCGAAGCACCGAATTGGTGCCGTGCAAGGCGAACCAACGCCCGCCGCGCTCGATGAATTTCACCAGCGCCTCGCGCTGCGCGGCCGTTCCGGGCACGCGATCGCATGTGTAGGTCAGCAGGAAATCGGCCGTGGCGATCACCTCCGGCGCGGGATAATCCTCATAGACGCGTGTGCGGACATCGGGATTTTCGGCCAGTAGCTTCAGCAGCTCGAGCCGCGCGAAGTCCATATCATGATAGGCCCCGCCCACCACGAAAACACACTCTATCGCCTGCACGGTCATCGCGATCCTTCCCAACCTGCGTTGCATAATTGCATGCAACTCTCCCACGAAACCGTGTTCTGGGCAATTGTTATTACGCGTTGCGCTTTTCGAAAACTGTGTCTAGGTTGAAACCATGAAAACGGGGTTATGGCGGTGATCAATCAGAACACCCAAAAGGAATTGGAAGAGTTTCGTGGCGAGGTTCGCGCCTTTCTGAACGACTCGCTCACACCCGACCTGCGGCAGGCCGCAGCGGCCCAGGCCGGCGTCTTTTCCGAAGGCGATGTAGCCAGGCGCTGGCATGCCATCCTTTACGCGAAAGGCTGGATCGCTCCAGCCTGGCCAAAGGAATATGGAGGTCCCGGCTGGTCCCCCGTCAAGCGCATGATTTTCGAACATGAATGCGCCAATGCCGGCGCGCCGACCCTTCCAGCCATGGGCCTGCAAATGTGCGGTCCCGTGCTCATCGGCCATGGCACCCAGGAACAAAAGGACTTTTTCCTGCCGCGCATCCTGTCTGGCGAGCATTTCTGGTGCCAGGGCTATTCCGAACCGCAGGCCGGCTCGGACCTCAGCGCGCTGCGCTGCGCTGCCGTCCGCGACGGTGACGATTATGTCGTCAACGGCACCAAGATCTGGACGACCCACGCGCAATACGCGAACTGGATCTTCCTGCTCGTCCGCACCGACCCTCAGTCGCGGCGCGGCGCAGGGATCAGTTTCCTGCTGGCGCCGATGGACAGCGCCGGCATAACCGTGCGGCCGATCCTCAGCATGTCGGGCGAACATGAAGTGAACCAGCTCTTCTTCGACGATGTCCGGGTGCCCGTCGCCCATCGCGTAGGGCCGGAGAATGAAGGCTGGACCATCGCCAAATATCTGCTGGAATTCGAGCGGGGGGGAGGCGCCGCCGGCGGCCGTGTCGCGCGCGTCATGCGCCGCCTCTACGAAGCGGAAGCCGGCGCGACCGGAGCGCAGGCCGCGCTTTTCCGCGATCCTGAATTCATCAAGCGCCGGGCCGAGGTCGAGATCGAATTGATGGCGCTCGAAATGACGCAATATCGCATCATCGCCGCCAGCGAGGCTGGCCAGCCCGTGGGCGACGCCGCCGCGTCGACATTCAAGCTCGTCGCGGCAACCCTGTTCCAGAAGGCGACCGAACTCGCCATGGATGTGCTCGGCCCCCTGGGTGCCATCGACCAGCGCGCAGCACTGGAAGGCCGCGGCCCGGCCATCGGCCCGGATTTCGCCGCTGCGCCGACCGCCCGCTATCTCAACAGCCGCGCGATGACCATCTTTGGCGGCACGAGCGAAATCCAGCGAAGCATCCTTGCAAAAGCGGCGCTTGGCATCTGAGGGCGGAACATCGGACCATGAGCATTTTGAGTGAATCGCAGGAAATGCTGGGCGATCTTGTCGGCCGCTATCTGATCGACAATTATGATTTCGAAGCGCGGCAGGCGGCACTGAAAAGGGATGGCTGGCCGTCCGGCTTGTGGAGCGCCTTCGCCGACGAGCTGGGCATATTGGGCGCCCCCTTCACCGAAGCCCAGGGCGGGCTTGGTCTGGGACCGCTCGACAGCATGGTGGTCATGGAAGCATTGGGGCGCGGCCTTGCCGCCGAGCCCTTCCTGTCCTCCGTGGTCGGGTTCGGCGCGCTCGTAGGTGCCCTCGAAACAGCAGAAGCCGATGCGTCAGCGTCGCTGGTTGCCGAGGTGATCGGCGGGCGCGCGCGGATCGCGCTGGCCCTGGCGGATGGTGCGGGCGACAGGATATTGACGCGGGTGGGCGACGGCTGGCGCCTGGAGGGCGGCGCCCCCCTCGTTCCGTCCGCCGGCGACGCCACCCATGTGGTGATCAGCGCGAAAACGGCCGAGGGCAATAGCGCGCTCATCGTCATGAATCGCGACGCTGAGGGTCTTCACTGGTCGAAGATCCCGCTAATCGACGGCACGAACGCGGGCGGCCTCGAAATCGACGCTGTCATCGATGACGCGTCGGTGATTACGCTGGTCGGCGACGCGGCAATCCAGGCCAGCCATGACGCGCTGCTCGCAGGCCTCAGCGCCGAGATCACGGGCATCCTCGCCGCCCTGATCGAGATCACCGTCGACTTCGCCAGCCAGCGCACGCAGTTCGGCAAGACGCTCTCGACCTTCCAGGTGCTCCAGCACCGCATGGCCGACATGTATGTGGAGGGCGAACTGACCCGCTCCATGGCGCTGCTCGCGGCGCTGAAACTCGACGCATCGCCTGCCGAGCGTCGCGCCACCGCCGCAGCGGCCAAGGCGCGTGCGGGCAAGGCGGGTCGGATGGTGGCGCAAAGCGCCGTGCAGATCCATGGCGGCATCGGCACGACGGATGAACTGATCGTCGGCCATTATTTCAAGCGGCTGCTGACGATCGAAGCGCTCTATGGCGGCGCCGACAGTCACATCAAACGCTATGCGGATCAGCGCGCGGAGCTTGGGCAGCCTATCCCCGTGGTGTGACGCGCGCGGGAATGGCTTGGGCTTGGACAGGATCGGGATGCGCAACTCCATGCCATCCGCCTTCGAATCCGTTCGGTTCGAGTAGGCTTCGAGCTTGTCGAGAAGCCGTTATCGAGAACAGGCTACGCAGCGCCATCTTCACGACTGCGCTCCTCCACAGGCTCGACCCTTCGCTCGAAGCGAACGGATTTTACCGATGCCTCGCTTGTCCCGAAATCAGTCGCCCGGCCGCCCTTCAAAACAAAGGCGTATGAAGCGGTTCACCGCGCAAAAATGCCTCGACATTCAAGGCGCACATGCGCTTGGCTTCGGCAATGCCCCGTTCGGCCCAGGCGCCGATATGCGGGGTCAGGGCGACATTCTCGATATTCCGCCAGCAGGAGCCGTCATTGGGCTCGTCCAGGAACACGTCCAGCCCGGCGCCGGCGATCCCACCCGCTTCCAGCGCCGCCAGCAACGCGCCCTGATCGACTAGCGACCCGCGCGAAATATTGACCAGATAGCCCTGCGGCCCCAGCGCTTGCAAAATCTCGGCGCTGATAAGCCCTTCCGTTTCGTCCGACGCCGGGGCCGCGACGATCAGCACATCGCTGTCGCGGGCCAGCGCCAGCAGCGATTCCGCCTTGGCCCAGGGCGCATCGGGCTTGGCGCGCGGCCCCCACCAGGCGATCGGCGATCCAAAGCCGGTCAGCCGCCGGCCGATCGCGCTGCCGATCGCCCCCAGGCCGACAATCCCGCAACGCATCAGCGAGACCGAGCGGGACATGGCAAGTTCAGGCTGCTTCTTCCACGCGCCTGCCCGGATCAGCCGGTCGCCGCGCGGGATCTGCCGGACGGCGGCGAGCAGCAGGCCGATCGCCATGTCCGCCACGTCCTCGTCATTGACACCCCGTCCGGTCGTGACCTGGATACCCCGTGCGCGCGCGCGTTCCACGTCGATGCCGTCATATCCCGCGCCCAGGCAAGCGATGAGGCCGAGATTGGGCAGATCCCACACGGCTTCCTCCATCGGCGCGCCACCGGCGGTGATGACGGCGCGGATGTCCCGCCCCTCGCCCCGCGCATAAGCGGACAGGTCGGCGATGCTGCTGCGCATGATCGGCCGGGAAAATTCGGCAAAGGCGTTTTCGACCTTCAGATGCTCGAGATAGAGCAGCACCGGTTCGGCAAGGGTATCGATCGTCATCGGCGGTCAATCGCGATAATCGGGCGCCGTCCGGTCCAGGTCGCGGCGCAACGCCACCCAGTCCATCGCCCCATTGGGTTGCCCGCCCCAATTATAGGTCTGTTCATGCACCAGATCCTGCAGGCGATCGTCCAGCAGACGCACCGGCGCGCCGCCGCTCAGCGCCTGGATCTGGATCTCGCAGGCGCGCTGGGTCTGCATCATCAGCCAGAAGGCCTCGCCCACGGTGCGGCCGACGGTCAGCAACCCGTGATTGCGCAAAATGAGTACATCCTTGTCGGCCAGATCGCGCTTCAGCGTTTCGCGCTCCGCCTCGATCAGCGCGACGCCCTCATAGTCGTGATAGGCAAGCCGGCGGGTCACCAGCAGCGCCTGCTGGCTGATCGGAAGCAGCCCCTGTTCCTGCGCCGCCACAGCCACGCCTGCCGCCGTATGCGTGTGCATCACGCACTGGACGTCGGGGCGCGCGGCATGGATCGCGCTGTGGATCAGATAGCCGGCCGGGTTGATGATGCCGCCGGGCGTGCGCACATCGCCGTCGATCGTCACTTCGACCAGATTGCTGGCCGTCACCTCATGAAACAGCGAACCGAAGGGATTGATCAGGATTCGTTCGTCCTCGCCCGGCAAACGCGCGGAGATGTGCGTCGCTATCAGGTCGGTCATGCGATAATGATGGGCCAGGCGATAACAGGCTGCCAGATCCTCACGCACCGCGCGCTCCGCCGCCGCCTGCGCGTCGCCAGTCTTGGTTTCAAATGCCGTTGCCATAGCTTGCCTCCACTCCCTAGCGGCGGATCGGGCCGCCGAAAATAAAGTCCATCTGTCCTGTTATTACCCTTTCCTGGCGCCCTCGTCCACCACCGGGAGCGCGATTTCCCGGCCCGGTCAAAAAAAATAGCACGTGTGCTTTTTTGCTTGCACAGACTCTCCTTCTCTTGCAATCAGATGGAAGAAGGTCGCCCGGCAGCAATGCCTGTGGCGCTATGCCCGTCGGCGAACAGGAGAGTAACGATGCAACTCAGCCGCGAGCTCATGTTGCGGGCCTATCGGCAGATGAAGGTGATCCGCGAATTCGAGGAACGCCTGCACGCGGAAATCCAGACCGGCGAGATTGCCGGCTTCACCCATCTCTACAGCGGTCAGGAAGCGGTCGCCGTCGGCGTGTGCGAACATCTGACCGATGACGATTACATCATCTCGACCCATCGCGGCCACGGCCATTGCATCGCAAAGGGCTGCGACGTGAAGGGGATGATGCAGGAAATCTACGGGCGTGCCGGCGGCCTGTGCAAGGGCAAGGGCGGCTCCATGCACATTGCCGACGTGGACAAGGGCATGCTGGGCGCCAACGGCATCGTCGGCGCGGGCGCGCCCATCGCCGTGGGCGCGGGCATCTCGGCAAAGCTGGATGGCAAGGGTGGCGTATCCATCGCCTTTTCGGGCGACGGCGCCTGTAACCAGGGCACGACTTTCGAAGCGATGAACATGGCGGTGGTGCTGAAGGCGCCGGTCATCTTCCTGTTCGAAAATAATCATTATTCGGAACATACCGGCCCCGACTATGCGGTCGGCACGGCGGGCGACATCGCCAGCCGCGCGGAAGCGTTCGGCATGAAGATATGGCGCGGCAATGGCTGCGACTTCTTCGAGACCTTCGAACTGATGCGCGAGGTGATCGACTATTGCCGCGCCGGCAACGGCCCCGCGGCGGTAGAGCTGGATACGGAACGCTTCTTCGGTCATTTCGAAGGCGATCCGCAGCGCTATCGCGGCAAGGGCGAGCTGGATCGCATCCGCGCCGAGCGAGACTGCCTCACCATTTTCCGGACCAAGGTGACCGAAGCCAAGCTGCTCGAGGCCACGGATCTCGACACGCTGGATGCCGAAGTGCTGACATTGATAGACGAAGCGGTGGCGGAGGCACGCGCCGCGCCCAAGCCCTCGCCGGACAACGTCCTGACCGACGTTTATGTGAATTACTGAAGGGGGACGGCAAATGGCGATGATGCAGCTGCGCGAGGCGATCAACCTCACCCTCCATCAGGAGATGGAACGCGACCCCAATGTCATCTGTCTGGGCGAAGACCTGGTCGGCGGCATGGGCACGGCCGGCGGGCCGGAGGCGATCGGCGGCATCTGGAAGACGACGGCGGGGCTTTACGCCAAGTTCGGCGCCGACCGGGTGATCGACACGCCCATTTCCGAAAGCGCGATCATAGGCGCCGCCGCGGGCGCCGCGCTGGCGGGCAAGCGGCCGGTCGCGGAACTGATGTTCGCCGATTTCATCGGCGTCTGCCTTGACCAGATCTGGAACCAGATGGCGAAGTTCCGCTACATGTTCGGCGGCAAGACGACCTGCCCTGCCGTCATCCGCGTCGCCTATGGCGCGGGCCGCAATGCCGGCCCTCAGCACAGCCAGGCGGCCTATGCGATGATGACGGCGATCCCGGGTCTGAAAGTCGTCATCCCGTCCACTCCCGCCGAGGCGAAGGGTCTGCTGGCAAGCGCGATCCGCGACGACGACCCCGTGCTCTTCTTCGAGCCCAAGGCGCTCTATGCCACGCGCGGGGAAGTGCCGGAGGAGGAATATCTGATCCCCTTCGGCCATGCGCGTTCCGTGCGAGAAGGCGAACACGCAACCATCGTCACCTGCGGCCAGCTCGTCGGCACGGCGGAAAAGGCCGCCGATGCACTGGCGAAGGAAGGCATTGGCTGCGACGTGCTGGACCTGCGCACGACCAGCCCGCTGGATGAAGAGGCGATACTGGATTCGGTCGAGGCAACCGGCCGCCTGATCGTGGTGGACGAAAATCCGCCGCGCTGCGGGTTGGCCGCCGACATTGCTGGCCTGGTCGCCTACAAGGCCTTCGCAGCGCTGCGCGCGCCGATCCAGATGGTCACGCCGCCGCACACCCCCGTCCCCTTCGCGCCGGAACTGGAGCAGGCCTATCTGCCATCGGCCGCGAAGATCGAAGCGGCCGTCCGTGCCGCGCTCACCTACCGCTGAGGACGCGCCCATGAGCAAGCTGCGCGCATTCACCATGCCCAAATGGGGCATCGAAATGACCGAAGGCGTCATCGCCGGCTGGGAAGTCACGGAAGGCGCCGCCTTCGCCAAGGGCGACCTGCTGACGCTGATAGAGACCGACAAGATCACCAATGAGGTCGAAGCCGAATATGACGCGGTCGTCTGCCGCCTGATCGCGACGCCGGGCGAAACCTATCCGGTCGGCGCGCTGCTGGCCGTCTTCGGCGACAGCGCGGCGGATGAAGCCGAGATCGACAGCTTCGTCGCCAGCTTCGGGGGGCCGGGCGCGCCTGCCCCCGCTCCCTCCGTCGCGAGCGAGACCGCGGCACCCGCCACCCCACCCGCTCCCGCTCCCGCTCCCGCTCCCGCTGTCGAGGTGCCGAGCGACACAAGCGTCATCAGCCCCAGCGCTGCTGAAAAGGCGCGCCGCGACGGCATCGACGTTTCTACCATCAACGGGTCCGGCCGCCATGGTCGCATCACCTTTCAGGATGTGGACCAGGCCGGCAAGCCGCCCGCAGCGCTGTCCGCCGGCGGCCCCGTCTCGATCACGCCGACCACCGGGCTTGAGCAGCATTTCGCCTCACCGCTCGCCAAACGGCTGGCGGTCAATCACGACGTCGATCTCGGCAAGATCGCCGGCAGCGGTCCGCGCGGCCGCATCAGCAAGGCGGACGTGCTCCAGCATGTCGAGCCGCCTGCACCGGTCCAGCCCCTCGTCGCTCCCCAACCGAGCGCTCCCCCGCCCCCGCCCGGAGACGGCGTCCGCGTGGTCAAGATGTCGCCGATGCGCAAGGCTATCGCCAAGCAGCTCAGCTTCTCCAAATCGACCATCCCGCATTTCTATCTGCGCAATTCGGCGTCCATCGACGCGCTGATGGCGATGCGCCAGCAGGCGAAGCGGGCGACGGGCGCGGCGCCATCGATCAACGACTATCTGGTGCGCGCCTGCGCCCTCGCGCTGGCCCGGCATCCCGACGTCAACGTGCAGGTGCATGGCGACGAGATCCACCAGTTCGGCCATGCCGACATTGCCGTCGCGGTCGCGACCGACAAAGGGCTGCTGACCCCGATCGTGCGCGCGGCGGAGACCAAGAGCGTCGCCGCCATCTCGGCCGAGGTGAAAGCCCTTGCCGAACGGGCGCGCGCGGGAAAGCTCGGCGCCGACGAGTTTCAGGGCGGCAGCTTCTCCATCTCCAACCTCGGCATGTTCGGCATCGACACGTTCGACGCGATCATCAACCCGCCCCAGGGCGCCATATTGGCGGTCGGCGCGGCGCGGCAGATGACGGGCGCGGCCAACCACGCCCTGCAGTTCAGCACGCGCATCCAGCTGTCGCTGTCCTGCGATCATCGTGCCATCGATGGCGCGGTCGGGGCGAAGTTCCTGGCCGAACTGACGGCGCTGATCGAAGCGCCCGAGGAACTGACCCGATAAGCCGAAACCCTCTTTGAAATCGCTCATTGCGCTTGTCGAATCCGCAAGGACATAGAATATTGCTGGCAAGGATGCGTTCCGGTTCGGGCGCGATGGAAGGCAATATTTGATGCATGAAGTGAAGCTGGTCGATCTGTCCGAGTTGGAACCGGCCGGCATGGCATCCGCCGACGCGGGGCTGCAACAGCGCAAAAGTTCCGATACGCGGGTCGCCATATTGAATGCGGCAATCGCGTGCCTTGCGGAACTGGGCTATTCGCGCACCACCAATCGCCTGATCGCCAAGCGCGCCAAAGTGTCGCGCGGGGCGATGCTGCACCATTATGCGACGCGGCAGGACCTGATCGAATCCGTCATCGATTATGCCTTTTACTGCCATATGGAGGAGTTCGGGCGCGCCATCCGTGGCCTGTCGGAACAGGAGCGGACAAGCAACAACAGCGGCATCGCCCTTGATTGGGAGCTGTTCCTGTCCCGCCCGCACAAGGCCTATATGGAATTGACGATGGCGGCGCGCACCGACGAGGAACTGCGCATGATTTTCGTGCCCAAGGCGCAGCGCCACGACCGCATTTGGTGCGACCAGCTGCTGGCCGTGTTCCCGGAATGGAGCGATGACCTGGAATTGCTCAACCGGTCGCGGCGACTGGTGACGGCGATGATGAGCGGGATGATCCTCAATCGCGACATCTGGAACGACCAGATGATGGAACAGACGCTGCTCCAGTTCCTGGCCGACATCCTCATCAAGCTGCGGGAGGGAGAGCTTGGCTTCCAATCTTCGCCGCCGCCCAAGAAGGCGCGGGCGAAGGCCAAGCGCGCGGCCTGACCGAACATCGCCGACACGCCCCTTCGTCATCCCCGCCGTCGCGGGAATGACGAGGCTGGCTCTCCCTATTTCACCGGCGCGTAGCGATCGAGCCAGCGATCCAGATTCTCGTGGAAGAAGCGCACCCGCCGCTCCTGCCCCGCCAGGCATTCCCGCTGGAAACCGCGCGAATGCAGCGCTTTCTGCTGGCCTGACCAGATCGCCACGTCCTGGTCGATCGTCGGCCCCATGGTGTAATCGCCGGCCTTGCCCACCTGATGGGGCGCGGGCACATCCATGCTGACAGAGGCGCGCATCGTCGGCGAATAATAGCTGGTCTGCCCCTCGGGAAAGAGGTTCATGTACCACATGTCGAAATAGCATTTTTCCGGATCGGTCGGATGCGGACGCGCGCGCAGCCAGATGTTGCCGTCCGGCTTCAGGCTGAACGACAGGTTCGGGAACAGCGTATAGTGCCAGTTGTCGGTCAGCATATTGTCGTCATAGCTGGAGAAGTCATAGCCCTTCTCCTTGCCGAGCAGGCGCTTCTGCTTCTGCAGCGCCTCCCGCAGATCATGCATGCGTCCCTTGAAATCGTCCGGATCAAGTCCCCAGAACTGGATATGCTCGCCCAGCTGCCGGACGATCTCCGGCTCGCCGCCGCGCACCGTGCGGCTGGGCGCGCCACCCGGCATCAGCATCCGGCAATGGCCGCTCTCATACAGGTCGAACTGCGAATACAGATAGGAAAATTCCGCGACGAACTTCAGCTGCGGATGCGCGTGGAAGACATGGTAGGATTCGTTGAAATTGTCCTGCACCAGTTTCCAGTTGAACTCCCCCTCGATCGTCACCCAATGCGTCCGGACCATCTGGTCCATGGGATAGGCGTCGATCTGGTCGGCGATGGGGCTGAGGAACTCGCGCAGCGGTACGCAGTCATTGTCCATGTTGAACCAGACCATGCCGCCCCAGACCTCGGACTTGATCTCGACCAGGTTCTTTTCCATGCACTTCAATTCAGGACTGAAGTCGGCAAGGTCGGGCACGGTCCTGATCTTGCCTTCAAGATCGAATGACCAGGCATGATAGGGGCAGGTCAGCCGCCGCGCATTGCCGGTCTCCTCCGTCACCAGCATCATGCCGCGATGCTGGCAGACATTGTAGAAACAGCGGATCTTCTCGTCCTGCCCGCGCACTGCCAGGATGACCTCGGGGCCGAACTCCATGGTCACATAGTCGCCGACCTTCATCAGCTGGCGTTCAAGCGCCACGACCTGCCAGGTCCTGGTCCACATGCCCTCCCACTCCCGCTTCCAGAAATCGCGGTCGAAATAGCGGGAAGGAGTGATCGGCGCGTCGCCGAGCGGGGGTTCGGGCGCCTTGCTCGCGTCGATGCCGACGCGGCGGGAGGGCGCATCCTGGGTTTCGATATCGCTCATCGCTGTCCTGATCCCATTCAAACGAAATCGCGCGCCACGGGCAGGCGGCGCAGATGGGCGCCACCGCTGACGCGGATGGTATCCCCGGTCGAAATGCACTCGTCGCTCGCCAGCCACAGGGCGGCGGCGGCGACATCGTCGGCGCTCGTCATCTTGCCGCGCGGGATTTCGCGCAGAAAGGCGTTCACCACCTTTTCATCCGAAAAATAGCCCGCGGTCATCGGCGTGCTGGTAAGGCCCGGCGCAAGCGAGTTCACGCGGATGCCGCGGTCGCCATATTCGACGGCGGCGACCTTCACCACCTTGTCGGCGGCAGCCTTGCTGCCGGCATAGGCGGCCAGGCGCGGGGTGGTGAGTTCCGCGGTCACGCTGGACATGGTGATGATCGACCCGCCCTGCCCCATATGCTCGGCCACTTCCTTGATGAACAAGGTCGTGCCGATGAAGTGGATGCGCGCCTGGAACAGCAGCGCTTCGGCTGTTTCCTCGGCGATCGGGGCGTTGCGGTTGACGCCCGCCGTGTTGATCGCGACATCGATGCCGCCCAGCAGTTCGGCAGCGGCCCGCGCGCCGTCCCGGATCGAAACCTCATCCAAAATGTCGGTCTTCACGATGCCGGCGGCGCCGCACATGTCGGCCACTTCGCGCGCCTTGTCCTCTTCGGGCGATCCGAGCACGATGGTGGCGCCCTGCGCCTTGAACAGCATCGCAATGGCGGCCGCAATGCCGCCCGGCGCACCGGCACCCAGAATATAGACGCGCTTGCCATCCAAACGCTTCGATTGATCAACGCTCATGCCATTACCCCAGTCCTGCTGTTATCCGTCTTGCTGTTTTCGAGTGACGCCACATGGGCGTAGATTGGATCGCCTTCGCCACGCGCGCCGAACACGCGCGGGCTGCCGGGCGACCGGTCCCATGTGTCGGTCCGGTCGAAATTCGCGTTCCAGTCATAGACGGCGTGGCGATGGGCTATCTTCCACACGCCGTCGCGCCGTTCGAACCGGTCGAGATAGCGGCCCGCGGCGATCATCCGCACCGGCTTGCCGTCGGCATTCGCCATGTCGTGATTGGCCATGAAATAGGACTCGCCCACCGCATGGTCGCCCGCCACCTCGATCAGCACATTGCCGATCAGATGCTGGGTCCGCTCCATCGTGACGAGCACGCCCAAAGCCCAGTCGACGAAATCCGCCGCGCTGCCCCTGAAGCCGCCATGATCGTCGGTCGCGTCGGGGTGGAACAGCGACAGCAGCAGCGCCTTGTCGCAACGATCCAGTCCGCGCGCGAGGCTGTAGACCAGTTCGGCGCAGGCCTGTTTGGCGATCAGCGCATCGATGTCATTCGCACTCATGCGCCTTCTGCTCCTTCATCGTCGGGACGCGCCAGATATTTGTCGAGCGTATGCTGGAAGTGCCGCACCCGGCTTTCCTGATAATGGGCGAGCCGCACCTTCCGGGTCTTGGACGCCTTCATGCCCGTCTGGACATGCGGCAGATTGGCCATGTCCTGCTCCAGCACCGCGCCAAGCTGGCCCAGTTCGTCGGCGAAGCTGCCGCCGGGCGGGATCAGCGTCATTTCCGGCTGCGGCGGGGTCTCGCCAGCCTTCAATCGGCCCAGCAGGCGGACCTCCATCAGCGTATGGTCCTGATCCGGCCAGGGCCGCCAGCGATAGACGACGGTGGGCTGGAACCCGCCCCAGGGCGAGAAATTGGGGAAGATATTATAGGTGAAGGCGTCCTGCACTTCGGCATCGCTCGCCATGTCGAGATCGCGGCCGAAGGCCTCGCTGAACCGCTTGCGGTTATGCGCGCCCATCGACGCCCGCGCCGTCATCCCCTCCTCGACGGTCAGGGTCATGCCCGGCGTCACCACGCGGCCGTTATATTTCAGGAAATTGTCAATGATCTCCTGCTCGCTGCTGTCCCCCTCGATCTGGGGAGAGAGCACGCCGAACGGCGTGATCGCCAGGTTCACATGATCGCCCCACATCATATATTTGCTGTTGGCATCGCCCGTGAACGGCATGATCTGCGGATGGGTGGCGGAAACATGATAGGCCTCCATGAAGGCCTCTGCGACCGCCTTCCAGTTGGCGGGGATCACCTTGCCCACCCAGGCGGTCGTATAGGCTTCCTCATGCCGCCAGCGTTGGAAATGCTCCGGCAGGGGCGCCAGATACTCCTCCAGGCTGAGCCCGCCCGGATTTTCCTTCAGGAAGATATAACCGCCCCACGTGTCGACCTGCGCTTCGGGCAAATGCATGTCCGCGTCCTTCATGCCCGGAAAATCCCAGCGACACGGCACATTCTTCAGGCTGCCGTCGGTTTCCCAGCTGAACCCATGATAGGGACAGCGTAGATCGCTGGCCCACCCGCTCTCCGTGCGCAGCTTGCGACCGCGATGCAGGCAGACATTGTGAAAGGCGCGGATCGATCCATCCTCCTGTCGCACCACCAGGAAGGAACGGCCGGCATTTTCGTAGAGCACATAGTCGCCCGGCTGCGGCATTTCCTCTTCGCGGGCGACGAACTGCCAGACTTCGGGCCACATTTTCTCGCATTCGCGGGCGAAGAATTCGGGGCTCACATAGCGGTCCACGGAGAGCGGCGCGTCGCCCAGATCCTGCCAGGACTCACCCTTCAGGAAGGCCGGCACCTCGCGGCTGTCCCGCTCCGCCAGCTCATCCCAGGACGGACCCGGCGGCTGCGAGGGAATTTTCGAGCCAAGATCGGCCACGCTCACTCTCCTGATATTCTTTTCAACGCGATGATCATGCCATGATCAAAGCAAAATTTCAAGCCACGTGGACTTTTTTATTGCACCTGTGGCCGCTGTCGCGTCTGCGGCACGGGCGCCCAGTCTGCGGGAGGAATGTCCTGCCCAGGCCAGAAGACGGGCCGCTCCTCGACCAGCACGCCTTCGATCGGCTGACGCGCGAAACGCCGCGCCCAGGCGGCTCGGAAATCGTCGAGCGAGCGCCACCAACTCGTCTCGACGCGAGCGTGGCTGGACAGGGGAACCGTCCCGCTCACCGACGAACGCCGGTGCGTGCTGAAGCGCACGGCATCCTCCAGCGGAAGCACCTCCGCCACCTCCGCATCCAGGAACAGCATCAGCTTGAGCAGGCCGACGCATTCCTTGCGCGACGGCGCGAGTGCGTAAGTTTCAGGTTCCAGCAACAGCGTGCGATAGCGGCTTGTATCCATGAAGCGCGGTTCATCCTGAAAGGCGCCAGCCAGCAGCGCTTCGGACTGACGCAGCCTCGCAAAGGCCTGCGCATCGTCGAACCACAATTCGGGCACGCCGTCCGCGATTGGACTGAGGCCCTCTACCGCGATGTCCAACCGGTGATTCTGCACATAGCCCCGCAGCAAGCCTGCATGAGCGAGCCGAAGCGCCAGGCCGCGATGGATCGTCCGCCAATGCAGCCGGAATGCGTCCAGGGGCACGTCCGGCTTGCGGACGATCTGGCCCATGACCTTCAGCATGGCGGCGGCCTCTTGCAAAAAAAATGGCGCTTCCCCGAAGAAAAGCGCCATCCCCGGGAGAAATCAGAACTGGAAGCGGACACCCGCCCGATAGCTGCGGCCGATCGCGTCGTAGATGACGAGATTGGTGCCCGCGCCCTGATTGTTGAGCGGATCCTGCGACGCCACGACCGGCGGCGCCTTGTCCAGCACATTGTCCACCGCCACGAAGAACTGGCCCTTGCCGCCGCCCAGCTTCATGTCGAACGACGCGAAGGCGTCGAGATAGAAGACCGACGGCACATGGTTGCGGTTGATATCGTTCGGGCCGAAGTCGACTTCCATCTTCGCCGCGCCGATGAAGCGGCCCTTGAGCTGGACCGTAAACGGGTCATGAGCATAGGTCGCCGTCACGAGACCGCGCCAGTGCGGCGAGCCCTGGAAGGAACCCAGATTGTTGCCCGCCTCCCCCGCGCGGGTGATGATGGAGGTGGTGCCATTGGGGTTGACGCTGACGATCTCCAGCTTGTCGACATAGTTGGCGAGCGCGCGCAGATCGAGCGAGCCGCCGCCGACGTCCGCCATCCGATAGCCGACTTCGATATCGACGCCGCGCGCCCGTTCGCTCCGGGCGTTGAACGGCTGGACGCTGACATCGGTCAAAACCCCGCTGGCATTTCTCGTCAACGCCGAACAGAAAGTCGTCAGGCCCGCCGCGCAGAAGTTGATGATCTGCTGCGAGGAGGTCACCGAAATCGCGTCGGAGATCTTTACGTCATAATAGTCGATCGACGCATTGAAGCCCGGCAGGAAGCGGGGCCGCAGGACAACGCCGGCGGTCAACGACAGGGCCTTTTCCGGGTCCAGTTGCGTATTGCCCCGTGTCGTTTGCAGCACGGTGACGGTGCGGCCCGCCTGGATCGGATCTGCGGGGTCGGTCACGAACTGCACCAGCGATGTGCCGGCCAGGAACAGGTCGCTGATATTGGGCGCGCGAATGTCGCGCGATCGCGTGACGCGGAACTCCACATCCTCGATCGGGCTGTAGGAACCACCGATCTTCCAGGTCGTCACGCCGCCGCTGGTGCTGTAGTCCGTATAGCGGATGGCGCCGTTCAGATCGAGCGACTTGCCGAGCGCGCTGTCCTTCAGGATCGGCACCGCAAGCTCGGCATAGCCTTCCTTCACCGTGATCTTGCCGGTGTAGGGCCGCAGGTTCGACACATAGGCGATCGGGTTCGCCTGGGACGCGATCGGATCGGAATCGATCACGCCGCCGCTTTCACGCCGATATTCGGCGCCCGCCGCCAGGGTGACGGGACCGGCGGGCAGTTCGAACAGATCGCCCTGGATATTCGCATTGGCGACAAACTGCCGCATGCGCACATGCGCCAGGGATCGGAACGTCATCCAGTTGCGCTGCGCGGCCGTCAGTTCGCGACTGCCGAATGGATTATAGGGGACGCATCCCGCCGCCCGGGCAACGGGATCGGCGCAGACGATGGTCCCGGTCCCGTCATCAATGGCATTGATCGCGGCCAGGACGCGCGATGGGATGATGTTGTTGTTCACGGCGTTGCGGATGCGCGACTCGCCATATTGAGCGGAAACGTCCCACTTCCAGCCGCCGCCTCCAATCGTACCGTTAAACCCGGCGAGGACACGGCCCAGCCGGCGGGTATTGTCCGCCTGCGGGATGCCGATGTCCTGGTTCATGTGCGACAGGTTGAACGTAGTGATGCCGGCCGCCACCATGCGGTCGCGCACAGACGTCGGCAAATAGGCGTTGTTTATCGAGATCGGCTCAGAATCCACGCGCCAGAAGGTGCCCGAATAGTTGGTCGAATGAGAATAGCCATAGGATGCTTCGACGAAACCGGACAGCGCATCGCTGAAGTCGTAACTGAATCGGCCATAGAGCGACAAATTCTTGAGCGGCGCGGCGATCTGGAGATTGTTGAGGCTAAGGTCCGCATTCTGCGTGCCGCCGGCCTGCAGCAGCCCGATCTCCACCGGGCCGAACGGGAAGGCAGTCGTCGCGACGCCGCCATTTAAATCAAACGCCGTGCCCCGCAATGGACCGGAGATGATCAGGCCCGCATTGGTCAAATTGGCCGTCGCATTGGGCAGCACCAGGCGTGTCGGCGCGCCTGCCGGGTTGGGCGTGAGTATCTTGTAGCCCTTGTACCAATCATGATCGCGCAGCCACGCGTCACCCTGATAGGCGCCGTTGAAGCTCAGCACGACATGGCCGCGATCATCGTCGAAGCTGGTGCCCCAGCTCAGATCGCCCGAAATGCTCTCCGCATCGCCGACTTCGCTGATGCCGCCCTGGATGCCGCCCTTCAGGCCCTTGAACTTGGTATCCAGAACGAAGTTGACCACACCGGAGACCGCGTCGGAACCCCAGGCCGCCGAAGCACCGCCCGTCACGACGTCGACGCGGGAAATAAGCCCCTGCGGCAGAGTGTTGACGTCAACCGCATTGGTGACGGTCGAAGGCGTTACGCGCCGGCCGTTCAGCAGGGTCAGCGTACGCGCGAAACCCAGGTTCCGCAGGTTCATGAGGTTCGCGCCGCCCAGGCCGCCGCCCGTGGTCGCGAGCGCCGTCCGCGGCGAGTTGGACGCCTGCAGCGCCGGGAGCTGATTGACATAGTCCGCCACCGTGACGGGCGCGCCACGACGAATTTCCTGTTCGGTCACGACGCTGACCGGCGTGGGAGCGTCATAGCCATCGCGAACGATGCGCGTGCCGGTCACGACAATGTCGCTGATGCTCACGTCCTGGCCGGCCGCATCCTGCGGCACCTGCGCGGTCGCGGCGCTTGGCGCCGTAGCCGTTTGCGCATGAACTGTTGACGCAACCCCCATCGCAGTGGTCGCGCACAGCAGGAAACGAAATCCTCGCATCCACATCCTCCCTCATCAAGGCGGGTCGCGAGGCCACTATCCGAGCCTTTTCGCGACTGACCGGACCCTATTTTTAGCGCGCGTTATCTCTTCT
>DATEDR010000366.1:0-4415 GCA_035281605.1 Sphingobium sp.
CGAGATGCTGCGCACCCCCAATTTCGGCCGCAAGTCGCTGAACGAAATCAAGGAAGTGCTGTCGTCCATGGGCCTGCGTCTGGGCATGGACATCCCCGGCTGGCCGCCGGAAAATATCGAGGAAATGGCCAAGAAGCTCGAACAGGAGCTGCTGGGCTGATCCATAGTCGTCACCCCAGCGCGGGCTGGGGTCTCAGGCCGCTGCGGGCGACCTTGGGGCACGAGATCCTAGCCTCCGCTGGGATGACGATTTCAGGGCCTTTGGGCGGTGGCCCTTAACACCGCCTGGTCTGGGGTACCTGAAACGGCCCCTTAACGAACGAAGGAAACGAACATGCGTCACAAGGTTGGTCATCGCAAGCTGCAGCGCAGCGCCGGTCATCGTAACTCGCTGCTCCGCAATCTCGCGGCTTCGCTCATCAAGCATGAGCAGATCCTGACGACCACGCCCAAGGCGAAGGAACTGCGTCCCTACGTCGAAAAGCTGATCACCCTCGCCAAGAAGGGTGGCCTGTCGAACCGTCGTCTGGCCCATGCCCGTCTGCAGGACGACACCCAGCTGACCAAGCTGTTCGAAGTCCTGGCCGAGCGTTATGCCGGTCGCAATGGCGGCTACACCCGCGTGATCAAGGCCGGCTTCCGCGCCTCGGACGCGGCGCCGATCGCCATCATCGAACTGGTCGACCGCGACGTCGATGCCAAGGGCAAGGATTCAGGGCCTGTCCAGGGCGCCGACGCGGACGAGCTGGAAGCGGCCTGATCGCCGCATCCGCCTTTTTACAAAGGCGGATCGCTATATTAGAAACAGGCTGTGGCTTCACCCGAAGCTGCAGCCTGTTTCATTTCGCAAGGTCCAGAAACGGAGAGGATGCGCGTCTTTCGCTTGAGCCTGGCATGGCTGCTGCTGGCGCTTGCCGCCTCGCCCCTCGCCGCCGCCCCCGATGCGGGCCCATCCGGTCGAGCGACGCGGGCAGAGGCGCCGACTTATCCGGCTACGCGCCGGCTCGACCTGGTCGAGGACCGGTTCGGGGTGAGCGTCCCCGATCCCTATCGCTGGCTGGAAAATGACGTGCGCGCCGACCCGGCGGTGCGCGATTGGGTCGAACGGGAAAATATCTTTACCCGCCGCGCCCTCGACGCGCTGCCCGGCCGGTCGATCCTGCGCCGCCGGCTGCAGACGCTGTTCGCCCATGGCCGCTTCACCTTGCCGCGCAAGGCGGGCGGACGCTATTTCTACGGCTATAATAGCGGCCTACAGAACCAGACGCCCCTGTTCGTGCGTGAAGGGCTGAGCGGCACGCAGCGGCTGCTCATCGACCCCAACCCATGGGCGAAGGACGGGACGGCGGCGCTCGCCGAATGGTCGCCCTCCCCCGATGGCCGCTTCCTGCTCTATGCCGTGCAGGAGGCGGGGAGCGACTGGCGCACGCTCAAGGTGCTGGACGTCGACAACGGCCGCGTGCTGGACGACCGGATCGAATGGGTCAAATTCTCGCAGCTTGCGTGGGACGGGCGGAGCCAGGGCTTCTTCTATTCCCGGTTCGCCGCGCCGCAGGAGGGCGAGGCGTTCCGCTCGACGGTCGGGCAGGAGATTTTTTATCACCGGCTCGGGCAGGATCAGGCGCAGGACGCCCGCGTCTATGCCACGCCCGATCGCCCGGGGCTCAGCCATGTGGCGCAGGTGACGAGCGACGGGCGCTGGCTGCTGATCGCCTCCTTCCAGGGGACCGATCCGCGCCGCGAACTGCGGGTGGCTGAGCTCACCGGCGGGAAGCTGCGGGTGCGGCCGCTGGTCCGCGGCCTTGCCAACGACTGGCGGCTGATCGGCAGCCGGGGCTCCATCCTCTATTTCGTCACGGACTTAAACGCCGCGCGCCAGCGCGTCGTCGCCATCGACGCGCGGCGGCCGCGCCGGGGCGCGGTCCAGGTGGTGGCGGAGCGGGCGGACCCGCTGGCCGGGGGTGCGCTCGTCGGCAATCGCTTCATCCTGGCCTATGCGAGCGAGGCGCAGACCGTGGCCGAGCTGGTCGAGATGGACGGCCGCAAGGTGGGCGACGTGCCGCTGCCGGGCGTCGGGACCGCGGCGGGCTTTGGCGGGCGGGACGGCGATCCGGAAACCTTCTTCAGCTTTTCGGGCTTCGTGAGCCCGCCCAGCCTTTACCGCTTCGACACGGCGACCCTGCGCTTCCAGCTGTTCGCGCGCCCAGAACTCCCCTTCGACCCCGACCAGTTCGGCATAGAACAGCTGAGCTATCCGTCGAAGGACGGCACGCTGATCCCGATGACGGTAATCCGCAAGAAGGCGCTGGCAACGGCCGGCAAGGCGGCGCCGACGATCCTATATGGTTATGGCGGCTTCAACATATCGCTGACGCCCGGCTATTCCGCGATCCGGCTGGCCTGGCTGGAGCAGGGCGGCGTCTATGCCATCGCCAATCTGCGGGGTGGCGGGGAATATGGCCGCGCCTGGCATGATGCGGGGCGGCTCGCCAACAAGCAGAATGCGTTCGACGACTTCATCGCGGCGGGCGAGTTTTTGAAGGCCAAGGGCTATACGACGAAGGGCGGCCTGGCGATCGAGGGCCGGTCCAATGGCGGGCTGCTGGTGGGCGCGGTGGTGAACCAGCGGCCCGACCTGTTCGCCGCCGCCCTGCCCGCCGTGGGCGTAATGGACATGCTGCGGTTCGATCGATTCACGGCGGGGCGCTACTGGATCGACGATTATGGATCGCCCGACCGGGAGGCGGATTTCCACCTGCTGCGGGCCTATTCGCCCTATCATAATATTCAGGCCGGTCGCGACTATCCCGCGATCCTGGTGACGACGGCGGATACCGACGACCGTGTCGTGCCGGCGCACAGTTTCAAATATGCGGCGGCCTTGCAGGCGGCCGATCTGGGCGACAAGCCCCGCCTCATCCGCATCGACACGCGCGCAGGCCACGGATCGGGCAAGCCGATCGACAAGCTGATCGACGAATATGCCGACAGCTACGCCTTCGCCGCGCGCTATACCGGCCTCGCCATCCACGACGAGCCGTGACCCGCGTTCAGCCGCGCGACAGCCGGGGGGCGGTACACAGCCGCGGCTTTCATGAGGAGTGACGGGGATGATGGGCAAGCCGGGTTGGATGACGGGATCGCTGCTGGGCGCGACGCTGCTCATGGGCGGGGCGGCGGTGGCGCAGACGCAGCCACGCTATGGCGCACAGCCAGGCGAGCAGCAGGAATATCGCGACGACAGCCAGGACGATCTCGCGCCGCAGGAACAGGCCCAGCCGGAGGAGGATTTCTCCGATGTGGTCGCCGCCGATGACCAGCGCGGCGCTGCCGAGCCCAACAGGGCCGAACCCAATGCGGCCGAATCTCGGGCAGAAGCAGCGCCCGCCCCGTCCCCCGCTGTCGAGGATGAGGAAAGCGAGGCGATGGTGAACGCCTGCGCGCTTGCTGCCCGCGACGAGGCGGAGCGGGACGGCGGCTATGCCGAGGTGCGGCAGATGGAACTCCCCCGCGAGAGCCGCAACGGCTTCAGCATCGACGGCGATGTCGAGGCGCGCAGCAGCTGGCGCGCGCAGGATGGGCAGATGCGGCATTTCACCTGCACCCTCGCCAATGGGCGAATCCAGGATGTCCATTTCCAGCGGGAGCGCGCCGCGCGATAGAGCGCGCTGCGTTAAGTCGGACGCGGCGCGCGCTCTAAATTTTTGTTGTTGCGTCGTTTTTACGCAAACCTGGTTCCCACTTTTGCGCACGGTGCTCTGCGGCGTCCCTGAAACCCCCAGCCTCCGCCGGGGTCTTAATTCCCGCCCTCACGGTTCGCCCTTTGACTCCTGCATGCGGCGTTCGGCGAACCATTGTTCCAGCATCTTGGCGGTGCAGCCGGTAAAGCCGTTGCTGCCGATCGCCGAGCAGCTATTGGGCAAGGTCTGCCGCTGCACCTGCTCCATCGTCGCGACCTGGCTGCCCCAGCCGGGGCCGCCGGCGACCGCGGGCTTTTCGCGCAGCTTCTTGGGGATGCGATAGCGTTCCGCCTCGGGCTTGCGGGCGCAGACGATGATCTCGTCGCCCTGCCCCTTGGGACAGGGATCGTCGCCATAGACAACCAGGTTGAATATGCGCCGGGGCGGTTCCGCAGCGGCCGGGGCGCCAAGGCCGACCGGCAGGATCAGCGCGGTCAGGACGAGGAAGGCAGGACAACGCATCGAAAAATCACCTCATGTCGCCCCTGTCCATCGCGCGGAAATGCCCCTTCCGCCAATCCTCCTGCAGACGCCGCGCGGCGGGAAAAACCGTCAGGGCGCGGTGGTCGCCGTGCCCTGCGGCGCGGGCTGCTGAGCGGCGCCCGCCTTTTCCTCGGCCACGGCGCGCGCCTCGATCTCCTTGCTTTCCGCATCGATGGTCGACAGCCGCCGCCC
>DATEDR010000367.1:0-6641 GCA_035281605.1 Sphingobium sp.
GGCGCTTCCCCGCAGAGGCCACCTGCCGGACGCTTCTCCCCATCAGGGGAAGCGTCCGGACTATTTCCATGCGGGAAAAGCGATACGCGGCAAGCCGTTGCGGCAGCGCGGCCGCGCCTATTTCGGACCGTGTCCAAGCGCCAGATAATCGTGCGACTGCATTTCCATGAGCCGCGACACGGTCCGTTCGAACTCGAACGCGCCGTCCCCTGCCGGATACAGCCGCGCGGGCTCCGCATCGGCCGCCGCCAGCAACTTCACCCGATATTCGTAGAGCGCGTCGATCAACGTCACGAAGCGGGCCGCCTCGTTGCGGTTTTCAGGACCCAGGACGGGAATCCCGACGATGATGACGGTGTGGAAACGCCGGGCGATCGCCAGATAGTCGGGGGCGCCCCGCGCTTCAACGCACAGCCGCTTGAAGGAAAAGACGGCCACGCCCTTCAGGCTTTTGGGCACATGCAAGGTGCGACCGCCCTGGACGGGAATATCCTCGGCGGGCACTTTTGCGCGGTCTTCGACCGGATAGTCCGTCAGGCGGAAGAAGGCTTCGGACAGGGCGCTGGTGGCGTCAGGGCCGTTCGGCGCGTGCCACAGCTTGGCATCGCCCAGCCGGTCGAGCCGATAATCGGTCGGCCCGTTCAGCGTCATCACGTCCAGCCGGTCCTTGATCAGGTCGATGAAGGGCAGGAAGAGCTGGCGGTTGAGGCCGTTCTTGTAGAGTTCGTCGGGTTCGCGGTTCGAGGTGGTGACGATCGTCACCCGCTTGTCGAGCAGCCCAGTGAACAGGCGCGACATGATCGCGGCGTCGGCCATGTTGTTGACGACCATCTCATCGAAGCAGAGCAGCCGCGCCTCTTCGGCAAGCGACTCCACGACCGGAGGGATGGGATCGCCCTTCTCCGCCTTGCGCGCCTCGGCCAGCCGGGCATGGACGTCGAGCATGAATTCGTGGAAATGCGCCCGCTTCTTGCGCTGGATGGCCACCGCGTCGAAGAAGAGGTCCATCAGCATGGATTTGCCGCGCCCCACGCCGCCCCACATGTAAAGGCCGCGAGGCGGCTCGGGCGCCTTGCGCAGCAGCTTCCAGAGGGTGGAACCGCGCGGGGGCGCCGCCTCCAGTTCCTGCTGCAACGCGTCCAGGCGGTGGGCCGCTGCCTCCTGGTCCGGGTCCAGGCGAAGCTCGCCGGCAGCGACCAGCGTCCGATACCGATCGATGACCCGGCTCATGTCGACACAGGCGCCTTGCGCACGGTAGCGGTCGAGGCGGCGACCAGTTCGCCTTCCTGAAGGATGGTGAGGCGAAGGAACATCAACCGCCCGGTTTCCCGCAGCAGTTCGACATCCGCCCGCAGGTCCAGCCCGATCCGACCCGATCCGCAATATTGCATGCCAAGGTCGATGGTCACGGCGGCGACCTGCTCCGTCCGGCCCATCGCGACCAGGCCGGCGAAATAGGCATGGTCGGCGAAGCTGGCGAGAAAGCCCCCATGGAGCACGCCAAGCCGGTTGGCATGGGACGGCCGGGTTGCGATCATGACGGTCGCTCGGCCCGGCGCGTCGCTACGCGAATAGCTGGTCCCGATCGCATCGAGAAAGGTGCCCGGCCCGGTGTCGGTCCAGGACAGCCAGCCCGTCCATGGCCCGTCGGCCACCGGGCGCAGATGACCCGATCCGTCGCTCACCCGATCAGAGCTGCCGTTCGACCATCATCTTCTTGGTTTCGGCGATCGCCTTTGCCGGGCTGAGACCCTTGGGACAGACGTTCGCGCAGTTCATGATGGTGTGGCAGCGGTAGAGGCGGAACGGATCCTCCAGCTCGTCGAGGCGCTCGCCGGTATATTCGTCACGGCTGTCGGCCAGCCAGCGATAGGCCTGGAGCAGGATCGCCGGCCCCAAGAACTTGTCGCTGTTCCACCAGTAGCTGGGGCAGCTGGTCGAGCAGCAGGCGCACAGGATGCATTCATAGAGGCCGTCGAGCTTCTCGCGGTCGGCGGGCGACTGCAGCCGCTCCTTGCCGCTGGGCGGGGGGCTGACGGTTTGCAGCCAGGGCTTGATGGAATTGTACTGCGCGTAGAAATGCGTGAAATCAGGCACGAGATCCTTGATCACGTCCATGTGCGGCAGCGGCGTGATCCGCACTTCCTTGCCCGCGCACTCTTCGATGGAGGTGGTGCAGGCGAGGCCGTTCTTGCCGTTCATGTTCATCGAGCAGGACCCGCAGATCCCCTCCCGGCAGGAGCGGCGGAAGGTCAGCGTCGGATCATATTCATTCTTGATCTTGATCAGCGCGTCGAGGACCATCGGACCGCAATTGTCGAGATCGATCTCGAACGTGTCATAGCGCGGATTCTGCCCCGAGTCGGGATCGTAGCGATAGACCTTGAAGCTCTTGACGTTGCTGGCCCCGTCAGGCGCCTTGCGGGTCGTGCCCTTACCGGTGATCTTGCTGTTCTTGGGCAGTGCGAATTCGGCCATGGGTTAAGATGTCCTCCGTCCGCGCCGGTAATCGATCGAGGCGCGCAGCCGAAGCCCTTAGCGACTAGTCCCGCCCTTTTCTACCCATCAATGGACAAAAGCAAAACACTGGCCGCGGCTTCCATCCCCTCTTATGAGGAGCCGTCGGGAATCGAGCCTAGATTGCAGAAATCAAACCCCATCATCGCCATCGGCAATTATGATTTCCGGCCCAGCGGGACGGTAGTCAAGTCGATCGAGATCGCCATCGCGGCCGCGCAGGCCGGATTGCCGGTGCAATTGTGGGTCATCCGCGATGAAGGCGCATTGCGCGCGCGCGTGCCCCCGGAAATACCGGTCGTCGAAGCCGGTTCGGCGCTCCGCTTGCGCAGCCGCGGCCTTGACTTAGCCGCCAATATTCCCGCGCTCGCGGCGGCGCTACGCCGGCATGCCCCGGCACTTTTCCTGAGCGGGGGCAATCATTTGCACTTGGCGGCGCGCGCGGCGCTGGCCTTGAGCGGCAGGCGCCGCGTCATCGGCTTTGGCGCGCGCGCCAGCAATTCGGCGCATCATGGCGGGGTGACGCGGTGGCGATCCTTCGTCGGCCGCGCCGACAACCGACTGAAATTCGGGCGCGCCGACTTCATCGTGGCGGTTTCGCATGCGCTGGCGGAGGAAATCCGGTCCGCGCTGCCGGACAAGAGCCTGTCCGTCATACCCAATGGTGTTGACCTGGCGAAGGTAGACCGGCTGGCGCCCTTGCCCTTCGATCATCCCTTTCTGCAGGCCCCGCGGGCAGAGGAGCCGGTGCTCGTCAGCATGGGGCGGCTGGTCCGACAAAAGGGGTTTGATGTCCTGATCCCGGCCATCGCCCGAATCGAGGGGCGGAAGGCTCGGCTGATGATCGTCGGCGATGGCAGCGAGGAGCAGCGGGCCGCCCTCGCCCGGCTGGCGGAGAAGGAAGGGATTGCGGACCGCATCACCTTCCTTGGCTATCAGGACAATCCCTTCGCCATCCTGTCGCAGGCCGATCTGTTCGTCAGCGCGTCCCGATGGGAGGGGGCGAGCAACGCTCTGATCGAGGCGCTCGCCTGCGGGCTGCCGCTGGTCGCCACCGACTGCCCGACCGGCAATCGCGAAGTCGTGGATGCGGGGCCCTATGGCACGCTCGCGCCGGTCGAAGACGTCGACGGCCTGGCCGGCGCGATCGGCCGGGAACTGGCAAGCGAGCGGTCATCAGTGACCCAAATGGCAGGCGCGCGCCGATGGGCGCTGGACCGCTGCATGGAACAATGGGTGGCGCTGCTCCGCGAGCAATTGGACCGGCGCAGCGTCGGCGGGGCAAGCTGAGGCCGGAAGCTCGCTGCGAAATATTTTGACGGGCCGGGCGCAAGATTTCTAAAGGGGCGGCTGCTGCGGCCTTCTCAAGCGTGAGTATATCTATGACACGGCCTCTTTCGTGGTCCTTCACCTTTACAAGGCGCATGGCGCGCGAGGTGCTGCTGCAGAACATGTTTCATGACGCGGTGGCGAAGCTCGATATTCCGCTCCCCCCGCTCTATCCCACGGGCGCCAGTGCCAATTACGGGCTGTTCTACCTGATCCTGCGAATAGTCAGCGAAAATTCGATCCGGCGTGTGCTGGATGTGGGCGCGGGTCAGTCGACGCTGTTGCTAAATGCGCTGGCGAAGAAATATGGCCTGGACGTCGTGACGCTGGAAACCGACGCGGACTGGGCGAACAGGATCGGCCAGCAGGTCGACCACCCGGTCCACCACAGCCCGCTCGCGCAAAGGTCGATCCACGGGGTGGACGTTCAGGGCTATGCCGACTTGTCCGCGATCGACGGCAAGTTCGACCTGATCCTGATCGACGCGCCCATAGGCACGAAGCGGCATTCGCGCTGGGCCGGGCTGGAAGTGATCGACCGTTTTCGCGAACAGGAATGCGTCGTGATCTTCGACGATGCGGAGCGCCGCGGGGAACGCGACACGATCAACCGCTTTTCGGCACTGCATGAGGATTTAAAGGGGCGCTATTTCCGGCCCGCCGCCGCGCAACAGTTTGTCGCCTGTTCATCAAGATTTTCGCATATAGTCTATTATAGGTGGAGCTGAGGTCGAGCATCCTTGGGAATAAGGGGCAGCGCGCACGCGTTTTCCTGTTGGAGATGAAATAATGGCGGGTCGCACGCCCAAGGTCACGGTGTTCATGCCGGTCTACAACCGCGCTCCCTTCGTCGGAGGTGCGATCGAGTCCGTGCTGGCCCAGAATTTCGAGGATTTCGAACTGCTCATCATCGACGACGGGTCCACCGATGACAGCATGAGCATCGTGAGCCGCTACACCGATCGCCGGGTCAGAGTGGAGCGAAACGACCGTAACCGGGGCATTCCCCATACGCGCAACCGGGGCCT
Source organism: Sphingobium sp. (assembly GCA_035281605.1). Classification (GTDB taxonomy): domain Bacteria; phylum Pseudomonadota; class Alphaproteobacteria; order Sphingomonadales; family Sphingomonadaceae; genus Sphingobium. The sequence continues at coordinate 4,875 of DATEDR010000367.1, forward strand.
CGACATGGCGACCGGAGACTATATCGCCCTGCTCGACAGCGACGATCGCATGGCGCCGCGCCGGTTGGAGCGGCAGGTCGCCTATCTTGAGCGCAACACGCATATTTCGACGCTGGGCGGCTGGGTCACGAAGGTGAACGACAAGGGCAGAGCGGTCCGGAACCTTATAAAGCCGCTGCATCCGGATGAGCTGAAGGCGTGGCTTCTGTTCCGCTGCTGCCACGCCAACACCTCACTGATGGCGCGGACGGGCGCGCTTCGGGACATTCGTTACGACGAGGATTTCACAGTCTCGTCCGATTTCGAATTGTCGGTTCGGCTGGCCCGGAAATATCAGGTCGCGAATATCCCGCGCACCCTGACGCTGATGCGGGAGCATGGCGGGCGCATCACCAATTCCAGCGGCAACAAGGTCAACCAAGCCAAGGCCCGGATCGCCGAGGGACAATTACGCGCGCTTGAGGTGCCGTTCGATCAGGAGGACCTGGCCCGCCATTGCAAGCTGATGCGGATCAAGGGCAAGGAGTGGCGCGAACATCCCACTTTCCTCGATTGGGCAGAGCCATGGCTCGAGCGGTTGCAACATGCCAATGCGGCAGCCGGCATCTATTCACCCCGCGCCCTGAAAAGCGTATTCGGCCAGGTGTGGCTCTATTCCTGCCTTCATGCCGCCGGCACGATCGGCAAGGCCAGGGCGCTCGGCCGTTTCGCTCAATCCCCCTTGCGAAAAGGCGTCAGCGCCTCGCTTTTCGACAATGTCGCCTTCGCCCTGAAAGGCTGACGAAGTCGGCGCCGCGACAACAGGAAGCCAGATCCCTATAATGGACAATAGTCTCGTTTTTTCCGGCAATCCGGACGGCATCATCTGGGGCATGACCGCTTTGGAGCGGACGCGCCGGCTGGTGGCGCAGGAAGCCGCCAAGCAGTCCATCGCTGACGGCCATCGGCTGCATGTGAACCTGAGCTACGTGTTCGACCCGCTGCTGCTGCGGCTGGCGCTGGAGGAACCGGGGACGGTCTTTACCTGGGGCGGCGTGCTGATAGTGGGCCAGGTGCCGGGCGACGCCGATCCGCTCGCGCAGGCCCGTGCGATCGACCTGTCGGATGGCCGCAAGCTCTATAATCGCCAGCTGCGCAAGCTGGAGCAGCCCTTCGTCCGGGAACTGTCGCCCGCCACCCGCCGCGAGATCGAGCGGCGCAGCTATTTCGGCGCCTATAAGGGCGTCACCGATCTGCTGACCAAATATCTCTGGCCCGAACTGGCGCTGTGGCTGACGCGGCTGGCCGCTTCGATCGGCATGACCCCCAACATGGTGACGGCGATCGGCGCGACGCTCTGCCTCGTCGCCACCTATCTGTTTTCGCAGGGCCTTTACTGGAGCGGCATGCTCGCCGGCTTCATCTTCATGGTGCTCGACACGGTGGACGGAAAGCTCGCCCGCTGCACCATCACCTCGTCCAAATGGGGCAATGTCGCCGATCATGGCGTCGACCTGGTCCACCCGCCCTTCTGGTGGTATTTCTGGGGCGTGGGGCTTTCGGCCTGGGGCCTGGCGCTTTCAGGCCAGTCGTTCGCGGTCGTCATGGCAGTGATCGTCGCGGGCTATGTGCTGCAACGGCTGATCGAAGGCATGTTCATCAGGGATTTCGGCATGGACATCCATGTTTGGGGCCGGTTCGACAGCTGGTTCCGGTTGATCACGGCGCGACGCAACCCCAATATGGTGATCCTGTTCGTCGCGCTGCTGATCGGGCGGCCCGACCTGG
>DATEDR010000368.1:0-15317 GCA_035281605.1 Sphingobium sp.
GCGCGAAAGGATCAAAAGGCAGACCATCGAACATCGGCGCTTGCAGCACCGCAAGCTCGCCGCTTAACATCCACCCCCAGACGAGGCCCGCACTCCGCTAATTTACGCCGCGAGTTGTGCCAAATGTTCTGACGACGGACAATCCGCTTTACCGGCAATAATTATCTCGGCCGCCACGTCGACCTGCCGGAGGCTGGAACCGTCAGCCTGCCTTATCAGGAGCAGCCGTCCGACTGGCAGGCGCCGAGCTTCGATCCTGCCAAGCCGGAAGGCTTTTCGGACTATCTGATCCGGCATCGTAGCTGGATGCTGACCATGCTGCAACGCGAACTGGGCGTGCCGGTCGAGCTCAGACAGGCGAAGCGAAGCGCCTTTTTCGACGCGCGCAGATAGGCGCGCCTGAGCCTTCCGAACCAACGCCTCAACCACAAGGCGGTTGAAAGCAGTAGAGCGACTTCCTATGCTTGACCGTGCGGACCGGGCCCCTCTGGCGCGCTTTCCCCTTGAGCGCGTGATGTCGGACCGCATCGGATGATCCGATGCGACGACGAGCGTGTCCCGTCTCCCTCCCCTCGCACCGGCTCCCCCGATCGCCATGTCGTTGGACGAGAGGAGCGCATTTCAATGGAATTTTTCTTCGCGGACTGGCTGGGGACGCCCGCCTGGTTCTGGATCGCCTTTCTGGGCATCGTGGTCGCGCTGACTGCCTTTGACCTCGGCTTCCTGCACAAGGAAGACCGGGAGATCGGCATTGCCGAAAGCCTGAAACTCTCCGCCTTCTATATCAGCGTCGCCTTGCTGTTCGGCGGCTGGATCTGGTTCGCGCGCGGGCCGGAGCCCGGGATGCAATATTTTACGGGGTTCTTCATCGAAAAGGCGCTGTCTATCGACAATGTCTTCGTCATCAGCCTGATCTTCTCCTATCTCGCAATTCCGGCGCGCTACCAATATCGCGCGTTGCTCTGGGGAATCGCAGCCGTCATCGTGCTGCGCGGCCTGATGATCGCGGGCGGCGCGATGCTGCTGCAGGAAGCCTATTGGGTGCTCTACCTGTTCGCCGCCTTCCTGATCTTCACCGGCATCAAGATGTTGTTCGCCGCCGACAAACCGATGGACGTCGGCAACAATCCTGTGGTGCGCTTCATCGCCTCGCACATGCGGGTGACGCCGCAACTGCATGGCGAGCATTTCCTGGCGAAGACGCCGCACCCCAAGACAGGCAAGATGGTGACGGCAGCGACGCCGCTGCTGCTCGCGCTCATCGTCATCAATTTCGCCGATCTGCTCTTTGCCGTGGACAGCGTACCCGCCATTTTCGCGATCACGACCGACACCTTCATCGTCTACACGTCGAACATCATGGCGATATTGGGCCTGCGTGCGCTTTATTTCGCACTGGCAGCGATGGTACATCGCTTCCACTATCTCAAATATGCGCTCGCCTTGATCCTGGTCTATATCGGCGCGAAGATCTTCGTTGCGGACTTCATGCTCGGCGGCGGCAAGTTCCCGCCTGTCCTCAGCCTCGGCGTGACCTTCGCCCTGATCGGCGCGGGCGTGGGCTGGTCGCTGTGGAAGACACGGCGGGAGGCGCATGGTCTGGCTTAAGCGATTGCAAGAAATCGCGATAGAACAAGGCAATGGAATTGTTCATGCGCGCGTGCGACGACGCGGAACGGGCCACGCGAGCCGCCTTCCCGCCCAGGAATGCCGGTTGGCAGGCGGGCCTTGCGAAAAAAGAGGGCCGATCTGGAAGATCGGCCCCGTAAAGTTTTTAGGAGAGGATGCCTGAAAGGCCCGACCCCATTGCCATCGCCAGGGGTGCTCGACAAATGCGAACGAGGCGAATGCGCTTGCGTTTGACGCAATCGCTTCACCGCCACGCCTCTGCCGGAATTTCGCCCACGCGCTCGCGTGTCAATTTCTGGTGAAGGGCTTGTCTTCTGCCATTCATTCGCAGGGATCACAGCGCGATGCCCCGGCGCTCCATTTCATCCACCACCGCGCGCAGCAGAGGGGAAAGATGTTTCGTTTCCGCCACCGATGCCGTCTTCCAGGTATCGATAAGTTCCTCATCGGTCATATTGGCCGCCTCGGCTTCGCTTTCGCTCTGATCGGGTCCGGGCATGTCCCTGCTCCTGTCCTGTCGATCAGGATTGAACACGGAACGGCACATTAGGATGCGATGCCGCGCTTATTTCTCGTCGACCCCGGTGCCGATCCCACCCTTGCGGCCGCCCGATGTCCTGCGGTCCTTCCCTTGCGGCAACAGGATCGCCCCGGCCTGCTGCGGCAAACCGGGGAGATCATGTGTCAGCCGGTCAATAGGCGATGCAAACCGACTTGACCTCCAGATAAGCGTCGAGCGACCGGACGCCGAAATCGCGGCCGATGCCGGATTCCTTGAAGCCGCCAAAGGGCATGTTCGGGTCGATCAGATTGTGGCAATTGACCCACACGGTCCCTGCCTTGATCTGAGGCGTCAGCTTCATCGTCTTGCGCAAGTCGTTGGTCCACAGCGATGCGGCCAGACCCATTTCGCTGTCATTGGCAAGCCGGATGGCCTCCTCTTCGCTGTCGAACGGCGTTACCGTCACCAGCGGGCCAAACACTTCCTGGCGCGAAATGGCAGCATCTGGTCCAGCGTCGACGATCACGGTCGGACGCACGTAGAAACCAGGGCGGTCCGGGCTGTCGCCGCCGGCGACGATCCGCGCGCCCTCTTTCCGCGCCTGGCCGACATGATCGAGGATTTTCTGGCGATGATTGGCGGACACCACGGGGTTGATCTGGGCCGCGGGATCGAGGCCTGGGCCCATCGCCATCCCGTCGACCGCATCAGCCAGCGCTTTTACGAACGGCGCGTAAATGTCGCGCGCGACATAGAGGCGAGACGACGCGGCGCAAACCTGACCATTGTTGAAGAAGCCGCCCAATATCGCGCCCTGCACCGCATTGTCGATCGGCGCGTCGGCCAGAAAGATCGCCGGATTCTTGCCGCCCAACTCAAGCGAGGTCCGCAGCATCCGGTCGGCTGCGCTGCGCGCAATCGCCTTGCCCGTCGCCGTCGAGCCCGTGAAGCTGATCTTCGCCACCAGCGGATGATCGACCAGCGCCTTGCCCGCCCGGCCGTCGCCCGTCACCAGGTTCAGCACGCCAGCGGGGATTCCCGCCTCCCTGCCCAGTTCGACCAGGCGGATGCTGGTCAGCGGCGTCACTTCGGACGGCTTCAATACCACCGTGCATCCCGCCGCGAGGGCCGGCATGATCTTCCACAGGCCGATCATCATCGGGAAGTTCCATGGCGAGATCGCGCCGACCACGCCAATCGGCTCACGCCGGGTGGAGGCATTATAGCGTGCACCGGGGATCGCGCCGATCGACACGTCGAACGTCTCGCCCGTGATCTTGGTCGCAAGCCCCGCGACATAGCGCATGTACGACGGCGCGCCGCCAATATCGACATAGCGCGAGATATTGATCGACTTGCCCTGGTTCAGGGTTTCGAGCTGGGCCAGTTCTTCGGCATGCGCCTCTACCAGATCGGCGAATTTGAGCAGCAGCCGCTCACGCTCGGCCGGCGGCAGCGCAGACCAGGCACCGCTTTCGAACGCCGCCTGGGCGCTACGCACAGCGTCGTCCACGTCCTGCGTCTGAGCATTGACAACGCTGGCGATCTGTTCGCCGGTGGCGGGATTATAGACCGCTATGCGTTCCGGGCCGCGGCCGGCACGCCATTCGCCGTCGATGAAGAGGCCATGGTCACGGCCGAGAAAGGCCGACACATTGTCGAGCGGAGTGACGATATCTGGAGCGGTAGCCATTTTTATCTCCTATGTTCGATGTCCTGGATCCTTCAGAAGTCCAGCGTTTCCGCGGTCATAACGGTGACCAGATCGGCCGCGAAGGCCATCGCATCAGCGCCGCACGCGGCATTTTCCGGGCTCCTGAGGGCGTGGTTCAACGCCGCCTCGTCCGCAAAACTCATCTCCGCCAGCAGGAAGGTACCCGGCTCTCCGATCAAGGTGCGGTTGATCCGCGTGATCGTCACGGCCACCAGTCCGGGGAGCTGGCGCACCAGCGGCATATGGACCTCGCGATAATGAGCGAGGAAGGATTCGACATCCTGAGGCGCGCGGTAGAGGGCGAGCATTTTTTTCACGACAATTCTCCTGCATGGACCTTTACGGCCCATTCATAGAATGAACGGTCGGCCTGTTAATGGCAAGTGGCTTTCCGGTGGAGTGTCAGGCTTGCTCGCACACATGCTCCCGCAGAGGTGACGGCCGGCTGCCGGATAACCCAGAGGCCTCCGTCGAGATACATCGTCCTCCGCCAGATGCACCCCGCCTCACCTTTGATCTCGTTATGACCGAGGCGACAGGATGCGCGTGCAATATCATTCTTGAAGCAAAGCTGGCATTGCGCACAGTTTTTACGTACTGGTCCGCTGCATGACAGGACGCAAAATCCAGCTGGAGCCTGAATTTTCCGCGCCATCATGTCAGCTGGAAACTATTTCCGCTCCGCGCGTTATGGTCGCGCCTTCCCTGGCCAGTTCCCCTCACCCCAGTGATGAAGCGCCGCCCTTGGCGCAAATTATCGAATTTTTGGCGCATATGGCAATGGTTCGGATCGGCCACCGCGCGGAATAGTCACCATACCAAAAACAGGGCGGGTCGGAATCGGCAACTCTGGCATTTCCGGGGACGAACAGCGTCGTCCCTCAGGAAACCAGGCAGGCGGCAGTGGTCGGGCCCGTATTCGATGTCAAATGAAAGAGGCCCATGAGCAACTCAACGAAAATCCAATTCATCTATCTGTCGGAACCGGACATGATCGAAGCCGGCGTTACGGACATGCCCTCGTGCGTGGACACGATGGAAGAAATGTTCTCGCTGCTGCATCATGGCGACTATCGCATGGCCGGCGCCAACAATGACTCCCATGGCGCAATGGTGTTCTTCCCGGAAAATTCGCCCTTCCCCGACATGCCCAAGTCTGGCCCCGATCGCCGCTTCATGGCGATGCCCGCCTATCTGGGCGGCCGCTTCCGCTCGGCCGGGATGAAGTGGTACGGATCGAACATCGAAAATCGCGACAAGGGCCTGCCCCGCTCGATCCTGACCTTCGTGCTCAACGACGCCGACACGGGCGCGCCGCTGGCCTTCATGTCCGCCAACCTGCTGTCGGCCTATCGCACCGGCGCGGTGCCGGGCGTCGGCGCTTGCCACCTTGCCCGCAAGGATTCGAAGGTCGTCGGCATCTCCGGCCCGGGCGTGATGGGTCGCACGACCCTGATGGCGCTGATGGCCACCTGCCCGAACATCGACACGCTCAAGATCAAGGGCCGCGGCCGGACGAACCTGGACAGCTTCATCGGCTGGGTCCGGGAAACCTTCCCGCAGATCACCACGATCCAGGAGATGGACACGTTCGAGGACGTCGTGCGCGGATCGGACATCGTCAGCTACTGCAATTCGGGGTCGGGCGGCGATCCGTCCACCTATCCGCTGGTGAAGCGCGAATGGGTGAAGCCGGGCACCTTTCTGGTCATGCCGGCGCTGTGCGACATCGACGAAGGCATGGAACAGGCGGACGTCCGCAAGGCGGTCGACAATACCGGCCTGTACGAAGCCTGGTTCGACGAACTGCCCAAGCCCGCCCACTCCTTCGTCCCGATCATCGGCGTCAAGTTCATGGACATGATCGCCGAAGGCAAGATGACGAAGGATCAGGTCGAAGATCTGGGCAAGATCGTCGCCGGCGATGCGCCGGGCCGCCAGAATGACGAGGAAATCATCATCATGTCGGTCGGCGGTATGCCGGTCGAGGACGTCGCCTGGGGTAAGGTGGTCTATGACAATGCCGTCAAGAAGGGCCTGGGCGTTCCGTTGACGCTCTGGGACGAGCCGGCCCTGCGCTGATCGAACGCGGATGGAGGGGCCCGGGTTTCCGGGCCCTTTAGCCCAGCACATTCCTTCCGAGGCAAAGACATCATGGCAAAGATTATCAAGATCAAGACCGGATCGAAATTCGAAGAGATTGCGAGCTATTCGCGGGTCGTCGCGGTCGATAACTGGATCTACGTATCCAACACCGCCGGGCGCAATCCGCAGACCCAGGAAATACCTGAAGACATCATCGAACAAACCAACCAGGTCTTCGCCAATATCGAGACCGCGCTTGCCGCCGCGGACTCGTGCCTCGGCGACGTGATCGCGTCTCGCGTCTTCATTCAGGACCCGGCCGACACGCCGGCGGTCATGGGCGAAATCGGCAAGAAGTTCCGGGGCATCAATCCGGTCAGCACCGTGACCTGCCCACCGCTCGGCTCGCTCATCTACAAGGTCGAGATCGAAGTGACCGCCTATCGCGGCGCGTCGACGAGCGAAGTCGAGGAAATCACCATCTCGCTCTGACTCATCCAGGCTGCCGCCTTCCCGTGAGGGCGGCAGAACAGCTGACATCATCAAGGAAATTCCGTGGCGCCCCATATCGTTCCTGTCCAGACTTCCCGGTCCTTCCCCGCTTCCACCACGGTGGTGATCATCGGCGGCGGCATTGTCGGCCTGACGGCCGCCCTGACGCTGAGCGAGCGGGGCATCCCGGTTGTGCTGCTGGAAAAGGGCAAACTGGCGGCGGAACAGTCGTCGCGCAACCAGGGATGGGTTCGCAAAACCAGCCGGTTCGCCATGGACCTGCCGATGGCGGTCGAATCCGATCGCCTCTGGGCCGCCATGCCCGAACGCGTCGGCGCAGATGTCGGCTACCGGCAAACGGGCGTCATGTTCCTGGCCAGCAGCGAAGCCGAAATGGCCGCGCATGAAAGCTGGCACACGTCGGTGGAGTCCTTCGCCCTGGGATCGCAACTGTTGAGCGGGGCCGACATCGAACGGCTGGCCCCGGGCGGGCGTGGCGCCTGGGCCGGCGGGCTCTACACACCCTCGGACGGGCGCGCCGAACCGTCGCTGGCATCGAGCGCCATCGCCAATGCGGCGATCCGGAAGGGCGCCGTGATCGTCGAGAATTGCGCCGTCCGCACCCTTTCCTTCACCGCCGGCAAGGTGAGCGGCGTCGTCACGGAGGCCGGCGAGATACGCTGCGAGCAGGTGCTGCTGGCCGGCGGCATGGGATCGCGACGCTTCCTCGGCAATCTGGGCGTCGACCTGCCGATTCTGCCGCTGGTCCTCTCCGTCATCCGCACCGCGCCGATCGCCGGACCGACCGAGATTGCCGTGGGCGGGCCCGACTTCTCCTTCCGCAAGCGCGCCGACGGTGGCTACACGATCACACAGCGCGGCGCATTGCAGGCGCCCCTGACCCTCGACTCCCTGTTGCTGGGGCGGCGCTATCTGCCTGCGCTGCGTTATCAGCGCCACGCCCTGAGGATGTCGCTCGGCCGGGATTTCATGCAGGATCTGATGACGGCGCGCCGCTGGAAGGGCACATCGACATCTCCCTTCGAAAAGGTCCGGACGATCGATCCTCCGGTCAATCACGGCATCAACGCCGAAGCGATGCGCAATGTCAGCCGCGCCTGGCCTGCCTTTGCCGAAGCGACGATCGCGGAAAGCTGGGCCGGCATGATGGACATCACGCCCGACTCGCTGCCCGTGGTGGGGCCTGTCGCCAAATTGCCCGGTCTGACGCTGGCGACCGGCTTTTCGGGCCATGGCTTCGGCACGGCGCCCTGTGCCGGCGCGCTGGCTGCGGACCTGCTGACCGGCGCCGATCCGATCATCGATCCGGCGCCCTACCGGCTGGAGCGGTTTTTCCCCGGATAGGCGTTGCGCGCCGCCGCTTTTGTGATGCGCGATGCTGGCGCGATGCTATATGTCTTTTCCATGACATGTGCGGAGCATGTCCCTCATCGGAAAGGCATGGGCTTTGGTGGCGCTTGCGTCAGTGCGCGGATCGATCGTAGCGGCGGTGCTGAGCGAGTTCGCCGCGCGCGGCGGCGACCGCGGACGCCTGCTCGAACAGTTCGGCCTCAATGACAGGATCCTGGCCGATCCCTATACCAGCGTACCGTTGGCCAGCTATGTCGCGATGTTCGAACATATGGCCGAACTGCTCGACGAGCCACTGCTCGGCGCCAGGCTGGGCATGGCCATGCGTCCGGTGGATCTGGGCCCGGCGGGACTGGTGATGGCCCGATCGGGATCGATGAAAGCAGCCCTCGCCCGCATGAACCGCTTCTTCCACAGCCTGCAGCAATCGACCCATTCCGACATGCGGGAAGAAGACGGCATGCTGATATGCACCTATCAGCTCGGCGATGCCGCCATATGGCCAAGGCGGCAGGATGCCGAATATTCGATGTCCGCGCTTCTGCGCCTTTGCCGGACCACCTTCCGAACGGGCTGGCAGCCGGTCGAGGCGCAGTTCGAGCATTTGCCCGCCACCCCCGCATCGGGGCAAGCGCTGGAAAGGCTGCTGGGCTGCCGGGTCCGCTATGGCGCCGCCGTCAATGGCGTCAGTTTCCTGGTCGATGAAGCGCGCGCGCCCTGCCGCGATGAGGACCGCGACGTGATTGATGTGCTGGAGCGTCATCTGGCCGAAAGCGCACCGCCCGAGGAGGTGAAGGCAAGCTGGCGTGACAAGGTGCTGGCGCTGATTGCCGTCTCGCTGGGCCACAGGCCGGTGACGATCGAGCGGCTGGCGGCGGATCTCGCCATCTCGCCCCGCAGCCTGCAGCGCCGCCTGGAAGAGGAAGGAACATCGCTGCGCGCGTTGCTGCGCGACTATCGGCAGGAGGTAGCGGAACGGCAGCTGAGAACAGGCACCCCTGCGCTTGCCCACCTGGCCGAAACGCTCGGCTATGCGGACGGGACGACATTCTGGCGCGCGCATCGGAACTGGACAGGCATGTCGCCCAAGGCGGTGCGCGCGAACCCGAACGGGAAGCCCCCAGCCTCCCTCAAGCCGAATTAGGGCCGATCGACATTTAGCCCTGACGGCCTGCAAATGGCGGTTTCCCGCGCTTCCGGTGCTCACATATTTTTAGTACACTGCACTCCGGGTCGGAAAAACCACCATTTTCGGCACGTCATCATCTGAATGTTCGACCGACCCTAGCGGGATTCGACGCTCGACACGGCGCCCGCCCGCTCCAGATGGCGGCGGAAACTGTTTTCGATCATGTCGAGATCAAGATCGTCGCCGATGATGACGATGCGCGAGCGGCGCTCCTCGTCCGGCCAGGCATCCAACTGCTGCACCGGATGGACGACATGTTGAACGACCTGGACCAGCATGGGGCGATCGGGCGTTTCGACAGTCTGGATCAGGGCCTTGAGCCGCAGCAGATTTTCACCGCGCAGCGCCGCCAACAGATCGATCCATTCCAGGACGACCGCCTGGGGAACTGGAGCGTCCAGGAACAACGACCGTGAGCAGATGGTCGAAGGATGCGAATGGTCATGGCCGTGACCATGGTGGTGGCCATGCTCGGCCACAGACGGCACCGCAAAGCTCTGTCGCAGGTCTGGAGAGGTCAACAGCGCCGCAAGACCGTCCTGCTCGACCAAAATCCGCTTCGCATAATGGTTCAGCTGATCGACCCTGGTCTCAATAGCACCACTCTGCTCGGTGGTCGCAATATCGCCCTTGGTAATGATGACGAGATCAGCCAAACCGACCTGGCGCTGGGCCTGCTCATGGCGAGCCAGTGTCGCCACGCCATTGACCGCATCCACGGTCGTCACGACGGCGCAAAGTTCCCAATCCGCCGTGAGCGTCGGATCGACAGCGAAGGAATGAAAGATCGGCGCCGGATCGACCAGCCCCGACGTTTCGATGAAGACGCGGGAATAGCGGATCTCGCCCCGCACTCTGCGATCACGCAGATCGACCAGCGTATCGATCAGGTCCCCGCGCACCGTGCAGCAGACGCAACCGGTGTCGAGCAGCCGGATATTCTCGTCCACATGGGTGATGAGCAGGTGATCGAGCGGGATGTCGCCGAATTCATTGACGATGACGAGGCTGTCCGACAGTGCCGGGTCCCGCAGCAGCCGGTTGAGCAGCGTCGTCTTGCCGCTACCCAAAAATCCGGTGAGCAGAATGACCGGGCATCTGTCGTCCGTCATCGTTCATAGACTTTCCGGCCGCCGAACCAGGTCGACAAGACCTTCGTATCGGCAATGTCGTCCGCGGCGCAGGTGGCGGGATCCTGATCGAGGATGACGAAATCGGCTGCCTTGCCGACCTCCAGCGATCCGATTTCCTTTTCCAGGCCAATGGCGCGGGCGCCGTAGAGGGTGAAGGCGCGCATGGCATCCAGGGCGGAGATGGCCTGTTCCGGGCGCAGCGCGCCTGGAAAGATACCATCCGGATCGCTCCGGGTGACCATCGTTTCGATGCCGATCCACGGGTCGGGCGACGGCGCGACCGGCCAGTCGGAGCCGCCGGCGATCACCAGACCAGCGGCCAGGAAATCGGCAATGGGGTAGGATTTGGCGAGAACCGCGTCTTCCAGCACTTCGCTGACGGCCTCGTCCAATATGTTGGGATACCAGATCATCGGCGAAAGTTCGGCGGTGATGTTGAGCTGTACCATGCGCTTGATCTCGTCGCCGTCGATCAGGCTGGCGTGGGCAATCTGGTGACGGGCATCGGACGGGCCGTTGAAATCGCGGATGATCTCGATCGCGTCGATGGCCAGCTTGGTCGCGGCGTCGCCGGCGCAATGCATCTTCGCCGCCAGCCCCGCCTTTTCGATATCAGCGAGCAAGCGCGACAATTGCGGGAGCGTCATCGTCGTGCCGCCCCGATAGCAGCAGCCAAAGCCGGCTGATGCGCGATAGGGCTCGATCATCGCGGCGGTGCCGGTCATCGGCACGCCGTCGAGCAGGATCTTGGCAAAATAGGGGCGGACATGCTCGGTCGCGAACTGGTCCTTGATCGCGAACAGTTCGCGGCCGATCGGCCCCGGAATATAGAGCGGCGCTTCGTGCGCAATCAGGCTGGTGACGACCCATGCCGTCAACTGCCCTTCGCGATCCAGGGCAGCAACGGTTTCGGCCATGGGCTTGGAGGTCAGGGGATCCTGGATCGCGGTGATGCCAAATTGATTGAGGATCGAAACCGCGTGGCTTGCCACCTTGCGGTTGGTCGACACATCGAAGGTCTGATGCTCCATCGCCGCGTCGGCAAGGCCGCACGCGGATTCCAGAAGGAAGCCGGTCGCCTTGCCGGTGGCAGGATCGCGGGCGATGGTGCCGCTGACCGGATCGGGCGTTTCATCGGTGATCCCGGCGGCCGCCATGGCGGCGGAGTTCGCCCAGCGATTATGATAGGACATGTCGCGCAGCACCACCGGCCGGCCTTCCGAGGCTGCGTCCAGATCGGCCAGCGCCGCCGCGCTGTTCAGCCGATCGGCAAGGCCGATGTCGAACATGCCGCCGAAAATCCATTTACCCGGCGGCGTCTTGCCGGCGGCCTCGCGGACATATCCCAGCAGCTCGTCATAGCTGGCGGTGGGTGGAACATGCGTTTCGAACAAGGCGGCGCGGCCGCCCAGTGCATGATGATTATGCGCATCGATCAGACCCGGCATCACCGCCTTGCCCTCAAGGTCGATGACCTCATGATCATTGCCGATCGCGGCCCGAGCGCTCTGGGCGCTGCCAGCGGCGACGATCCGCCCGTTCTTGATGGCCAGCGCTTCCACCGTGCTGCCGGCATCATCGCAAACCTGAATCGAACCGTTGACTACCAACAGTGAACGCATTGTCGATGCTCCGATTTTTGGACGGATCGAAGGCCCAGGACTCAGTATCCCGCCCAATCCGTAACATGTTAATTAATGATGCGCTGCAGGTCTGCCGCTGTCAATCCATTGGCCGCATCAGCAAGGACGAGCCGCCATCAACGTCGATGGCGGCTTGCTACCTTCCTATCCCCTGACAGTGTCCAGCAGCGCGGACGCACCCTTCGCCAGGATGCCGATGTCGGTGCCGATCGAAACGAACTTGAACCCTTCGGCGATCCTGCGCTTCGCATCATCGGCCGAGAGCGCGAAGATGCCCGCAGGCTTGCCCGCCTTGTCGATCGCAGCCTTGGCCGTAGATATGGCCTCCTGAACCTCCGGATGCTGCGCATTGCCGAGATGACCCAGCGATGCCGCGAGGTCGCCCGGACCGATGAAGAGCGCGTCGATGCCCTCGACCGCAGCAATCTCATCGATCGCCTCCAGCGCGGCACGGCTTTCGATCTGGGCGATGACGGTGACCTTCAGATGGGCCTCTGCCAGATAACGGGCGTCCGCGCCGAAACCCGACGCGCGGCTGGTCGCGCTGGCGACACCACGCGTGCCGAGCGGCGGAAAGCGGGTCGCCGACACGACTGCCCTGGCCTGCTCCGCGCTGTCCACCATCGGCACCAGAAGCGTCCGGTAGCCAAGGTCCAGATATTGCTTGATCGCGACGGGTTCGCCCAACGGCACGCGCGCGATCGGCTCGACGGGAAAGGGCGTGACGGCTTGCAACTGGGCAAGCAGCGTCGTCGCCGTATTGGGCGCATGTTCGCCATCGATCAGCAGCCAGTCATAGCCTGCCCGCGCGCAGATCTCCGCAGTATAGGCATTGGCGAGCGCCTGCCACAGGCCGATCAGCGGGCGGTCCCCCGCCAGGGTCTCGCGGAACACGGTCATACGAAACGCACCGAAATGGCGCCCAGCGGACCATAGTCGACATGGAAGCTGTCGCCCGGACGAGCGAAGACCGGCGCGGTGAAGCTGCCGCCCAGGACGATCTGTCCCGGCTCCAGATATTCCCCATGCGGCGCAAGCTTGTTCGCCAGCCATGCAGGGCCGGTCGCCGGATGGTTGAGCACGGCCGCGGCGACGCCCGATTCCTCGATCACGCCGTTGCGATAGAGCAGCGCGCTGACCCAACGCAGGTCGACCGCGTCGGGGCGAACCGGCCGCCCGCCGATGACGATGCCGGCATTGGCGGCATTGTCGGAAATCGTGTCATAAACCTTGCGGGTGACGCCGGTGGCCTTGTCCAGCCGCTCGATCCGCGCGTCGATGATCTCGATCGCGGGCACGACATAGTCGGTCGCGTTCAGCACGTCGAACAGGGTGCAGCCCGGCCCTCGCAGGCGATCCTTCAGGATGAAGGCCAGTTCCACTTCCACACGCGGCTCGATGAAGCGGTCGAACGGAATATCCTGCCCATCGGGGAACAGCATGTCGTCGAGCAGGGTCCCGAAATCGGGCTCGTTGACATTGGACGAACGCTGCATCGCGCGCGAGGTCAGGCCGATCTTGTGACCGATGACCTTGCGACCTTCGGCAATCTTGATCTTCGTCCAAGCCCGGCTGATCGCATAGCCGTCATCCAGCGTCATGTCCCGATGTTCGAGCGAGAACTGACCGATCTGCGTCCGCGCCTTTTCCGCTTGGTTCAGCCGCAGAGCCAGCTCTTCGACAATCTTCTGATCGAGCGCCATGCTCTACTTCTCCAAACGTTTGTGAATGCTGTTATGCTTCCACCCTTCGGACTCCTCGACATAGAGCGACAGGGCGAAGGGTCGGCGGCCGAACAGGTCGCCCAGCGACTCCCGGATGCGCGCGAACAGCGCGTCGAAATAGCGCTGCTTGAACTCGGCACTGCGGCCCACACCCATCTTGACGTCGATGTTGAGGAAGGCGTCCTGCGCGGATGTGCCGTCCGCGATGACATAGTCACTGACCTTATAGGCGCGAACGCGAATGCCGCCGACCGGAAACACGCTGTCCGCCCGTTCGCGCATGTCTTGCGCGATCATCGCCATCAGGGCCTGCAGGTCGAACTCACCGGCAAGATTGTCCGTCCACTCGATCGTCACATGGGCCATCAGGCGATCTCCATCGTGGCCACGGTGCAACTGACGGCAAAGATCGGGATCGGCTGGAAATATTGCAGCGTGCCCTTGCCTCCAGCGGCGGCGGCAGCGGCGATGAAGGTGCGGATTTCGAAGCCCCCCTGCCCCGCCTCGCGGTAGGTTTCCTCGTCGCTATAGGCAAGCAGGCGATCACGATCATTGCTGAGCCAGCGGTCGAGGAAATCGCGGTCCCATTCCTCATTGATCTTGCCGCTGTCGGGGGTCGCGGGCCAATGCGAGATGCCGCCGGTCGCCACCAATGCGATGCGCTCGGGCACGCTGTCCGCCGCCCGGCGGATCGCCTCGCCAAAGGCCCAGGCGCGCTTGAGCGGCGTCAGTGGCGGACCCTGGCAATTGATGTTGACCGGGATCACCGGCAATTCATTGTGCGGATCGAGGAAGTGGAGCGGCACGATGATGCCGTGGTCGAACTGCCATTCCTCGCAATAGGCGACGTCGACCGTGTTCAGCATCTCGGCCACCAGTCGCCGGGCGAGGTCAGGATTGCCCTTTGCTTCGCGCACAGGGATGCGCAGCCATTCGGGATCCTCGATCGGTCCCTTGTAGCGTTCCCCCATGCCGACGGCATAGGCCGGCATGTTATTCATGAAGAAATTGGCGAAATGTTCGGCGGCGACCACCATGATGGCATCGGGCTTCGTATCCGCGATCGCCTGGCGTATGCCGTCCATGGCGGCGTAGAGCGTATCCTTCTGTTCGGGCGGGGCCAGGTCGGCGCGCGCGGTCATGCCGGGCGCGTGGCTGCAGATGCCGGTGAAGACCAGGGTCATACGCCTGCTACCTTTTCGTCTGTTCCGGTTGTCATTGCATAGAGGCCGGCGCGAACCGGGCCGTAGCGCGTCACGCCGTCGCGCATCTGCTGGAGATAATCGGCCCAGGCAATGCCGCAAAAGGCCGCGAAGTGCATCAGAATCTGGCCGTTGACGCCCAGTACATAGAGCAGGCCGATGTCGCGATCGACCAGTGCCTTGCGCTCCTCGTCGCTCAGCGCATAGTCGCGGGTCGCCGCTTGCGCATCTTCGCGAAATCGAGCCTTGGCGCCATCGTCGCGGTTAAGGACATAGAGGAATTTGGACAGTTGATAGAGGCTCATGCTGCCACCAGATGATTGACGAGGCGACCGACACCGTCGATCTCGCACACGACCTCGTCCCCCGCATTGCAGAAATGCACCCCATGCGGCGTGCCGGTCAGGATCATATCACCCGGCATCAACGTGGTCACGGCCGACAAATAGGAAATCAGCGCCGCGACGCTCATGATCATGTCCGCCGTCGATCCATGCTGTACCTCGACGCCGTTCACGGTCGTGCGCAGCGAAAGCGCCTGCGGATCGGGAATATCCGATGCATCGACGACCCAGGGGCCGATCGGTGTGGTCGCGTCGCGGTTCTTTACACGCGCGTTGGGACGATAGTAAT
>DATEDR010000369.1:0-11172 GCA_035281605.1 Sphingobium sp.
TGCCCGGCCACGAAGGCGCCATTTGCCAGCACGGCCACGCCACCCACCGTCACGCCGGTCAGCCCGTCTGCCGCCGTCACGCTGAACTCCCCTGTCCGCGTCAGTGCGGCCGCGTCGGGCGAACTGCCGTCGGCCAGGTCATTTTCCAGCACCACCAGTTCCGCGCCATCGGCTCCCGGCCCCCCGGTCAGGCCGGTGATGACAACGCCGTCATCGGCGCCGTTGATGGTGATGGTCAGCGTCGCGGTCGAGGCATCGCCGTCGCCGTCCGTGATGGTGTAGCTGAAATTGTCGGTCAGGCTCTGTCCCGGAACCAGGAACTGCACCGCGGGATTGCCGTTCGCCAGCGCGTAGCCGTAGCCGCCGTCAGCGCCGATCGTCAGCAAGCCATAGCTGCCCTGGAACGTGCCCGTCGTCGTGACGCTGGCGCCGTCTGCGCCCTGTACGTCGGCGATGCCGTCGGTCGCGTTCGCGTCCGTCCCGCCGGAGCCGGTGAAGAGATTGCCGTCGGCCACCAGCGGACCGTCCTCGGTCACGCTGTCGGCGTCGTTGGCGGCCGCCGGTGCATCATCGGCAATCGAGATGGTGAGCGTGGCGGTCGCCTGATCACCATCCCTGTCCGTGACGACCACGGTAAAGACCTCGGCGGGCGGCGCGCCTACGACATTGTCATTCAGCACATAGCGGTAGCCGATTTCGCCATTGGCGATCGATGTGATGACCAGCGTTCCCAGCGGTGTGTCGAACGGCTGGCCGACCTGCGTTACCGCCACGCCGTTGATCGTGACGACGGCAGGGCCATCAGTCGCGGAAAAGACGATCGTGCCCGTGGTCTGTTCGCTGTCGCCGGCGGCAGCGGACCCTGCGGGCTCGCCATTGCGCGCGCCTAGCCCGGCCTCGCTGACAGTGGCGGTGGCGCTGCTCGCGCCGGCGGGCTGGTTGGGCGTGACGATCTCGATCTCAGGCTCGTCATTCGGGCCGATCGGCAGGATCTCGCGCTCTTCGGGCTGCGTGAACTGCAATTCGGTCGGCGGCAACAGGTCGCCCAGGGCGAAGGGGTCGCCGATCGCGCCGTCATCGGCCAGGAAATTGCCGCCCGAGCTGCGCGGCGGACCTGCGGCGGGTTGCGGCTCCTCGCCGATCAGCAGCGCGGCCAGGTTGACCGACGGTATCTCGACATCGCCGACGACGATCCGCGGCACGACCACCGCGCCGTCCAGGATCACCATCTGCGTGCCGTCGGGCAGCGTGACGATCAGGTTGCGCCCGGCCACTTCGATCTGGTCGATATCGGTTCCGGCAGGCAGCACGACGACGCCCTCGGCATTGGGCGTGACCGTTCGCATGGTGCCAGGCTGCGCATGAGGCGCCTTCACCCGCGCAGCGAGCGCGGCCAGTTCCGGGGCTGCCTGCTGGCGATCACCGGCGGCATCGACATTCCAATCGCGCTCGAAATCCATCGTTCCATCCCAACCTGTCGCCGTGGGACGGTGCGGAAAGAGCGCGCAAGGGATTACTTTCCGAATACATGCGTATTCGAAGATGAACCTTTCGGGATTTATGGCATTAGCGGATCAGCTACTGCCCCCAATCTTGCAATCTCCCGCCGGAGAGGCTTTTTCAACGCCTCATCCGCCCCGGATTAACTCTTCGATTTTTTACTATTCTGACCCGATGGCTCACCTTATTCGCCCAGGTTAAATAGAGTCACGAAGATTCAACTTTTATTAACCATTTTAACGCGATAGGGGCGAAAAATTTACTTAGGAACTATGGCGTAAGATATACTTTACTGAAAGCTACTATATCCTCCGCCCTATAGCCCGATCCTAATCAAGGTTAATCGAAGACGCGACCGATTCGCGAATCGGGGCCGAGGCTTACCCCTGCATTGACCTTAAAACTGATGTGGAGCGCCGCACGGGGCGGCCCAAACAATAAGCGGGCGGTCAGCCACTCGGCCAACCGCCCGCCCCTGATTGCGACCCATAGGATAGTGTACGGAGCCCCTCCCTTCCGTGACTCGCTCAGCGCGTTGGCACTGGCGGTTCGCATGGGAAACTGAAGGCACCCCCCTATAGATGGCGACATCGATAGCGGATGAAGGCGTAAGCGCAATTGATCGGAAGGACTATACCCTTGGTTGGGCGACGCCAGTGGGGTGTCACAGACTGTTTGCAATACGGCGCACTTCTTAACCAGCGATCGCCCGTCAGGGGCTGCTGGGCCGCTCCTCCCCTGGCAGAGGCATGGCCCCGCCGCCGTCAGCCTCTGGGCCGATTGCGGCAACCACGGCCGCCATCCGCCTGCTCCGCTCGCTCATCGCCCCGGTCGTGCGGCGGAAGCTGGCGAGCGCATAGTCCGCCAGCGGCCGAGCAGCGTCGGGCCGTTTGCGCGCCAGATAGAAATCCACGAGATTTTCGAGCGCCAGCTGGCTGTTGGGATCATCCTCGCCGCGCGTGCGCAGATAGCTGTCGAACACGCGGCGCAGCAGCGCTTCCGCTTCGCGATAGCGACCGAGGGCATCCAGTTGCAGCGCCAGGTCATTGGCGGAAATCAGCGCGCGGGGATCGTCCGGCCCGAACAGATCGTCCGCCAGCGCCAGCGCCCGGCGCGCCGGATCGACAGCCTCCGCCGCCCGCCCTGCGGCATAAGCGGATTGAGCCGTCCCGACCAGCGAGCGCCATTCCTTCTCGCGCGCTTCCGTGACGTCGGGCACATAGGGCGCCTGCGCCCATGCCGGCGCCGACAGGCTAATCAGCAGCGACGCCCGCCACCATTTCCATCCTCGAAAGAACAAGGCCCGCTCTCCCGGCAATCGCTCCGACCATCATGCTAAGCGCGGAAAGTTGAAAAAAGAGAAAAGGCGACCCTGACGGGAAGTGAACCCTATTCCGCCAAGGCTTCGATCAGCGCCTTCACCTTCTTTTGCCGCCATTGCGGCAAGGGCGCGATGAGCCAATAGGCCAGTGGAGACTCCTGCGCGTCGCCGACCTTCCGCACCCGCCCGGCGTCCAGGTCGGCCTGCGCCAGCAGCAGCGGCACGGTGGCCAGGCCAAAGCCATTGGCCGCAGCCTCGATCGCGAGCCCCGCGTCGGCAACCCGGATCGTCGTGGGTCCGGTTCCGGCAGGGCAGCCCGGCCAGTCGATCCGATGCTGGGGTCCGCCTTGGGCCGCTTCCACCGTGACGAAACGCGCCTCGCCCAGCTTCACGCCCTCGTGCTCGCCCGGCCCGTCGGCCAGCCGCAGCGCCAGATCCAGATTGGCCTCGGTGAAATCGAGGCTCTCATCCGCCGCCACCAGCAGGAATTTCAGGTCGGGCTGGCTTGCCGCATAAGCCGCCAGCCGGGGCTGCAGCCACTTCGCCGTGACGTCGCGCGGCGCGGCGATGGTGAGCGAGGAGCTGGACTGCCCGGCCTGCATCGCCCGCACCGCTTCCTCAAACTCCAGGAAGCCGGCTCGCAAGGCCTCAAGCCCCGCCTCCGTCTCGGGCGTCAGTTCCAGTCCCTTGGGCGTGCGCCGGAACAGCACGACGCCCAGCAGGTCCTCCAGCGCGCGGATTTGCTGCCCGACCGCAGCGGGCGTGACCGCCAGTTCGTCAGCGGCGCGGGTGAAGGACAGATGCCGCGCCGCTGCATCCAGCACGCGCAGGCCGTTCAACGGCAAATGAGTACGCTTCATTCAGCAACCGCCGGAGCTACGAGCGCGAAGTGCGGGATGGCGATGTCGAACGTCTCCCCGCTGGCGCCGATCATGTGATAATGGCCCCGCATGGAGCCTGTGGGCGTATTGAGCGGACAGCCCGATACATAGTCGTAGCTGCGGCCCGGCTGCACCACCGGCTGCTCGCCTACCACGCCATCGCCATCGACGCGATGCTGCGTGCCGCGCCCGTCGGTTATGACCCAGTGGCGGGTGAGCAGTTGCACCGGCTGGTCGCCGCCATTTTCGATGCGGATATGATAGGCCCAGAACCAGCGTCCCCGGTCCGGCTCCGACTGTTCGGGCAGGAAGGTGACGGCCACGTGCACGTTGATGTCGCGCGTGGTCGCATGGAAGGGAAAAAGCGCGTTCACGATAAAAGGATGCGCCTTTCGCCCCGCGTCCGTCAACGGCCTATCGACTTGAGCGCGCGATCGAGATCCTCGATCACGTCATCCGCGTCTTCAAGCCCCACATTCAGACGGAGCATGTCTTCGGTGATCCCGACTTCCAGCCGGGCCGCTTCGGCCATGCCATAATGGGTGGTCGAGGCGGGGTGGGTCATCAGCGAGCGGGAGTCCCCGATATTGTTGCTGATGTCGATCAGTTCCAGACCATTGAGCAGCCCGTGCGCTTCCTTGCGCCCACCGCCGACATAGAGCGAGAAAATGGGGCCGGCCATCGCCATCTGCTTCATGGCGAGCGCATGCTGCGGATGGCTTTCCAGCCCCGGATACAGCACCTTCTCAACGCGCCCTTCGAGGAATTTCGCGACCTTCAGCGCGTTTTCGCTCTGCCGGCGGATGCGCAGGTCCAGCGTCTCCAGCCCCTTGAGCACGACCCAGGCGTTGAAGGCGGCCAGCGTCGGTCCGGTATTCCGATGGAAGGGCAGCAGCGTGTTGACGATGAAATCTTCCGTGCCGCAGATCGCGCCCGCCAGCACCCGGCCCTGCCCGTCCATCATCTTGGTCGCGCTGTAGGCGACGACATCGGCGCCGAAGTCCAGCGGCCGCTGCAACGCCGGCGTCGCAAAGGCATTGTCGACCACGCTGACGATGCCGTGCGCCTTGGCGATGCCGCAGATCGCCTCCATGTCCGCCACGTCCATGGTCGGATTGGCCGGGGTTTCGAAAAAGAAGACCTTCGTATTGGGCCGCACCGCCGCTTCCCATGCGGCATTGTCGGTGGCGTCGACCGTGGTCGTTTCGATCCCGAACTTGGGGAGCAGCGTGTCGGTCAGCCAACGGCAGGAGCCGAACAGCGCCTTGCCCGCGACAACATGGTCGCCCGCCGACAGCTGGCACAATAACGCCGCCGTCATCGCAGCCATGCCGGTCGCCGTCGCGCGGCAAGCCTCCGCGCCTTCCAGCAAGGCGATGCGCTTCTCCAGCATTTCCACGGTGGGATTTTGCAGGCGCGAATAGGTCATGCCCTGCTGCTCGCCGGCGAAGCGCGCCGCAGCGTCCTCCGCCCGGTCGTAGCTGTAGCCACTCGTCAGGAACAGGGCTTCGGACGTCTCGCCCCATTCGCTGCGCGCGCTGCCGCCCCGCACGGCAAGGGTCGCGGGCCGCCAGTTCTTCGTGATCGCCGGGTCCTGCCCGCTCCTGCGCTTCATCGCCCTACCCTCAAACCAACTTCCTCAGTTCAGCGCCGCCAGAACGGCATCGCCCATCTCGACCGTGCTCATGGATCCACCCAGGTCGAAACTGCGCGCGCCATTGGCAAGAGCCTTTGCGACGGCTGCCTCGATGCGATCGGCCTGTTCGGGCAGGTTCAGCGAATAACGCAGCATCATGCCCGCCGACAGCACCGTTGCCAGCGGATTGGCCTTGCCCTGCCCGGTAATGTCGGGCGCCGAGCCATGGATCGGCTCATAGAGGCCCTGATTGCTGTCGTTGAGCGTCGCCGACGCCAGCATGCCGATCGACCCGACGCACATGCTCGCCTGGTCCGACAGGATGTCGCCGAACATGTTGCCGGTTACGATCACGTCGAACTGGCCCGGATCGCGCACCAGCTGCATCGCCGCATTGTCGACATACATGTGCGAAAGAGCGACATCGGGATATTCGGCCGACACCTCGATCATCACGTCGCGCCACAGCTGGCTCGTCTCGAGCACATTGGCCTTGTCCACCGAGCAGAGCTTGCCCCGCCGCGCGCGCGCGGCCTGGAAGCCCTGGTGCGCGATCTTGCGCACCTGTTCCTCATTATAGGACATGATGTCATAGCCCTCGCGGAGGCCGTCGGCGGTCTTGCGCATGCCCTTTTCGCCGAAATAGACATCTCCATTGGCCTCGCGCACGATCAGCAGGTCGATGGCGTTCGCCACCTCCTTCTTCAGCGCCGAGGCGTCGGCCAATTCAGGATACACCTTCGCCGGACGCAGATTGGCGAACAGGCGGAGTTCCTTGCGCAGCCCCAGGATCGCCTGTTCCGGACGCAGATGCCGCTCCAGCGAATCACAGCTGGGATCGCCCACCGCGCCGAACAGGATCCCGTCAGCCCTCCGGGCGAGCGCCAGCGTCTCAGGAGGCAGCGGATGGCCGACCGCCTTGTAGGCCGCGCCGCCCACCAGTCCTTCTTCATAGGAGAGGCCGTCGATGCCGAGCGCATCCAGCACGCGCTTCGCCTGGGCGACGATTTCCGGGCCGATGCCGTCTCCGGGAAACAGGGCGATCAACATGTCCAACCTTCCTCATAATGCGTTCGGGCTGAGCCTGTCGAAGTCCCGCACTTCCCTCTTCCGAAAAAAAGATGCCCTTTCGTCAGGCTCGGGGCGACGGCAGACTGCTGACCGAGGCCTTTGCAGAACGAACCCAAATTAGGCAACCGCTCTTTTAAGCCTGTCGGTCAACCTGTCCCGCGCCGCCAGCACATCTGCCCGCCATTCGGTCATCACCGACCGCTCCAGGAAAAAGCCGGTCAGGCGCAATCCGTCGATGATCGCGGCCCAATCCCCCGCGCCGCCCTCCAGCAGGAAAGCCGGCAGCGGCAGCAGGCGGCTTTCATATCCCACCGCGGCCGCCCGGCTGACGGCCGCCGCGCTGCGGGGCGAAACATAGACAAGCCCCTCTTTCCCCCCGGTCGCCGCACACCGGCCGAGATCGAGGCCGAAGCCGAGTTCCGCGAGCATCAGCAGTTCATAGCGCACCAACGCCGCCGCCCAGCCGCGCGCTGCCGGGGCCGCCTCGACCGCGCCCAGCACTCCGTCCAATGCCTGGTAGAGCGCCGGACAGGGCGTCCCTTCCGCCAGAGCCGTGGCGGTCAGGGCGCAGACCCAATCGATCGCAGCCGCGGGCAGCGGTTCGGCCAGCAGCGGCGCCCGGCTATGCTCCAGCTCGACGGTCAGCCCGGCCAGCTGCTCCTCGGTCCGGGCCCTGAATTCGGCCTTCACGACATTGCCAGGCAGCAGCACGGGCCGGAGCGCCCGCGACCGCCCGCCGCGCACATAGCCGGGCAGCAAGCCGTGGTCGGCCGTCAGGAGCCGCGCGATCGCCCCATGTTCCCCATGAGTGCGCACGGCACAGACCAAGGCAGGGGTTATCAGCGTCGCCATGTCCCATCTTTAGCCATCGCCTGCGAAGGACGCCATTCTTCATGGTTGTTTCCGGCGGCTTACTGTGGTCAAACAGGCTTTGTGGGGACTTTTGTCGGGGGACAAGCGCCATGTTGAAAATGCCCGGGGCCCCATCCACGATGATGGAGCACCTGGTACTCTGGCTGGGGCGATCGCCGGCGCTGGGTTTCGCGATATCCCGCGTCGCCTTTGCCGTTGCCGCGACGTGGCAGATCACGGCCATGTTCAGCAGTGAACCAGACTTCGCCCAGGTCGCGCTCATGCTTCAGGCTGCCACCTGGCTATGGACGGTGTTCAGCATCGGCCAGCATCTGCTGACTCCGCCGCTCGGCCTGCTGCTGCGGCCGATTTCGCTGTTCGCCGACCTGCTCATCTTCCTGACCGTGATCGTGCTGTGCGAACCACTGCAGATCGCGGCGCTCGGCTGCCTGTTCTTCGTCGCCTGGTCCGCGTCCGACCGATTCGGCCGCAGTTCGACCATCGTGCTGGCGCTTTGCCTGGTCCTCGCCTTCCTTGCACGCGGCTATTATGAAGTGTGGACCTCCGCGCGCCACGTGGTGGAGGTGGACCGCGCGATCGACGGACTCACCGTCCTCATCGGCTGCATCATCGCAGCATCGATGCTCAGCATGTCGATCCTCGAAAAACGCTTGATCGCCTGGTCGGAACGGCTCCAGGGCGTGGGCCTGTCCTTTCAGAAATCGCTGGCCCGCTTCGTGATCGAGCAGATTTCGGAGCTCATGGCCGCGCGATACTGCGCCTTCATCTGGCAGATCGACGAGGAGGGGCCGGTCCATTGCGACATCATCGACGTCGAAGGCGCCCGTTCCATCGCCCTGCCCGACCGCCAGGTCCTGAGCCTCATGAGCGTCACCCCGCGTGACGCGCCCTTCCACTATTCCAGCCAGTCGAGCCGCGTGCTGCTGCGCAGCCGCCTCGGCATATTGCGCAACGAAAAGGCAGCGGATCTTACCGAAGCCGTGCCGGACCTGTTCGGCCCTGGTCAGGGCACCAGCTTCCATGTCCAGGTGGGCGACCTGCGCGGACGGCTTTTCGTCGGCGCCCGGCATGGCTGGTCGCCAGCCGCGCTGCTCCGCTCGCTGCGCATCCAGGAAGGGCTGGAGCTGTTCCTCGAACGGCATTTCTTCTTCCTCGCGTGGCGGGAGCGCACTTTCGCCGAAGCGCGGCTCGCCCTCAGCCGCGATCTGCACGACAGCGTGCTGCAAACGCTGGCGGCTCTGCGCGTGCGCCTGGTCACCACGATCCACGGGCTCGCCAGCGCCAACGCCCCGCACCAGATGGCGGAGCTTCAGGCGATGGAGGAGCTTGTCACCGCCGAACAGGCGCATTTGCGCCGCCTGCTCGCCGCGCATGAGACAAGTTCGGGAACGCAGCTGGACCTGGGCCGCGAGATCGAGCGCTGCTGTCGCTTCATCGCCTTGCAGTGGGACATCGACTGCCGCCTCAATCCGGTCGACCACCCGATGGTCGTGTCGCACGAAACCGCTGCCGAGGTGGAGTTCCTCATTCGCGAAGCCGCTGCCAATGCGGTCAAGCATGCCGCGGCGCGTCACATCACCGTGTCGCTGGCGCGGGTGGATGAGGAGATATTGATCGCGCTGAAGGACAATCCGGGCACCGAGCCGGTGGTGCGCGAAGCCTATACCGGTGACTTCGAACTCCAGTCCCAGTCGATCATGAAGCGCTTGGGCAATATCGGCGGCACAGCCTATTTCCACAATTTAAGCATGAATTCATTAATTTCGATTAGGTTACCTTCATCCTTACCGAGGTCCCCCACATGATGACCCAGATTGCGATAGTCGACGATCACCCCATTTTCCTGGACGGCATGGCGCAATTTTTGAGCTCGCATGGTCATGACGTCGTCTTCTGCGCCCGATCGGTGGATGAGGCGCTGACGCGCATGCAGGCCGGCGAGCCGGACCTCCTGATCCTGGACGTCAGCATGAAGGACGGAGGTGGCCTCGCCATCCTCTCAGCCATCCGCGGCAGCGGCAGCACGGTGCCGGTCATCTTCATGACTGTCCACATCCGCCCGGAACAGACGCTCGAAGCGATCAAGCTGGGAGTCGATGGCGTAGTGCTGAAGGACAGCGATCCCAACGAGCTGCTGTCCTGCATCAGCCAGGTGATGGACGGCAACAAGAGCATCACGCCGTTCATCATGGAGCAGGCGCTGGTGCACAGCATCTCCGCACCGGCCAGCGATACGAACGTCCTGTCCGCCCTGACCGAACGCGAGCTCGAGATCGCCGGCCTGATCCGCGCGGGACTGCGCAACCGGGAGATAGCGGGACGATGCGGCCTGACCGAGGGAACGGTCAAGGTGCACCTGCACAGCATCTTCCAAAAGCTGGGGATCAAGTCGCGTTCGGAACTGATCATCATCATGATGTCGATCGACACCGACGTTCCGGCGATGGGGCTGCATTAAGATCGGCGCTTCGCACGCAGCGGGCAAAGACGGAAAGCGTCTCCGGCCAGAGGCCGGGACGCCGGCCCGGGCGATGACAACAGTCGCCCCAAATAAAGCGGGCTGCGTTAAATCGGACGCAGGTCGCGCGCTCTAAGTTTTTGTTGCCGGCGTTGTTTTTGCGCAAAACCGGTTCCCACTTTTGCGCATGATGCTCTAGCCCTGCCAATTTACCGGAGTGGCTGCACGAACTCTGGCAGTCGTGGGGCGCCGCTCGGGTTCGGCCCGACCATATACAGCGCCATGATCGTCCCCAGCGCGATCGCCACGCCATAGGGGATCGGCCCGCTCGGCGCGAAGATGGCCAGCGACGACCCTTCGCGCACGGTCCGTGGCACCAGCCGCCGCCCCGCCATGATCAAGAACGCCAAAATCCCGCCGCCCACGGTCACATAGACAAACCAGGGCAGCGCGGCATTCCAGTCGAACCACAAGGCGCAGGCCGCCAGCAGCTTGACGTCGCCTCCCCCCATCCATCGCAGCGCGAACAACCCGCACCCCAGCGCGAACACCGCCAGGAACAGCGTCCCGTTGCGCCAGATATCGTTTTGCCACCCCGTCGCCACGACCCAGCCGACGAACAGCGCCATGACGAGCATCGGAAAGATGTTGGAGATTCTGAGCTTGGCCATATCCTCGATCGCCGCAGCGACCAGCAGCAGCGACAGGACGAGAAGAATGAGGTCCTTGATCATGGCCGCGCGGATTCCATCGTGGCAAGTGCCGCGGCTGCTTCGGGCTGGAACTGCTCCGATTCCGTCATCGCGCGGCTGAGATAGGCCTGCGCCCTCACGACATCGCCCTTGCGGAGCGCCACCTGCCCCGCATCGCTCAGCCGCCTGGCCCATCCGTCCGCATCGTCGCCTGGCCGCCGCGTAATATCCTTGCCCGCCATGACGGTCGCGGCGTCGCCGTTGGCCACGATCCGCGCGTCCGCCGGCGCCAGTTCCCGTGCCTTGTCGAAAATCGCCACGGCCTTTTCCGCCTGCCCCTGCGCCATCAGCGACATGCCGTAATTGTTGAGGACCTGCGCCGGCCGATCGGTCAATTGAAACGCCCGCTCATAGGCCGCGGCGCTCAGCACCCAGGACGCGGCCGCGTCATAGGCGACGCCCAGCGCGTTCCAGGCCTTCCACCGCCCTGTGCATCTGTCTGTCGCCCGGCGCAGCGGCGCCAGCGCCTCTTGCAGGCGGCCGAGTTGCAAGCGCGCGATGCCAAGCCCCTCGTCCACGCGGCAATCGGCCGGTCCGTCCCGGCTGATCGCGGCGAAACGCGCTTCCGCTTCCCGCGCTTCGCCCTTTACCAGCGCCATCCGGGCCAGAGCGACCTGGATGACCGGCGCATCCTCCTGACGTTGCGCCGCTCGCAACTGGCCCAGCATCGCTTCGGCCTG
>DATEDR010000370.1:0-2126 GCA_035281605.1 Sphingobium sp.
CCTACAACAACGCCAGCGCACCGGTCGGCGCCGTTTGGAATCAGACGGTATCGGTCACGATCTAAACCGCTGACCGGGTAATCCTGAGGACGCGATGGGGTCTGCCAAAGATATCGGCAGGCCGCATTGCGTCCACACGGACGATTGACGCCAGAAGCGACGCGTTCAGGACAGCATCGCGGCGATGACATACAGGGAGGCTCTGCTCTATCCCAGCGCAATGGCTCGCTCTTTCGAACCGTACGAGGGAAGCTTCCATCTGCCGTGCCCCGATTTTCGTGACGGGCGTCCGCCAAATTCAGCTGCAGTCGAAAGCACCTGTGAAAAAAGTCCGCCCCACTTGCTAATGTGGCCCCTCGCAAGGAGGCGCCATGCAAGCGACGACAACGGAAGCGTCGGCAACAGCGCTGGATGCCAGCATATCCCGCCGCGACGGCTCGCCCTCGGAACCGGCCACCGACTCGCTTCTCGGCAAGCTATCGGCCCGCGTTCTTCATACTCCGAGTACTGCCTGTCGGATCGGGCAGAAATAGCCTCCTGGGCTTCGCTTGGGCACGATACGCGGCTATGCTCCGGCGACAGGAGGATGCCCGCGTGCTGATCAAAACCATGGACGACCCGTCAGCCTTGCTCAAGGAGCTTGAGCTTCGTGCCGCCGGCGCCGGCCCGGCGGCCAAGCATGCCGCAACCGAATTGCGGATTCGCAAGGCGGGCCTGAAGGGCGAATCGGAATCGGCTTACCTCATCGACTTTCATTTCGCTCGATCGCCCAACTGGGCCGTCATCCACGACCTGCGCCTGGAACATCGCGGGCGGACCGCGCAAATCGACCACCTGCTGATCAATCGGTGGCTCGACCTCTATGTACTCGAATCGAAGCATTTCCATGCGGGGCTGAAGATCACCGAGGACGGCGAGTTCCTGCGTTGGGACAGCTACCGAAAAGCCTATGCCGGCATGGCTTCTCCGCTGGAGCAGAACGAGCGGCATATCGAAGTACTGCGCGATGTTTGCGGGACCATCGAATGGCCGCAACGATTCGGTCTGCGCATATCGCCGGCTTTCCATTCGCTCATCCTGATCGCGCCCGAAGCGCGTATCGATCGGTCCAAACGCTTCGATTCGTCTCGCGTCATCAAGGCCGACGTGCTCAAGAAGCGGATCTGGAAAGACATCGAGACGGAGAATCCCTTGTTCGGCCTGCTTAAGACGACGGCCAAGATCGTATCCGGCGAGACCGTCGAATTCGTCGCCCGCCAGTTGGCGACCCTGCACCGGCCTGGCGAACGCAAGCGCGAGGCCACGCCGACCGCGAGCGTCGCGCCGCCACCGGCCGAGCCACGAATCGAGCCCGTGTTCGCACCGCCGCCGGTTACTGCGGTAACCGCGGTTACCGCCGCCGAGGCAAGCGCTTGCGTGTGCAAGACCTGCAGCGAGAAGGCCGGAGAAATCCTCTACGGAAAGTTCGGCTACTACTTCAAGTGCGAGGCCTGTGGTGGCAACACCGCGATTCGCTTCACTTGCGAGCCCGGACACAAGCCGCGCCTGCGCAAGGACGGCTCGGCGTTCTATCGCGAATGCGCCGATTGCCGCAGCAGCTCGCTCTACCATCGCAACCGGGCCTGAGGCGAAACGATCATGTTGTTCGTGACCCTGCCCGTGGTGCTGTATCAGCTGTTGTTCGTCCTGATCATGTACATCGCCAGCCGCTACGGTCCCAAGACGATGATCGCGACCTTGGCGGCCTGCTTGATCTGGACCGCTACCCACCTGTTCTTCCCGCCGCTGGCCGTGCTGCAGAGTGTCGTCATCATCGGCAGCTATCTGTGGTTCCGACGGAAACGCGACTCCGTTTAGCCGACGCCCTGCCCCCGTCCGGGCGACCCGCGGGCCCTGCTCGCCCACTGTCCGCCGCCCGCTGGCAGGGGTCGAAAAATCATCCGCCCATGCCCGGCATCGGCCGTCCGTGCTCGCCTCGAGACCGTCCGTGCTCGCATCCTGCCCGCCATCGCACTGTTGGTACGGAGGTTGGGAATGAGGTTGAAGCAAAGCAAGAGCACGACACGCACGTTCGTCCTGTGCTCGGCCCTGGTCCTGGGTATCGCGTCATCGGTGGCGACCGCAGC
>DATEDR010000371.1:0-15800 GCA_035281605.1 Sphingobium sp.
CACCGGGTGCTGGTGGAAAGCGGAGCGGGAGAGGGGATCGGCGCGCATGACTCGCTTTATGCCCGGGCCGGCGCGGAAATCCTGCCGACGGCTGAAGATATTTTTGCCGCTGCCGAGATGATCGTGAAGGTCAAGGAGCCCCAGGCCGACGAGCGCGCGTTGCTGCGTCCGGGTCAGATCCTCTACACTTATCTTCATCTCGCTCCGGATTCCGATCAGACACGCGACCTGATGGCGTCCGGCGCCACCTGCATCGCCTATGAGACGGTGACCGACGCCGGTGGCGGCCTGCCGCTGCTGAAGCCGATGAGCCAGGTCGCCGGCCGCATGGCCATCCAGGCGGGCGCGACTGCCCTTGAGAAAGCGAATGGCGGGCGCGGCGTGCTGCTGGGTGGGGTTCCGGGCGTGCTGCCGGCCAAGGTCTGCGTGATCGGCGGCGGCGTGGTCGGCTTCAACGCGGCGCAAATGGCCGTGGGTCTGGGCGCCGATGTGACGATCCTCGATCGCAGCCCGGAAGTACTCGAGAGATTGGGCATCTATTTCGAGGCGCGCGCCAAGACGCGCTTTTCCAATCGCGCGAACCTGGCCGAATGCGTGGCCGACGCCGACCTTGTCATCGGCGCGGTGCTGATCCCCGGCGCCGCCGCGCCGAAGCTGGTGTCGGCGCAGATGCTCAAGACCATGAAGAAGGGCGCCGTGCTGGTCGACGTCGCGATCGATCAGGGCGGCTGTTTCGAAACGAGCCATCCCACCACGCATGCGGAGCCCACCTATATTGTCGACGGGATCGTCCATTATTGCGTCGCCAACATGCCGGGCGCCGTTGCCCGGACCAGCACTTACGCCCTCAACAACGTGACCTTGCCCCATGCTCTGCGCATCGCCGATCTGGGCTGGAAGGAAGCGCTTCGGTCCGACCCGCACCTGCGCGAAGGGCTCAGCGTCTGGGACGGCAAGGTGACCTACAAGGCCGTCGCGGACGCGCTGGGGCTCCCTTATACACCTGCAGAACAGGCGCTGGATGAACCGGCGGCTGAGGAGGTGGCGCCTGCCGCGACTAATCCGCGTTCGGGTCGCGGAAGTTGAGCCGGCGCGTGACGGTATAGTCCAGCACCCCCACCAGAAAATAGCTGATCCACTGTTTGACCAGCGTCAGCACGCCACGTTGCGCCTTGTAGCTTTCCAGCGTGATCGGCCGGCTTTCCGTCACCAGGCGGTCGATGAATGCGCGCGCTTCCGCGGCCAGTTCCTTGTCTTCGATCCGCAGCATGATCTCCAGGTTCAGGAACAGGCTGCGCATGTCGAAATTGGCCGATCCGATGAAGGTGACGTCGTCTATCACGATCAGCTTCATGTGCAGCTTGCAGCTCTGATATTCGTGGATCTCCACTCCCCGTCGCAGCAGCGGGCCGTAGAGCAGCCGGGCCGCCGCAACGGTGGCGCCATTGTCCGACCGCGACGGCAGCACCAGCCGCGCGCCCTGTCGCCGCGCCGCCTTGGCGATCCGCTTCAACATCCCGCGGCCAGGAGAGAAATAGGCCTCGACCATGTCGAGCCGCTCGGCTTGCTCCAGGTCATGCTTCACCACCTGCGCCCAGGGGCTCAGCCGGCGCGTGGGCCCACCGATCAGCCACCGCATGGGGCAGGCGGGGTCATGGTGCAGCGAAGGCTTCCAATGCCGCACCATCCGCCGCAGCGTGCGGAAGCTTTGGCGCCGGGTCGACGCCCAGCGCCATAACTGGCCGTACCAATTGGTCATCGCCGCGACCTGCGGCCCTTCGATGATCAGGCCCAGATCGACCCAGGCATCGTCTTCCGGCAGCCCGAAATAGGCGTCCTCGACGTTGAACCCGCCCAGCAGCAGCCGCCGGTCGTCGGCAATCGTCATTTTCTGATGATTGCGGATCAGGTAGCGGGTCGAGCGTCGCGCGCCGAACCGACTGAAATGCCCCCCCGCCCCAATCAGCGGGTCGAAGAAGGAGGGAGGGGTGTCGGCCGATCCGAAGGCATCGATCATCAGCGTCACGGCCACGCCCCTCGCACGGGCGGCGATCAGCCTGTCCAGCACCAACCGTCCGCTTTCGTCGGCGGCGAAGATATAATAATAGAGTTTGAGGCTTTCGCTCGCCCCGTCGATCAGCCCCAGAAGAGCCTCGCGCAGGGCCGGGCCGCTCTCGATCACCTTCAGCCGATTGCCCCGGATCGACAGGTTGATCCCGGCCTCGTCGCACTGCGTCCGGGACTGCCGGTTCGTCGCCATAATCTTCTCATGCTCCCATTTGGCGCGGGATGCCATGGCTTTGTGGCCTTTTCGTTGACTCTCGGCAGCGCCACTGTTACGCGCCTGTTTCACGATTTTCATCCGCTATTCAGGAGCGCCCTTTTGGCCCGCGTTACCGTCGAAGATTGCGTCGACAAGGTTACAAACCGCTTTGATCTTGTCCTGCTTGCTGCTCAGCGCGCGCGGGAGATTTCCGGCGGTGCCGAACTGACCCTGGATCGCGACCGGGACAAAAATCCCGTCGTCGCCCTGCGTGAGATCGCTGAAGAAACCATCCTGCCGGTGGATCTCCATGATTCGCTCGTCGGTTCGCTGCAGAAGGTGCAGATCGACGATGACGACACGCCGGACGAAATCGGTTCGATCGCCCAGTCGGCTGAGGCGCTGCGCCTGACGGCCGCAGCCCCGCCGCGCAATCAGAATATCGGCGGCGATTACGACGGCTGATCCGGTTTATCGGTTTGGAGAGGGAGAATGAGGCCCGGCTTGCGCAAGCAGGACCGGGCCTCGATCCTTTCAGAGACCCGAGAACGAGGCGGAATGGCCTGATGCCGCTTGGCCGCCTGCTCTAACCGCCCAAGCAGAAATCCCTGAGCGCTCGCGCGTCATGCAGCGCATTATGGGGGATCCGGCTGTTCGCCGCCGCGCTGAAGCCCGCCGCGTTGACCAGTTGCAGTTTCAGCCCGTTCATGTCCACCATCTGCCCGGGCCCGGTTACGAGCAGCGCGCAGAAATGCGCCAGATCCTCGGGCCAGTCCGCCACGATCACCGGATCGGAATCGCCAGCCAGATAGTCTGCCAGGTGATGCGCCGCTTCCACGCGGCTGAGTTCCATGTCGATCCCGGGCGGCACATGGCGCAGATAGGGGATGACGTTCCGCTGCACCCATCCATGCGGCTCTTCCGCGAGCGGCAGGGACACGTAGAATTCATCATCCCCGAATTCCGGCACCAGCGCGACGCTGATGAGGGCGCCGGCAAATCCGTTGAATTCGGTGTCGAGGAAATAGCGCATCGAAAAATCACTGCCTGCCGTGAGTCGGGAGAGGGAAAGCTGATGGCGAGATAGGGGCCTGCGCCCCGTGACGCCACCCTCCCGATTGCGCGGGCGCGATCAACCTGTCATGCGCGCGCCAGCAGGAAGGAAATGCCAGTGACCCCGCGTGAACTCATCGATACCGCTCCCGTTCCGGACGGCCAGGACCTGAAGCTGTACAGGCGTGGCGGCGATTTTATGATCGTGCTCGATCGCAACGAGCTGATGAGCAGCCGGATGAGCGGCTCAGAAAAGGCGCTCGCCACGATGACGCTGGAGCGTCTGAAAACACCACAGGACGCGCATCTCCTGATCGGCGGTTACGGGATGGGCTTCACCCTGCGGGCGGCGCTCGCGCTGCTCGGCCGCAACGGCCGCGTGACGCTGGCCGAATTGGTGCCTCAGATCATCGCCTGGGCGCGAGGGCCAATGGCCGATCTCGCCGCCGGCTGTCTCGACGATCCGCGCCTCCGGTTGATCGAAGGCGATGTGGCGGCTGCCATCAGTTCGGGGCATGCCAGCTATGATGCGATCCTGCTTGACGTCGACAATGGGCCCGACGGCCTCACCGTGCCCGCTAATGACCGGCTCTATTCCGCGAGTGGCCTCGCCATAGCGAAGGCGGCGCTCAAGCCGGGTGGCATCCTGGCGATCTGGTCCGCCGCGCCCGATGCCGCCTTTACCCGTCGCCTGCGGGACGCGGGCTTTGCGGTGGAGGAAGTGGCGGTCAAGGCGCGGGACAATGGCAAGGGCCCTCGCCACGTCATCTGGTTCGCGCGCAAGCGGTGAACGCCGGACATAGCGTTCAGGGCCTCAAGCTACGCTCAGCGAGAACCCGGTCCGAGTGCGGGGTCGAGATCGCGGGGGCGAGTGAAGCTGACCAGGGTCGCTACATTTTGCGTCACGTCGGCCCATCGGTCGATCGCGAGATCCAGGACGGCAAGGCTGGCGGTCGGGAACTTGACTTCGACATCCTCGCGCAGGGAACTCGCGCCATCGTCGGGAACGAGTTCGAGGATCAATTCTTCTAGGCCTGGATTATGTCCGGCCATGATCGCGCTGTCGATCGTGTCGGGCAGGTCGCGGATCACATCGAGCAGGGTCGGCGCCGAGGCGAGGTAGATCCGTCGGTCCCAATGGAGCTCGAACGGATGGCCATAACCTTCCAGAAAGGTATCGAGCGTCTGCACGACACGAGCGGCGGGGGACGCGACGAGCAGGTCGAACTGCATCTTGCGGCCTCGGGCGAACTGGCCGATCAGCAGCGCCGCCTTTTTCCCGCGGCGGTTGAGCGGGCGGTCGAAGTCGCGCGCCACCGGATCATCCCAATCGGACTTCGCGTGGCGCAACAGGGTCAACCGCTTCATTCTTGCTCCAGGTCGTGCGTGCCGGATTCGATTCCCTGATGCCCTACTGCCATGCCGTCGCCAAGGCCAGCGCGCGAATGGGCGCTGACCGCAATGATCGCCTCGTCCAGGGTGAGCCGGCGGATGGGCGTGCCGGGGGGAAAGGCGCTGAGCAGGCGGCTGGGCATGGCGGCGGAGAGGATCACGAAGCTGCCGCGATCCTCGGCGCGGCGGATAAGGCGGCCGAAAGCCTGGGCGAGCCGGGCGCGAATGAGGCGGTCGTCATAGGCGGAGCCGCCGCCTGCCAGACGGCGGGCCGCATGCAGCACGGTGGGCTTGGACCAGGGCACGCCCTCCATCACGACGAGCCGCAACGAATGACCGGGCACATCGACGCCGTCGCGCAAGGCGTCGGTCCCGAGCAGCGAGGCGCGCGGATCGTCGCGGAAAATGTCGATCAGCGTGCCGGTATCCATCGGATCGACATGCTGGGCATAAAGCGGCAGACCTGCCCGGGCCAGCCGGTCGGCAATCCGCGCATGCACCGCGCGAAGCCGCCGGATCGCGGTGAAAAGGCCGAGCGTCCCTCCGCCCGCCGCCTCGATCAGCCGCCCATAGGCACCCGACAGCGCGGCGATGTCCCCGCGTTTGATATCGGTGACGATCAGAACTTCGGCGCGGGCCTGGTAATCGAAGGGGCTTGCCGCTTCGAACCGCTGCGCGCCGCGAGGCAGGTGGCTGGCGCCGCTGCGGCTTTCGGCATTGTGCCAGTCGCCCCCGCCCTTCAGGGTCGCGGAGGTGATGAGGATGCCCTGCGCGGGCTTCAGCACGGTTTCGGCCAGCGGCCGCGTCGGATCGAGCCAGTGGCGATGGATGCCGATGTCATATTCCCGGCCCTCGACCCGGTCGACCGTCATCCAGTCGACGAAATCGGGATCGGCCGGGCCGCCGATACGCGCGAGCAGCGCCAGCCAGGCGGAAAGGAGGTCGCGCCGCCAGCCGAGCGACGCGATCGCGCCTTCGATCCGCGCTCGGGCCGCGCCGTCGAGCCAGTCGGGGGCGTCCTCGATCACGGCCTCCAGGCGCTTGGCGAGGCGAGCGAGGGGCTTTAGCAATGCATCGAGCGCCAGCGCCGCTTCCTGCGCCGCCTCCACCAGCGGGCCATCCGGCTTCGCCAATTCCGTTTCCAAACCATAGCCGGCGTCCGCCTCGCCCGTATCGGCGGCGCGGGCATAGACGGTCCCCCGCACGGCGGTGAGCAACTGTTCCAGCGGGCCAAAGGGTTCGCCCGCGACGATGCGTTTCAGCCATTCATCGGCCGGCAGGGCGCGGGCGGCGTCGGCGGCCGCCCGGATGGCCTCGCCGCCTTCCTCGTCATAGCTGGCGAGGTCGGACAGGCGCGCCGCCAGGCCCCGCCGCCGCCCGCGCGCGGCGTTGATCATCACCAGGGCATGATTGGCGATGACGATGTCCGCTTCGGCCGAGGCGCGGGCGGACCGTTCGATGAAGCATTTGCGATAATGCGGACAGCCCGCATAGATGCACTCGCCCCGCCGGTCGGTAAGCGCGGTCGATCCGTTGCGGCGAAACAGCGTCGGAAGCCAGCCGGGCAGGTCGCCCCCGACCATGTCGCCATCCTTGCTATAGGCCGCCCAGCGCGCGACCAATTGCGCCAGTATCGCCGCGCGACCGGCAAAGCCGCCCTGCAGCGCATCCTCCAGGTTCAGGAGGCAGAGATAATTTTCCCGCCCCTTGCGCACCACGACCCGCCGCGCGGCCGTCGCCGGATCGGGGAAAAGGCGCAGGGATTCGCGGTCGAGCTGGCGCTGCAGCGCTTTGGTATAGGTGGAAATCCACACCGTTCCCTGCGCCTCCGCCGCCCAGAGCGAGGCGGGGGCGAGATAGCCCAGCGTCTTGCCGATGCCGGTGCCTGCTTCGGCGAGCAGCATGTTGGGCTGGTCGCGATGCGCGCGCGGCCGGAAGCTTTCGACTGCCGCCGTCGCATAAGCGCGCTGGCCGGGGCGCGCTTCCGCGCCGCTGCCGGTGAGCTGGGTGAGCCGCTCCAGCACCGCCTCTTCCGATAGTGCGATGGTGCGCGGCGCCGGGCGGGGCGGCGCTTCGTCCCATTCAGGCAGGCGCGAAAAGAGCCAGCGTTCCGCTTCGGGCGGGCGCTTGATGCGGGGCGCTGCCAGGGGCGCCCAGGGCCAGCGCAGCCGATGCAATGTCTGAGCGGCGGTCCATCCGCCCTCCCGTTCCGCCCAGGACGGCGATTCGAGCATGGCGAGCAGCGCTGCCGTAGCGGCCTGAAGCAGGGCGGGAATGTCCGCTTCCGCAGATGGACGCGCCAGGCCGAGCGTTTCGGCAAGCCCCTTCGCCGTGGGCACGAGGAACCGGGCAGGGTGAGCAAAAGCCCAGAGTTCGAGCAGGTCGAGCCCGTTGAGGTCGGGATAACCAAGCCGCTGGCCCGTGAGCGGCGCGTTGAGCAGCAGCACGGGCGTTTCCGCCGCGCGTGCGATCGCGGTCCCCTTCGCGACGGCCTGGGTATGATCGCCTTCGCGCAACCAGATGCCGCCATGGCTTGCATAGAGGGCGGGCAGGGCGGCGGGATCGATCACCCGTCGGGATTAGGCGAACGGGAACAAAAGAGAAACCTGAAAATCGGTCGGTTCCGTGATCGGACGGTTCCATTTCGCGGCCTGCGGAGCTAGGGGCTTTGCATCATGACCGTGTCCGATATTCTTCGTACCGCCGCGCAGGCGTCCAAGGCTTGGCCCTATGAGGAAGCCCGCAAGCTGCTCAAGCGCTATCAGGGCGGCGCGCCCGAAAAGGGGCACATCCTCTTCGAAACGGGCTATGGTCCATCGGGCCTGCCGCATATCGGCACCTTCAATGAAGTGCTGCGCACGACGATGGTGCGCAACGCCTATCATGCCCTGTCGGACATTCCCACGCGGCTGATCGCCTTCAGCGACGATATGGACGGCCTGCGCAAGGTGCCCGACAATGTCCCGAACCAGGCGATGCTCGCCGAGCATCTGGGCAAGCCGTTGACGCAGGTGCCCGACCCGTTCGAGAAACATGAGAGTTTCGCGCATCACAACAATGCGATGCTGCGGGATTTTCTCGACCGCTTCGGCTTCGATTATGAATTTGTTTCGGCCACTGACCGTTATGTCTCGGGCGCCTTCGATCAGGCGCTGATAAATGTCCTGCGCCATTATCAGGACATCATGGACATCATGCTGCCGACGCTGCGCAAGGAAAGGCAGGCGACCTATTCTCCGGTGCTGCCGATCAGCCAGAAGAGCGGCGTCGTGCTCCAGGTTCCGGTCG
The DNA here is from genome assembly GCA_035281605.1 of Sphingobium sp. Lineage (GTDB taxonomy): Bacteria > Pseudomonadota > Alphaproteobacteria > Sphingomonadales > Sphingomonadaceae > Sphingobium. The sequence goes on from DATEDR010000371.1 coordinate 7,997, forward strand.
AAGTGATCGACGCCGACAAGGGGCTTGTCCGTTTCGAGGATGAAGGCGAGATCATCGAACAATCCATCCTGTCGGGCGGCGCCAAGCTGCAATGGAAGGTCGACTGGGCAATGCGCTGGGTCGCATTGGGTGTCGATTACGAGATGGCCGGCAAGGACCTGATCGATTCGGTAACGCAAAGCTCGAAGATCTGCCGCGCGCTCGGCGCCCGCCCGCCCGAGGGCTTCAACTACGAGATGTTCCTCGACGAAAAGGGCGAGAAAATCTCCAAGTCGAAGGGCAATGGCCTCAGTCTCGAACAATGGCTGACCTACGGACCGCAGGAAAGCCTGGCCTTCTACGCCTATCGCGAGCCGAAAAAGGCGAAGCAGCTGCACATGGGCGTGATCCCGCGCGCGGTCGACGAATATTGGCAGTTCCGCGGCAATTATGCGGCCCAGGCGGTGGAGCAGCAGCTCGGCAATCCGGTCCACCATGTCCATGACGGCAAGCTGCCCAAAGGCAAGCTACCCGTCACGTTCGGCCTGCTGCTGAATCTGGTAGGCGTCATGGGCGAGGCCAGCCGGGAGCAGGTGTGGGGCTATCTGCAAAATTATGTCGTGGACGCCAGCCCCGAGGCCTATCCGGAGCTGGACCAGCTGATCGGTCACGCACTGGCCTATCATCGGGATTTCGTCGCGCCGACGTTGAAGCGCCGCGCGCCCGAGCCCAGCGAGGCGGCGGCGCTGCGCAGGCTGGACGAAGAATTGGCGGGCCTGCCCGATACAGCGTCGGCGGAGGACATCCAGAATATCGTCTATGCCATCGGCAAGGATGAAGCGTACGGCTTTGCCGAGCTGCGCGACTGGTTCAAGGCTCTCTACCAGACGTTGCTGGGCGCCGACCAGGGGCCGCGCATGGGCAGCTTCATCGCGCTCTACGGCATTGCGAACAGCCGTCGCCTGATTGCCGAGGCCTTGGCGGCCTGACGGAACATTCGGCGTCGCCGTACGTTTCCATCCATGGTCCACCCCCTTTCGGACTGGTGGCGCGCCGCCGCGCGCGTCATCGGCCGCGCCCGCTCGGAAACGGGCGGCGCGGCCAAGGGGATCAAGGACCGCCACTCGCCCACAACGCATAACGGCTCCGAACCGTAAGGTCCGGAGCCGCTGTTGTAGGTTCGCCTGTGCTTACCAGAAGAAACCGCGATGGACCTCTACGATGCGGCCCGTACGGACGTTGACCAGCAGCACGTCGTTATAGTGCCTCACCCAGCGCAGATTGGCGTTCGGACGGGGCAGGCGATAACGGTAGGGATCGGCGATGTAATAGCGCGAGCTGTAATAGGATGGACGAAGCTGAGCGCCTGTTTCCCAACGCTGGTAGCGGAAGGGCGCGCGCCAGTTGCCGCCGCGATAGACATCGCGGTGCGAGCGGCGATAGTCGCGCCAATCCTCGCGCAGTTCCCTCCGGGCGTCCCGCACGTCGCGGCGCTGTTCGCGCACGTCTCCGCGGTCGCCATATCGTTGGACGTCACGCAGCTCGCGCTGTTCCTGTCGCAGGTCTCGCGCGCTGTCGCGTACTTCGCCGCGCGACTGGGCCATGGCGGCACCCGGCATGGCGGTCGCGGCAATCAGGCCGAGGATAATCAACTTACGCATATTTTTTCTCCCATCAGCGAGGCGGCTCGAAACCGGCGGGGATTGTAACCTTCGTCCCCGGATGCCGGTTCCGCCACCAACAAGGCGGGTATGCACCTGTTTCGCTGAACAGCCGGAGAACAAGCCTGTCAGGAATCAGTCATTTATGTCGCATTGTGTAATCGCGATGCGAAGAGAGGCGGGCTGTCAGGGCGTCCAGCGCCGCTCGCGAAACCATTTGGTGACGACATATTTGGTCCCGCTTTCCACAGGTCGCGCGGCATGCAGGCTGTTGGCGTTGGGCGAGCCGTCCCGCTCCATATTGTTCCAGACGAGCAGCATGCCTTCGACGGGGGGCACCATGAATTCGCAATGGGGGAAATGGGTTTCCCCCCCAGCCTCGACCGCGGAGAGATAGATCATGGCCGTCCAACTGCGCTGTCCGCCCGTCTTGAGCATCGCCGGCCAGTAGCTGGCGGTAACGGGAAAATAGTCGCAGTGCGGCCTATATTCCTGCCCCGGCGCGTAGCGTTGACCCTGTATCGTTTCGCCCTGTTCAGCGGGAAGGCCCATCAGCGCGCAGATGCGGTCGCTTACCGTCAGGACCAGCGGCTCCCAGGGATGGAGGTTGCAACTGTGGCTCGTCCGATATTCGGGGTTCGCGCTGCCGGAAAAAAGCGTCGACGGTTGGGCATCCGCATCGATCAGCGCGCGCAACTCGGCGCATTCGTGGCTGTCGAGGAAATCGCGCCGACCGTAGATCTCCAGCTCGGGCGTGTCGATCCGGCTGACCAGGGGATTGCGGTCCAGCCTGGCGCGCACTGCGTCGCCGATCCGGGCCCGCGCGGGAGAGGCCACACCACCGTCGTCGATAAGTTCCGTCATCTCCGCCTCCCTGCCAGCCGTCCCCGCGCGCCGCAAATGAAAAGGGCCCGAAGCACATGGCTTCGGGCCCAGTTGTCCTGACGGCCAGTCAGGAAGCAGTTTTCATGCGGCACCTCGCCAAGGCGATGCTCGTCACCAGAAGAAATCGTGGATCACGTCGACGACATAGCCATCCCTGATGTCTACCAGCAGCGCGTCGTCATAGTAACGGACCCAGCGCAAAGTGCCGTAAGCCGGCGGAAGGCGATAGGAATAGGGATCATCGATCCAGTAGCTATCCGCGAACAGCATGTTGTTCAGGAAGATGCCGATCGAGAAGCGGGTATAGCCATAATCCCATCCGCGCGGCGCATAATAGCGGCCGGCCCGATAACGGTCGCCATAGCGCGAGCGGTAGCTGCGCCAGTCGTAGCGCCGGTCCTGACGCCAGCCATTGTCCCAGCGACGCTGGCCGTTCCACCGGCTACGGTCGTCGAAACGGCGCGCTACGCCGACATTGCCATTCCAGCGCCGGCCATCATTGCTCCAGCGGTTGTCGCGCCTGTCGTCCCTGCGGGTATCGCGCCAGTCCTGCCGCGTTTCGATCCTGCGATCGTCGCGCGATGGGACGCGATCGTTGCGTTCGGGCGCGCGTCCATCACGGCTCCAGGCAACCGAACCCTGCCGGTCTCCATCCCCGCGTTGCTGGATGCGCGGCTGATCGGGTCGCTCGGCGGCCCGTTCGGAACGGCGCTGTTCCCACTGTTGCCGCTGGGCCTGCTGGCCCCGGTCGCCGCCGCCTTGCCAGCGCTGGCCGCGGTCGCCACCGTCGCGGCGTCCGCCATCCTCCTGGCCGGCACGGTCACCGCGCCAGCGGCCGCCGCCTTCATCGCCGCGCTGGGCATAGGCAGGGGCTATGCCGCCCAGAACCGTCGCGGTCATCAACCCCGCAAGGATCATCTTCTTCAACATGAGCGTTCGCTTTCTCAAGGGGCGCCATGCCCCGCATGTTGCCCTTTTATGTCGGATGCGATGTCGAGATGCTGAACTTGTCTGACAGCTATTTGAAAGATTCGGCGGCTGTTGCATGGACATTATGCGAATAGCGAGCCAACTTGCCGGATGCCCAATAAAATAAGAAAATGAACTAGCGGGAATATGAAAAGCTGATCCAGATCAGTGCGCTCTCCGCCGACTATCCCTAGGAATGCCCAGTGACCAATACGCCCCATGCCGGCCGCATCAGACAGGCCCTGCGCGAAGCGACCATGGCGAATCATCAGCATGTTGATGATCTTTTTTCCGGGTTCTCGCTCGATACCGCCGCAGGATACGGTGCTTTCCTGAGGGCGCACGCGCGGGCGATCGCGCCGCTGGAGGCGGTCGCCCGGCCCGACGCGCCGCGCCTGCCGATGCTGGTAGAGGATCTTGAGGCTCTGGGTGAAGCATTGCCGGCGCCCCTGCCGATGGCGGGGCATGGCGGCGAGGCATTTCGTTGGGGCGCGCTCTATGCGCTGGAAGGGTCGCGACTGGGCGGCGCAATGCTGGAACGCCGGGTCGCCCCGGGCCTGCCGCGGGCCTATTTATCGGCCGTGCATGGACGTGGAGGCTGGCTCGCTTTCCAGCAGTCGCTCGACGCGGCGGCTGAGAATGGCGGCGACGCCTGGGTCGATGATGCAATCCAGGGCGCCGAAGCGGCCTTCGCACTGTTCGCCGCAGCCGCGACGAGCGAGGGGGGCAATCGTCATGGCTGACGGTAACGAGCCCATCGAGGCGGGCTTTGCCGTTGACATCACAAATTGCGATCGCGAGCCGATCCATGTGCTGGGCACGGTCCAGCCTTTCGGTTTTCTGGTGGCGCTGACGTCGGACTGGCTGGTTTCGCGCGCGTCGGCGAACAGCGCGGAATTCATCGGACTCACGCCGGAGGACATGCTGGGCCGCCCGATCAGCGAGATTTTCCTAAGCGACGCGATCCATGCCCTGCGCAACCGCATCACCCTGCTGCGCGGGCCGGATTCGGTCGAGCGGGTCTTTTCGCTGACCCTGATCGAAGGCCGGGGTCCCTTCGATATCGCGGTGCATTTTTCAGGCTCGCTGGTGGTCATCGAGGCGGAACCTGCCAGCGCCGACGAAATGGAAGCGACCAGCATGGTGCGCTCCATGGTCGCGCGGCTCGCGCAGGCTGACGGGATGACCGCTTTCCTGCGAGACGGCGCGCGGCAGGTGCGGGCGCTTACCGGCTTCGACCGCGTCATGGTTTATCGTTTCGCCGAGGGCGGCGATGGCGAGGTGGTGGCCGAAGCTTTGCGGCCGGGGATCGACAGTTTTTTCGGCCTTCATTATCCCGCGTCGGACATCCCGCAACAGGCGCGGGCGTTGTATCTGCGCAACATCTTCCGCGTGATCGCAGACGTGCAGGCAAAGCCCGTGCCGATCGTGCCGCAACTCGATCCCGCGGGCGCAGCGCTTGACATGTCGCTGTGCCTGACGCGGGCCGTTTCGCCGATCCACATCGAATATCTGGGCAATATGGGGGTGGGCGCCTCGCTCTCCATTTCCATCATCGTCGATGGGCGCCTCTGGGGCCTGTTCGCCTGTCATCATTATTCGCCGCGGCTTCCCAGCTTCGCCCAGTGTAGCGCGGCGGAACTGTTCGGGCAGATATTCTCCATGATGCTGGAGAGCCGTGAGCGCGCGGAAACCGCCGATTACGAGGGCAAGGCGCGCCAGGTGGCGGACCGGTTGATGTCGGCGGTCGCGCAGGACCATGACCTCCTGTCCAACGCGCGCTGGCTGGGCGACGTCATCTTCGACACCGTGCCTGCTGATGGCGTCGGCGTCTATATCGACGGCCAGATGACGCTGTCCGGCCTGACGCCCGACGAAAGCTCCTTCTCCGCGCTCATCTCCATTCTGAACCGCACCGCCGCCAGCCAGGTCTACACGACCGACAGCATCAGCCGGATCATGCCCGAAGCGGCGGGCTTTGCCGACCGCGCGGCCGGGCTGCTCGCCATCCCGCTGTCGCGTCGCCCGCGCGATTATGTCGTCCTGTTCCGTGCCGAGCAGCTTCGCTCCGTGCGCTGGGCCGGCAATCAGGACAAGCATGTCGAATATGGCCCGAACGGCCCCCGGCTGACCCCGCGCAAGAGCTTCGAGGAATGGTCCCAACTGGTGAAGGGCACGGCGGTCGCCTTCGCCGCCGCCGAACTGCGCGTGGCCGAAGCGTTGCGCACGGCTTTGCTGGAAGTGGTCCTGCGCCTGTCGGATTCCGCCAATGAGGAGCGGCAGAAGGCGCATGAAAAGCAGGAACTGCTGATCGCCGAGCTCAATCATCGCGTCCGCAATATCCTGTCGCTGATCCGGGGGCTGATCTCGCAGACGCGGGACAGCGCGCGGTCGATCGATGACTTTATCGGCACGCTGGAAAGCCGCGTCCATGCGCTCGCCCGCGCCCATGACCAGATTACCGCCGATCGCTGGGCACCAGCGCGGCTGCACGACCTGATCGAAGTGGAAGCGGGCGCCTATCTGGGCGAGAAGCGCGACCGGGTGCAACTGTCCGGCTCCAACGTGCTGTTGACGCCCTCTGCCTTTACGGTGCTGGCTCTGGTGATACACGAACTGCTGACCAACGCTGCCAAATATGGTGCGCTGTCGGATGGCGGAACCGTGACGATCGATTGGCATGTGGATGCTGACGGCAGCTTGCTGCTCCACTGGGTGGAAAATGGTGGGCCGGCGGTGGTGGCGCCCACGCGTCGCGGCTTCGGATCGACGGTGATAGAGCGGTCGATCCCCTATGACCTGGATGGCAGGGCGGAGATAAATTACCGCCTCGCCGGGTTGGAGGCGCATTTCTGCATCCCGTCGATCCATGTCGTGTCCGTGCTGCCTGATGTGGTCGGGACGGAAAGGGCGAAGCCGATCCCCGCGCCAACGCCTGAACTGCTGAGGGGCCGCAACATCCTGCTGGTCGAGGATAATATGATCATCGCCATGGATGGCGAGGACGCGCTACGCGATCTGGGCGCGGAGGTCGTCACCGCCGGCAGCGTGGGAAGGGCACGTGAAGCGCTCGCCCTGCATCCCGTTGACCTGGCCGTCCTCGATTTCAACCTGGGCAGTGAGACGAGCCTGCCCATAGCCGACCTGCTGGCGGAGCGGGGCATCTCTTTCCTGTTCGCGACAGGCTATGGCGACGGGCTCGACCTGCCGGAGCGGTTCAGCGGAGTGGTGCTGCTGAAAAAGCCCTATTCGAACACCACGCTGGCGCAGGCGATCGGACCGATGATCGACGGCAAAAGCTGACGGCGTCGATCGAAACGGATCGTTTCAGGGCCTATCCTTGTGCCAGGCTACGCAAAGGCTCATCTTGCGGTCATGAAACTGCCCACTTTCTTCATCCCTCACGGCGGTGGCCCCTGCTTCTTCATGGACCCCGCCGATCCCGATCGCCCGCATAGCGATCCAATGTGGCATCCGATGCAGGACTATCTTGCTGGGCTGATCGCGTCCCTGCCCGAACGGCCGCGCGCGCTGCTGATCGTGTCGGGCCATTGGGAGGCGCCCGCCTTCACCGTCCACCGGGGCGACAAGCCGTCGCTGCTGTTCGACTATCATAATTTCCCGCCGCATACCTATGCCCTGCGCTGGGACGCGCCGGGCGCGCCCGCGCTCGCCGACCATGTAGCGGAGCTGTTGCGCGGCGCAGGCTTTCCCGTCGCGACGGAGCAGGAGCGGGGATGGGATCACGGGGTATTCATTCCGATGAAGGTCGCCGTTCCCGGCGCGGACATTCCGGTGGTTCAATTGTCGCTGCGGCAAGACCTGGACCCGGCGGCGCATATCGGGGTCGGGCGCGCGCTGGAGCCGCTGCGCGAGGAGGGCGTGCTCATCGTCGGATCAGGAATGAGCTTTCACAATCTTCGTGTCCGCGGGCCGCAGGCGACGGAGCTGTCCATCCTGTGGGATGATGCGCTGGCCGATGCCGTCACCGATCCGGATTCCGACCGGCGGGCGGCGCGGGTCAGCGCCTGGCAGGATTTGCCCGAAGCGCGTTTCGCCCACCCGCGCGAGGAACATCTTCTGCCGCTGATGGTGGCCCTGGGCGCGGGTGGCGAGGACGGCGCGCGGATCGATCATCGCAGCACGGTGATGGGCTGGAGGGTGTCGGCCTACCGGTTCGGCTAGATGTTTGGTCCCGGTATTTGATGGTGCGGATTTGATGTGAACCGCTCGGGTTCCTTTGTCCAGCATTTGCAGATGAACTCGTAGGGTGTGAGGCCCTTCAGGGTCTTGAGGCGCTTGGCGAAGTT
>DATEDR010000372.1:0-4450 GCA_035281605.1 Sphingobium sp.
GAACTCACGCCGTTTACCGCCATCGCGCTCATCGAACTGGCGGTGCGCGCCGGCTTTCCCAAAGGGACGATCAATCTGGTCACCGGCCTGCCGCAGGCGATCGGCGCGGCGATCACCGCCAGCCCCGTCGTGCGGAAACTGTCCTTCACCGGATCGACCCGGGTCGGCGCGCTGCTGTTCCGGCAAAGCGCCGATACGATCAAGCGGCTCAGTCTGGAACTTGGCGGCAACGCGCCGCTGATCGTCTTTGACGACGCCGATCTCGACCTCGCCGTCCGCGCCGCGATGGCCAGCAAGTTTCGCAACGCCGGCCAGACCTGCGTCTGCGCCAACCGCATCCTGGTTCAAGCCGCGGTCTATGACGAATTCGCGGCGCGGCTGGGACAGGCGGTCACCGCGCTGCACAGCGCGCCGGGGACCGATGCCGATGCGACGATCGGCCCGCTGATCAACGCCGCCGCCGTCGCCAAGGTCGCGGCGCATGTCGACGACGCGATGGCAAAGGGCGCCAAGGCGCTGGCGGCGGGGTCGGGGCGCCGCGACGGCAATTTCGTCCGCCCGCTCCTGCTCGGTGGTGCGACCCCCGACATGCGGCTGGCCGAGGAGGAAACCTTCGGCCCGGTCGCCCCGCTGTTCCGCTTTGGCGACGAGGCGGAGGCGATCGAAATGGCCAATGCGACCCCTTACGGCTTGGCAAGCTATTTCTATACGCGCGACCTTGCGCGCTCGTTCCGCGTCGCCGAACGGCTCGAAGCCGGGATGGTCGCGCTCAACACCGGGTCGATCGCGATGGAGATGGCGCCCTTTGGCGGCGTCAAGCAATCGGGCATCGGCCGCGAAGGCGGCGCCGCCGGCATCGAAGAATATCTGGAAACCAAGGCCTTCCACATTGGCGGGCTCGAACTTTGAGGAGCAAGCCGTGACCGGCAAGCGTCGCTACACCATCTCCGTCCTTCCCGGCGACGGCATCGGCAAGGAAGTCATGCCCGAAGGCATCCGCGTGCTGGAGCGCGCCGCCAGCCTCTATGGCTTCACCATCGAGCAGAAATGGCATGATTTCGCCTGCTGCGATTATTACGCTAAACACGGCCAGATGATGCCCGACGACTGGAAGGCGCAGATCGGCAATCCTGATGCGATCTTCTTCGGCGCAGTGGGCTGGCCCGATACGGTGCCGGATCATGTCTCGCTCTGGGGGTCGCTGCTCCAGTTCCGGCGGGAATATGATCAATATGTGAATCTGCGCCCGGTGCGGCTGATGCCCGGCGTCCCCTGCCCGCTCGCGGGGCGTGAGCCGGGCGATATCGACTTCTGGGTCGTGCGCGAAAATACCGAGGGCGAATATAGCTCGGTCGGCGGCAAGATGTTCCCCGGCACGGATCGCGAGGTCGTCATTCAGGAAACGGTGATGACCCGCCACGGCACCGACCGCGTGCTGCGCTATGCCTTCGAGCTGGCAGCGACGCGCGAGCGCAAGCATGTCACCTCCGCCACCAAGTCCAACGGCATCGCCATCACCATGCCCTGGTGGGACGAGCGGGTCGAGGAGATGGCGAAAAATTATCCGACCGTCACCCATGACAAATATCATATCGATATCCTGACCGCGCAGTTCGTGTTGAACCCGGACCGCTTCGACGTGGTGGTGGCGTCCAACCTGTTCGGGGACATATTGTCCGATCTCGGCCCGGCCTGCACCGGAACCATCGGGGTGGCGCCGTCGGGCAATATCAACCCGGACCGAACTGCCCCCTCGCTGTTCGAACCGGTGCACGGTTCCGCGCCCGATATTGCGGGCAAGGGTATCGCCAATCCGGTCGGCCAGATCTGGTCGGCGGCGATGATGCTGGAGCATCTGGGCGAGGCCGCAGCCGCCGCCGCCATCATGCGCGCGGTGGAAACTGTGCTGGCGGAACCGGGGCTGCGGACCGGCGATCTCAAGGGCAAGGCCAATACGGAACAGTGCGGTAAGGCGGTGGCGGAAATGCTGGCCTAAAGCCCCGCGTGCTCCTGCACAGGCAGGAACCCAGTTCAGACGGTGGAACTGGGTTCCTGCCTACGCAGGAACACGAAACTATAAGCCATCGATCACCACAGCACAAAATGCCGCGCCGTTTCCTCAAAAAGCCGCGAGCCTTTCATCAACCTCTTCAAATTGGCGCATCCGACCGTCGGCGAGGGATAGTCTGATCTCATAACCAACCCCCTGAGAGTTTCCTGATGATGCTGACTCCCAACCGGTCCCTGATCAACATCGACCGCGATCATCTGATCCACCCCGTCACTTCCTTCCGTGGCCATGAGGCGCGCGGCGTGACCTTGCTGCAGAGCGGCAAGGGCATGTGGCTGACCGATCTGGACGGAAACAAGCTGCTGGACGCCTTTGCCGGGCTGTGGTGCGTCAATGTCGGCTATGGGCAGGAAAGCATCGTCGAGGCTGCGGCCGAACAGATGCGCCGCCTGCCCTATGCGACGGGCTATTTCCACTTCGGGTCGGAACCGGCGGTACGGCTGGCGGAAAAGCTGGTCGATGTGAGTCCCGAGGGTCTCGACCATGTCTATTTCACGCTGGGCGGGTCCGATGCGGTGGATTCCGCGATCCGTTACATAGTGCACTATTACAACGCCATTGGCCGTCCGTCGAAAAAGCAGTTCATCGCGCTGGAACGCGGCTATCATGGCTCCAGCACGACCGGATCGGGCCTGACCGCGCTGACGAACTTCCATCGCAATTTCGACCTGCCGCGCCCCTGGCAGCATCATATACCGTCGCCCTACCCTTATCGCAGCGACCTTACAGACGATGCCGCGATCATCGCCCGCTCGGTGCAGCAGCTCAAGGACAAGGTGGCGGAGCTGGGCGCGGACAATGTCGCGGCCTTCTTCTGCGAGCCGATCCAGGGATCCGGCGGCGTCATCGTGCCCCCCAGGGGCTGGCTGAAGGCGATGCGCGACGCCTGCAGCCAACTCGATATTCTCTTCGTGGTGGATGAGGTCATCACCGGCTTCGGCCGCACCGGCCCGCTGTTCGCGTGCGAGGCGGAGGGCGTGGCGCCCGATCTCATGACACTCGCCAAGGGTCTGACCGCCGGCTATGTGCCGATGGGTGCGGTTCTCCTGTCGGACCATGTATATCAAGGGATTGCGGATGGCGCTGCGCCCGAATTCGCCATCGGTCACGGCATGACCTATTCGGGCCATCCGGTGAGCGCCGCAGTGGGGCTGGAGGTGCTGCGGCTCTACACCGACGGCGGCATCCTCGCCAACGGGCAGAGCGTGGCCAAGCGCTTTGACGCCGGCCTGGCGGGCCTTCTCGACCATCCCATGGTGGGCGACACGCGCGGGCGCGGCCTGCTCGGCGCGATCGAACTGGTGGCGGACAAGGGGAGCAAGGACCGCTTCGATCCGTCGCTCAACATCCCCGACCGGCTGTTCGCCAAGGGCTATCAGAACGGCGTCATTTTCCGATCTTTCCCTGACAACATCATCGGCCTGGCCCCGGCGCTGTGCGCGTCGGACGGGGAGATGGACGAGATTTTCGCACGCATCCGCAGAACGCTGGACGATCTGCTGGAAGAGGCGGATATTCGTGCGGCGGTGGGATAAGAAACAGGGGGAGCAGGCATATGTTGGGTGGCCCAAGACTGGACCGGATCGACCTCAAGATCCTCACGCAGCTTCAGCAATCCGGCCGCATCACCAATGTCGAGCTGGCCGATGCGGTGGGCCTGTCGCCCAGCCCCTGCCTCACCCGTGTCAAGCGGCTGGAAAAGGCGGGCTACATCACCGGCTATGGCGCGCACATCAACCTGCACAAGTTGGGCGAATTCCTGACCGTCTTCACCGAAGTCACGCTGACCGAACATCGGGCGGGGGATTTCTCCCGCTTCGAAACCCGCATCCGCAAGCTGGACGAGATCGTCGAATGCCATCTGGTCAGCGGCGGCTATGACTATCTGCTGAAATTCGTGACGCGCGGCGTGGCGCATTATCAGTCGATCATCGAAGGGATGCTGGAAAGCGACTATGGGATCGAGAAATATTTCAGCTATGTCGTGATCAAATCGCCGTTCATAAAGCATCATTATCCGATCCAGCATCTGTTCGGTGAGCAGAAATGATCGACGACCTGCTCGAACCCCTGATTGCCTTCCGCCGCGACATTCACGCGCATCCCGAACTGGGTTTCTGCGAGCATCGGACGGCGGGTCGCATCGCGGAGCAGCTTCGGGCGTTGGGGATGGAGGTGCATGAGGGGATCGGCAGGACTGGCGTCGTCGCGGTGCTCAGGAACGGCACGTTGGATCGCAGCATCGGGCTGCGCGCCGACATGGACGCGCTGCCGATCCATGAGCAGACCAACCTGCCCTATGCCAGCAAGACCCAGGGCACGTTTCATGGCTGCGGCCATGACGGCCATGTCGCCATGCTGCTGGGCGCGGCGCAGCAT
>DATEDR010000373.1:0-13241 GCA_035281605.1 Sphingobium sp.
CCGCGTGCTCGACGATGCCGGTGAGGCGAGGGGCGAGTGGCGGCCGGAACTGTCTCCCGACGTGCTCCGGCGGGGCTTGCGGGCGATGATGCTGACCCGCGCCTATGACGAGCGGATGGTCCGGGTGCAGCGTCAGGGCAAGACCAGCTTCTACATGAAATCGACCGGCGAGGAGGCAGTGGCGGTCGCGGCGGCCATGGCTATCGACCGTAACGACATGTGCTTCCCGACCTATCGCCAGCAGGGCCTGCTCGTGGCGCGCGACTGGCCGCTGCGGGATATGATGAATCAGGTCTATTCGAACAGCGGCGACCGGCTGAGGGGGCGGCAGATGCCGGTCTTTTACTCGAGCCGCGAAGCCGGTTTCTTCTCCATCTCGGGCAATCTTGGCACGCAATATAGCCAGGCCGTCGGCTGGGCGATGGCTTCGGCCGCGAGCCGCGACAGCCGCATCGCCGCAGCCTGGATCGGCGACGGCGCGACGGCGGAGGGGGATTTCCATTATGCCCTGACCTTCGCGTCGGTCTATCGTGCGCCCGCGATCCTCAATATCGTCAACAATCAGTGGGCGATCAGCTCGTTCGCAGGCTTTGCCGGCGGCGAGGCGACCACATTCGCCGCCCGCGGCCTTGCCTATGGCCTCCCGTCGCTGCGGGTGGACGGCAATGACTTCCTTGCCGTCTTTGCCGCCACCCAATGGGCCGCCGCCCGCGCCCGCGCCAATCTGGGCGCGACGGTGATCGAGCTGGTGACCTATCGCGCGGATGGCCATTCCACCAGCGATGACCCCAGCCGCTACCGCGCCGCCGATGAAGCCTCCGCCTGGCCGCTGGGCGATCCGATCGAGCGTCTTTCCCGTCATCTGACCGCCATCGGTGAATGGGACGAAGTCCGCCATGCCGCGCTCGCCGAGGAGCTGAAGGAGCATGTGCGCGAGGAAGGCCGGGCGTCGGAGGCGCTTGGCACGCTGGGGCAGGGGCCTCAGCACGACCGGGCCTCGATGTTCGACGATGTCTACAAGGAAATGCCGGCGCATCTGCGGCGCCAGCGCGAACAGATGCTGGAGGGCAGATAATCATGGCACGCATGAACATGATTCAGGCGATCAACAGCGCCATGGACATCTGTCTGGCGAATGATCAGAAGGTCGTCGTCTTCGGCCAGGATGTCGGTTATTTCGGCGGCGTTTTCCGGGCGACCGACCGCTTGCAGGAGCGTCATGGCGAAACGCGGGTGTTCGACGCCCCCATCGCGGAGGGCGGCATCATCGCGACAGCGGTCGGCATGGGCGCCTATGGCATGCGGCCAGTGGTCGAGATTCAGTTCGCCGACTATATCTATCCCGGCACCGATCAGCTCATATCGGAGGCGGCGCGGCTTCGCTACCGCACGGCGGGCGAGTGGTGGTCCCCTATCACGGTGCGGACGCCCTATGGCGGCGGCATCTATGGCGGCCAGACGCACAGCCAGTCGCCCGAAGGGATCTTCACGCATGTGGCGGGGCTGAAGACGGTCATCCCGTCCAATCCCTATGATGCGAAGGGGCTGCTGATCGCCGCTATCGAGGATGATGACCCGGTCCTGTTCTTCGAGCCCAAGCGCCTCTACAACGGTCCCTTCGACGGCCATCATGACCGGCCGGTGACGGCCTGGTCGAAGCATCCGGCCGGAGAGGTGCCCGAGGGCCACTATCAAGTCCCGCTGGGCAAGGCGGCGGTCGTCCGGCCCGGCAGCGCGGTCACGGTGCTGGTCTATGGCACGATGGTGCATGTCGCGCTGGCCGCCGCCGAGGAGACGGGCATCGATGCCGAGGTGATCGACCTTCGCACCCTTGTGCCGCTGGACCTGGAGACGATCGTGGCTTCGGTCGACAAGACCGGCTGCTGCGTGATCGTGCATGAAGCGACGCTCACCTGCGGTTTCGGCGCGGAACTCGCGGCGTTGGTCCAGCAGCATTGTTTTTATTCTCTGGAGGCCCCGATCGAGCGGGTGGCGGGATGGGATACCCCCTATCCCCATGCCTTCGAATGGGATTATTTCCCCGGTCCGGCCCGCGTGGGCGCGGCCCTTCGGCGGGCAGTGGAGCGTTAAATGATGGCACAAAAACCTTTCAAGCTGCCCGACATCGGCGAAGGCACGGCGGAAGCCGAACTGGTTGCCTGGCATGTGGACATCGGCGACTTCGTCGAAGAAGATCAGCCGCTGTGCGACGTGATGACCGACAAGGCCACGGTGGAGGTCACTGCACCCTTTTCCGGCAAGGTGGTCGAGCGCCGCGGGGCGCCGGGCGAGATGCTGCCGGTGGGCGGCGACATCCTGCTGTTCGACATCGTCGATGGAGAGGCTGCGGCTTCGCTGGATGCAGCGCCCGTCGTGGGCGGCGATCCGGCACCCGCGGCGACGGCTGCGCCGGTCGCGTCCCTGGTTGCTGAGCCCAAGCAGCGCGTGCTGGCATCGCCGGCCCTCCGAAAGCGCGCCGCCGATCTGGGGGTCGATCTGCACAATGTCATTGGTTCGGGCACGGGCGGGCGCATCCGCCAATCCGATCTTGACGCTTATCTCAACTATACAGGCGCCCCGCCGGAGCCGGTGACCCTGCCGGAGCCTGCAACCCTGAGCGCGCCGTCCGCTCCTGCGGCGGCTTACCAGCCCGCGCCCCAGTCCGCGCGCCAGCCTGCTCCAATGCTCGTCCCTGTCAGCGATGAGGTGGATGAAGTGCCGGTGATCGGCTTGCGGCGGCGCATTGCCGAGCGGATGCAGGACACGAAGCGGAGGATTCCGCATTTCTCCTATATCGAGGAAGTCGACGTCACCCAGTTGGAGGCGCTGCGCGAGGGCCTGAACGCAAGCCGTGCAGAGGGGCGGCCGAAGCTGACGCTGCTGCCGTTCCTCGTTCGCGCGCTGACGCGGGTGCTGCCGGAATTTCCGCAGATCAACGCGCTCTATGATGATACCGCCGGGGTCGTGCGGCGCTATTCGGCGGTCCACACCGGTATTGCGACGCAGACCCCCCAAGGGCTGGTGGTGACGGTGCTGCGCGATGCGGCGCGGCACGACATCTGGGGCGTGGCTTCGGAACTCACGCGCCTCTCCGGCCTCGCCCGCTCCGGCCGCGCCGCGCCATCGGATTTGACCGGATCGACGATCACGATTACCAGCTTGGGGGCAATGGGCGGCGTGGCTACCACTCCCGTCATCAACAGTCCGGAAGTGGCGATAATCGGCGTCAACAAGGTTATCGAGCGGCCTATTGTCGATCGGGGCCAGATCAGGATCGCCAAGATGATGAACCTGTCCTCTTCCTTCGACCACCGCGTTGTCGATGGCTGGGATGCTGCCTTGTTCATTCAGCGTGTGAAGGCGCTGCTCGAAACGCCGGCCATGCTGTTTGTCGAGCCATAAAAGAGCATAAGAGAGGATGCCGATGAAACTTCTGTCAGTGCTTGAGATGCCTGAACGCGTCGTCGAACGGTTTCAGGGCCGAACCTCCCTCGTTCAAGGCCGGCTGGAGGATGCCGCGGATGTTCAGCCGGATGCGATCCTCTGTTCGATCAGGCCCTATCGCTTCGATCGGGAAACGATCGGGACTCTGCCGCCCTCGGTGAAGGCCATCGCGACCTATTCGGTGGGCTATGACCATATCGACCTTGCGGCGGCGGCGGATCGCGGCATTGCCGTGTTCAATACGCCGGGCGTCCTTTCGGATGCCGTCGCCGACGCGACCCTGTTCCTCATATTGGGTGCCGCCCGGCGG
This sequence comes from Sphingobium sp., assembly GCA_035281605.1. GTDB lineage: Bacteria > Pseudomonadota > Alphaproteobacteria > Sphingomonadales > Sphingomonadaceae > Sphingobium. The sequence goes on from DATEDR010000373.1 coordinate 3,755, forward strand.
GCCACCGAAAGCATCGCGTTGCTGCGGGAAGGGCGCTGGACCGGCTGGTCGCCCGGCCAGCTGATCGGCGAAGGACTGGGCGGCAAGACCCTCGGCATCTTCGGAATGGGCAATATCGGCCGCAGGATCGCCCGCCGCGCGCGGGCGTTCGGCATGGACATCGCCTATCACGACCAGCGCGAGGTGGAAGGCGAGGAGGCACGCTTCGTTGCGGACCCGCGCGACCTTATCGCGCAGAGCGACGTCGCCGTGCTTGCCTGGCCGTCGACGCCAGAAACACGCTATTTCATCGCCAGGGACACGCTCAAGCTCGCCAAGCCTTCCCTGATCCTGGTGAACATCGGCCGGGGCGACCTGGTAAAGGATGACGACCTGATCGCCGCGCTGCGGGATGGCGGCATCCTGGCCGCTGGCCTTGACGTGTTCGACAAGGAGCCGGATATCCATCCGGGCTATCTCGATCTGCCCAACGCCTTCCTCTTGCCCCATATCGGCAGTTCGACCTGGGAGGCGCGCCTGGCCATGGCCGATGTCCTGATCGACGCCATGGAAGTCCATGCCGCTGGCGGCATGCCGGCGAACCGGATTGCCTGACGAAAGAGCGGGGGGTGGAACAACCTCCGCTCGTCTCGAGCGAAGTCGAGACAGGTTTGCACCAAGCCAGCGTCCCTCGCCACGTTCGGGACGAACGGGCGATCTCCAACCTCCAACTACAGTGATTTCGAGCCAGATGGAATCATCTGGCGGCTCGGAAATAACGGAGAACAAGGGAATATTAGACTCGTTCCGGTTCAATCAGAACCGGAACGAGTCTAAAGAATCCCGATGGAGAGCTTGAGGCCCAGCGCCACCATCAGCACATAGATGATGGTGTAGAAGCGCGCGGCATCGACCTTGCGGACGAGCACGACCCCGGCGGCCGTCGAAGCAAGGGCCACCGGCATCAGGAAGGCGCTCGTCTGCAGGTTTTCGCGCGTGAACTGGCCAAGCGCGGCATAGGCCGGAATCTTCATCCAGTTCATCACGGCAAAGGCGATCGCGGTCGTCCCGACCAGCATGTCGCGGGGCAGGTGGCGCGGGATGACCCACATCTGGAATGGCGGGGCGCCCGCATGGGCCATCTGGCTGGCAAAGCCGGAGGCGACGCCGAAGACGGAGCCGACCCAGAGCGGCGAATTGGAGGGTAGCGGTATTCTGCCGCCGCGCTCCAGCCAGAGGCGATAGAGGCCGAACAGCATCGACAGCAAACCGATGATCCCTGTGACGACCGTTTCGTCGACAATGGCGGCGAGCGCATAGCCCAGCCCGACGCCAAGGGCCATGCCCGGCAGCATCGCCGAAATGATCGCCTTGTCCCAGGTCCGGCGGAACGCCCAGACGCCGACGGCGTCCTGGACGACCAGGATCGGCAGCAGGATCGCGGCGCCCTCTATCGCGTTCACGCCCTGCGCCATGACCGGCATGGAAAGCATTCCCAACCCCGCAAAGCCGCCCTTGCCGAGACCGGAAATGGTCACGGCCAGAATCGCGCACGCTATATAAAGCGGGTCAGGAAAGGTCATGGGCTGGCTCTTTATATGAGAAACAGGACGGACAGAGCAGGCGTCCGGCTCGTTGCGGCTGTTTACGTTCTGGACTTTCCATTGTAAACCTTACATGGAAGATGTTCATTTGGGACTCGAAAGGCCGGTTCGCCCTAGAGGGTCCGATCCAGCTTGAACATGGGAAAACTGAGCAATAGAGAGGTGCGCCATGGCTAATGAGGATGGCTTTGTAGATACGGTGGACCGGGCGGCCGAGGAGGGCAGAACGCCCTTCTATGACCGGGCGCGCGAAAGAAATCTGGCGCCGCTCTGGCGGGTTCTTGGCGGCCTGGTGACGGAAGAGCCGCGCTCGGCCGCGGTGCCCGCGCATTGGGCCTATGGCGATGTCCGCCCCTATCTCATGGAAGCCTGCAACATCATCTCGACCGAAGAGGCCGAGCGCCGGGTGCTGGTGTTCGAAAATCCGGGCCTGCCTGGCCAGTCGCGGATCACGCCCAGCCTCTTTGCCGGTTACCAGATCATCCTGCCGGGCGAGGTGGCGCCGGCGCACCGCCACGTCGCCTCGGCGCTCCGTTTCATCATCGAGGGGAAGGACGCCTATACGGCGGTCGCCGGTGAACGCACGATGATGGAGCCCGGCGACTTCGTGATCACCCCGTCCTGGACCTGGCATGATCATGGCAATGAATCCGATGCCCCAATGGTCTGGATCGACGGGCTCGACATGCATATCGTAAACCTGCTCAGCGCCAGCTTCCGCGAGGGCTATCCCGGGCGCACGCATCCAGTGACGCGTCCCGAAGGAAGCGCCATGGCCGAAGCGGGCTATAATCTGGTGCCCGTCGATTACGAGGCCACCACGCAGACATCGCCGATCTTCAACTATCCCTACCGGCGGACCCGCGAGGCGCTGGACAAGGTCAGCAAGACGCGCGTGCCGGACCTGTGCCACGGGTTTAAGATGCACTATATCAACCCGCTCAACGGCCAGTCGGCCATTCCGACGATCACGACCGCCATGCAGCTCCTGCCAAAGGGCTTTTCGTCAGCGCCCTACAGGTCGACCGCAGGGACGGTGTTTTCGGTCGTCGAAGGGCAGGGCAAGGTCACCGTTGGCGACCAGCGCTTTGTGCTTGGGCCCAAGGACCTGTTCGTGGCGCCAAGCTGGTTCAACATTCAGTTCGAGGCGGATACGGATCTGGTCCTGTTCTCCTATTCCGATCGAATTGTGCAGGAAAAACTTGATCTGTTCCGGGAGGCCCGCGGTAATGTCTGAAGCCAATTATATCCTTTCCCCGTCCCCGCGAGTGGCGATCCCGGTCTTGGGATCCGACGCGCTTTTCCCTGTCCGGCGCATCTACTGCGTCGGCAGGAACTATGCTGAACATATTCGCGAGATGGGCGGGGACGAACGGCAGCCGCCCTTCTTCTTTCAAAAGCCGACCGATGCGATCGTGCTTGACGGAGCGCAGATCGCCTATCCGCCGATCACGAGCGATTTCCAGCATGAGATCGAGCTGGTTCTGGCGATCGGCCAGGCCGGCAGCGACATTCCGCTGGAACGGGCGGCGGAGCATGTTTTCGGCCAGGCGGTCGGCATCGACCTCACAAGGCGCGACGTTCAGGTCGATGCGCGGAAGACGGGCCGCCCCTGGGAAATCGGCAAGTCCTTCGACAAGTCGGCGCCCATCGGTTTGCTGCATCCCCTGAACGGCTCCGCCTTGCTGGATACAGGCGTCGTTAGCCTCACCGTCAATGGCGACGTGCGGCAATCGGGCGATGTTTCCCAGATGATCTGGAACAGCGCGGAAATCGTCAGCCAGTTGTCGCGTCAATATCGTCTTGAGCCCGGCGATCTCATCTATACGGGAACACCCGCTGGCGTCGGGCCGCTGGAACCTGGCGATGTCGTGGTGGGACGGGTCGCCGACCTCACGCCCCTGACTGTAACGATTGTCGAGCATTGAAGTCATTCCGGCCGATATACAGCATCTCTACTGAAACCAGGCTACGCGATATGGGGCGGGTGCGGCACAGTTCCGCGCCCGCTTGCCCGCGTGCCTTGCTCTCGCTAACAACCCCCGCAATTTATTCCCATGTGCGTTAGGAGCGTCTGATATGGCTCGGCCTAGAGTGGCCTATTCCAAAAATCTTGGTCGGGAAATTGCTGCATCGTTGAAGCGTGAACGGCCGGATCTGGATCAGACCGACTATCTCTATCTGCTTTATGCCCAGCGCGTGGGGCGCATTCTCGAAGTGGTAGAGGACCGGCATTGCCGTTCCGATTTCGGGATCAGCGGCGCCGACATGCGGGTTCTTTATGCGCTTCGGCGCGCGGGTCCGGCATATGCGCTGCGCCCCACCGAGTTGTTCCGCTCGTTGCTCGTGACTTCGGGCGCGATCTCCAAACAGGTCGACCGACTCATGGCCGCGGGCTATGTCGACCGCCAGCCGGGGCCGGACAAGAGCGGCGGCTTTCTCATCCACCTGACGGACAAGGGCTTCAGGGCGGCCGATGATGCCCTTTCGGCGATCGCGGATTCGTCTGTCATCTCGCACGCCGCATTGAGCGCCGAAGAACGTCAGACGGTCTGCCGGCTGCTCGAAAAAATGCTGCACGATCTGGAGGAACGGCTGCACCAGGACGACGCGCCGCCCAGCGCCTAGCCTATAGCCTCTTCTTCCACGGCAGATTTTTCGCCGGCTGTATCATTTGTAATCAGAGAGGCAGAAAAACCACAGAGAATAAAGATTTTGCGCTTTCCCATATTGCACCTTGCGTTTCCGTCCATTCCTCATTTATCTTTCACGGAAGATTAAAAAGAAGGGAGTAGGGGATGAATCGAAGGGTTCAAGTGAAGCGGCAGCTAGCATTGCTGACATTGGCGCCAATTATCGCGCCACTGATCACCGGGGCTGCTTATGCTCAGGCTACAGCGGGCGAGGCCAGCCCACCGGAGGCGCAGGCGCCCCAGCAACAGTCAGGCCAGATCGAAGACATCATCGTCACCGCCCAAAGGCGCTCGGAATCGGCCCAGGACGTGCCGATTTCGTTGCAGAGCTTCTCTTCGGACCAGCTCGCGAGAACCGCGGTGCGCGCTACCGAAGACCTGACATCGGTGGTGGGCGGCATGCTGGTTCAGCCGACCGCCGCGCGTCCGGCGGTTTTCATTCGCGGCGTCGGCACGAACAGTTCCAATACCACGCCAGCGGTGCTGACTTTCGTCGATGGGGTCTATTATCCCTTCGGCCAGTCGATGGAATTCGCCAACGTCTCCAGCCTTGAAGTCCTGAAGGGTCCGCAGGGCACCCTGTTCGGACGCAACGCGACCGGCGGCGTCATCCAGATCACGACCAAGCCGCCCAGCGAAACGCCCGGCGCCAAGGTCGAGTTCGGCTATGGCAATTATGAGACGGTGGAGGCTTCGGCCTATGTCACCGGCGGCCTCGCGAGCGGCCTCGCCATGGACGCATCGGTGCGCTACACCCATCAGAATGAGGGATACGGCACCAACGTCTTCAATGGCGACGACGTGTTCTTCATGAACAAGTTCGCGGCGCGCTCCCGCCTTCGGGCGAGCCTTTCGGATGATACGCATGTGACGCTCGTGGGCGACTATTCCAATGTCGAGGGCACCGTCGGCACGACCGTCGCCCCCGCCTTTGGCTATAGCCCCGTATTCGCTGGCGGCCAGCTCCGCTTCCGCGGTCCGGGACAATTCTATCCCGGCGACTATGATATCAACGCCGGCCCGCGCACGCCGGGCTTCGTGTCCGAGGAATGGGGTGCCAGCGGCACGTTCGAGACCCAGTTCTCCGACATCACCTTCCGCAGCATCACGGCCTATCGTGAGAGCGAAGAGCATATCAACATCGATTTCGACGGAACGCCGGCCGCGGGCACCATTTTGACCATCAACCGCGATCCGCGCACCGCCTTCACGCAGGAATTGCAGCTGCTTTCCGGCAATGGCGGACCGTTTCAGTGGGTGGCGGGCCTCTTCTATTATCACTCGAAGGCGCACATGCGGTCCTTCGACCTCGACCTTCGCATCGCTCCTGCCCCCGTCCTCGCTGGCGCTTGCGGCGCGCCAGTCACGGCGTGCAGACGGCAGGCCTTTTCGACGGACACCGACGAATCGATCGCAGCCTATGCCCAGGGGACCTATGAAATCCTGCCAGGAACGAAATTGACGCTTGGCGCCCGTTATACGATCGAGAAACGGAAGATCGACGGTCATGTTCTGGTGAACGGCGTCGACGATCCCACCAGGAGGGGTTCGGACTCGCAGAAATTCAAGGAGCCGACCTGGCGCGTGGCGCTCGACCACAGCTTCAACCCGGACTTCATGGTATATGGTTCGGTCTCGCGCGGCTTCAACGCGGGCTTCTTCAACCAGTCGAGCCTGACCGGCTTCAGGACCGAAGCCCAGAATCCTCCGGTCCGGCCCGAATTTCTGACCGCCTATGAAATCGGCACGAAGGCCGACCTTTTCGACCGGCACCTTCGCGTCAACCTGTCGGCATTCTGGTACGATTATAAGGACCTGCAGCAGCAGATCTACGATGGCACTGCGGTCATCACGATCAACGCCGCCGCGGCAGAGATCAAGGGCATCGATTTCGACATCACCGCCAAGCCCATCGATTCGCTGACGCTTTCGGTGTCGGGCACCTATCTCGACACCAAATATAAGAGCTATCCCGCCGCTCCCAATTACACGGTGCAAACGAATGGCTCGGTCATCGCCGTCGGCAGCCTCGATGCCGCGGGGATGAATGTCGTCAATACGCCGGAATGGACCTGGACGGCATCGGCCTCGCATGTCCTGCCCACCTCGATTGGCGAGTTCACGACCTCCGCCAATCTTAACTATCGCGGCAAGACCTTCGTTGATCCGCTTAACAAGTTCCCGCTTCCCACCCGCTATGTGCTGAACGCTACAGAGCGGTGGACGGAACCGGGTGGCCGCTTCTTCATTTCGGCCTGGGTCAAGAATCTGCTCGACAAGCAATATGACCATGCGATCAATCTTCTGACGCCGGTCGGCCTTGTCGGCAATCCCGCGCCGCCCCGCACCTATGGTGCGACGGTCGGGTTCGAATTCTGACATCCTGCGGACCTGTACTGCCTGGCCGGTTCTTTTCGTTCGGAAAGAGCCGGCCGGGTGGCGGTCCTTCAAATTTCCGGCATCGCCGCCGGCATGTCCCGGTTTCGCATGGGACGCCCCCAGGCTGAACGCCTCTCTCCATGGAACTCCATCAATACCGCGCGGGAGAGAGGGGTAATACCAATAGCAACCTCCTCGGGTCGCAACCGCAGGGTGAGGGGACGGAATTCCGTCCCCTCCTACCCGCTTGTCCAGCGCGCCGCATCCTCCGCCGCCCGGCGTCTTGTTGGCGCTGAATTTCATTGGCGCTCCCACTATCTTTTCCAGATGGATCATATTATGCCGGGCCGGTCGGCGGGCAGCCCCCGCGCCATGGCCGGGGCAGAACGCCGGAAGCAGTTGGTGGGAGAGAATGTGTAGCAATGGCTGACGCTTTCATAATGGGCCTTTATGAGCATCCGACGCGGCGCGCCGACGGGCTGACGCGCGCGCGGCTGCATGCCGATGTCGCGCATGGCGCGCTCGCCGATGCAGGGCTGACGATCCATGATGTCGACGGATATTTCTGCGCCGCCGATGCGCCGGGGGTCAGCGCCCTCGCGATGGCGGAATATCTGGGGCTCTCCAATGTCCGCTACGCCGACAGCACGGAGACCGGCGGATCATCCTATCTCTTCCATGTCCAGCATGCGATCGACGCGATCCGGGCGGGCCATTGCAATGTCGCGCTCGTCACCATGGCGGATAACCAGCTCGCCGAAAAGCGCCCCTTCGGCCTCACCGGCCCCGAAATCGGCTCCTCGCCCGACGCGCCTTTTGCCGGTTTCGTTCCCGCCCCGCTCTACGCAATGGTCGCCGCCCGCCACATGCATGAATATGGCACCACCAGCGAGCAGCTCGCCTGGATCAAGGTCGCCGCATCGCATCATGCCCAGCACAATCCCGATGCGCTGCTCCGCGAAGTGGTCACGGTGGAACAGGTGCTTGCCTCGCCCTTGGTCGCCGACCCGCTGCACAGGCTCGATTGCTGCGTGATGACGGACGGCGGCGGCGCCGTGGTGATCGCGCGGCAGGAGATTGCCCGCGCAAGCGGCAGGCCGCTTGTCCGCGTGCGCGGCACCGGCAGCGCCCTTGGGCACGCCAATGGCGGCAGGATCGACCTCACCCGCACGGCGGGCGTCCGTTCCGCCGCCTATGCCTTCGAAGCGGCTGGCGTCGCGCGAAGCGACATCAAATATGCCTCGCTCTACGACAGCTTCACCATCACCGTGCTCGTGCAGCTCGAAGATATCGGCTTCTGCGAAAAGGGCAGGGGGGGCGCGTTCGTCGCCGACGGCAATCTTATCTCCGGCGTGGGCAAATTGCCGTTCAATACCGACGGCGGGGGCTTGTGCAGCAATCATCCGGGCAATCGCGGCGGCATGACCAAGCTGCTGGAGGCGGCAAGGCAGGCGCGCGGAACCGCTCATCCGGCGGTGCAGGTCCCCAATTGCAACCTCGCGCTCGCCCATGCCACGGGCGGCGTCATCGCCGGTCACCATGGCTCCTCCACCATCATCCTGGAACGGATCTGACGCATGTTCCCTTCTCCCGATGTCGATGAACTCAAGACCTATTCCGAGATGCTGGCCCAGGGCCGGCTGCTCGTGCGCCGCTGCAACAAATGCGGCGAGCATCATCATTATCCCCGCAGCTATTGCCCCTTTTGCGGCAATGGCGACACCGGTTGGACGCAATCCTCGGGCACTGGGGAGATTTACGCATTCACCCGCTGGCGGCAGCGCGACAAGGTGACCGTGCCCGCCTTCGTCTCCCTGCCGGAGGGTCCGAGCGTTCTCGGCCTGATCGTCGATTGCGACCCGGAAGAACTCCGCATTGGAGACCGGGTGCGCCTGGCCGGGACCCAGATCCATGGCACCATGCCGACATTCACTACAGCCTAGGCCAAGTTTTTTGAAAGGACCCCGTCGTCCCTGCGCAGGCAGGGACCGCGCTGCCTTACGCCTTCAGCGAAAGCTGAAGTCTATCCAGAGCGCCAGCCTTGCAGGCAGTGGAGAAACGCGCTCAGATAAGCGGGTTTATCGCTTCTTCGAGCGCCGCCTCCTTTTCCGCGGCCGTCGCATGTCCGCCGCGCCGCTCGCGCATGAAAAGAATGGCGGCCCCGCCCAGGAGGCAGACGGCGCTAAGGCCCGTCAGGGCGGGCGCATAGCTGCCGGTCGCTTCCTGCACCTTCGCCAGCAACGAAGAAGAAAGGGCGCTGACCGGCAGGAAGAACATCAGCATCCCGAATGCCCGGCCGACCCCGTCCGCCCCGAACTCCACTGCGGTGGCTGCCGGCAACAGCGTCCAGATGCCGCCTGTGAAACCGACCAGCGCGGCCCCCGCCAGCAGCGCGGGCAGGCCTTCGCCAAAGGCCAGGAAGGCCGCGCCCGTTGCGACAAGCACCGAGAGGCTGGCGAGCGGCAGGCGGTTGCCGAAACGGTCCAATGCCAGCCCCAGCAACAATGTGGCGAACATCTGCGATGTGCTGAAGATGGCGAGCAGCATGCCAGCCGTGCTGAGGCCGAAGCCATGGCTCGCGGCGATCGGCGCCATATTCTGCTGGGCGGCGCCGTACAGGCCGAGGACTGGCGTGTAGCAAAGGACCAGCAGCCAGAAATTCCTGCGCTTCAGAATATCCGCCGTGCTCAGGCCAAGGTCTTCCGCGCTGCGTCCGTGATCGCCGTCAGCCTGCGTCGCGTCGCCGTTCAGATAGTGAAGGCCCTCGCGCTCGGTCGGCCGGTCGCGAACGGTCCATGCCACCAGCGGCAGGATCAGGACCGCCGTGATGAA
>DATEDR010000374.1:0-2394 GCA_035281605.1 Sphingobium sp.
CTACATGACGCTTGAAACCATGGCCCCCGTCAGCGACAATCCCATCGTCATGCTCTCGGCTGTACCTGGCGCATGACCGGCTCATCCCGATGCCGAAACGGACGGTGGCAAGAAGCTACACCACGCCTTGGGGCACGATCCGGGGCCAAGGCTTGTATCTCGGGATATGGAGCGCGACTTGGCCTTAGACCCAGCGCTGGGGTGACTGTCTTTGGAGGGTGCCCGCATCCATCCAGATGCGCCCCGCCTGCCATCACCCGCAGCGGGCGGAGGTGATCACCATTTTGTCGTCATAGCTGACTGTTAGCCGGTCGGCGCGGAAGTCCATTGTCATCGCCATGCCTGGCGCGCCCCAGCGAAGCGTCCGCGCGCCTGATGTCCGGAGCATTTGCGCGCCGAGTTCGGCGCTGGCGGTCTGGCCGACGAAAGTGTCGAGGCCGTCGTTGCGGCACGGACCTTCAGCGACAGGCGGCGGCGGGGAAGGGCCTTCGCCGCCCACTCCCGTGCAGGCTGCAAGCAAGGGAAGCATCGCCATCGCCGTCCACCGCATGTTCGATTCCTATTCGGTTCGCGTCATCTTCAGCCGGCCGCCCTTCACGGCAAAGGCCAGCCGGCCTTCGACCAGGTCGACCGCGTCGCGACCGAACTGTTCGTAGCGCCAGCCTTCGAGGATGGAGAGGTCCTCCCGCACGCCGGCCGCCAGTGCGTCAATGTCGTCGCTGCGGGCGATCAGGCGCGCGGCGACGTTGATGTCGCGCGAGCGGATTTTGAGCAGCAGCTTCAACAGGTCCGCGACCAGCGCGCCGTCCTTGCCCAGGCCCGGGCGCTTGGGATCGCGTTCGGGCATTTCCTCCTTGTCGAGAGGCGTGTGATTGCCCAGCGCGAGCATCAGCCGGGCGCCGATGTCATTGGTCCTCCAGGTGGCCGAAAGTCCGCGCACCTTGCCCAGATCCTCCTGCACGCGGGGCGGGTGGCTGGCGATGTCGGCCAGCGTCTCATCCTTGACGATGCGGCCGCGGGGCAGGTTCTTGTCCTGCGCCTCCACCTCGCGCCACGCTGCAAGGGCTTTCAGGCGACCCAGCACATCAGCCTTGCGGCTGGCGATGCGGACGCGCTTCCAGGCTTCTTCAGGATCATTCACGTAATTTTCCGGATCGCAGACCCGCTCCATTTCCTGATCCAGCCACCCGCCCCGGCCGGTGCGCTTCAGTTCGTCCAGCATCTTGGGGAAAATCTGGATCAAATAGGTGACGTCGCCGATGGCATAGTCGATCTGCCGCTTGTCGAGCGGGCGGCGCGCCCAGTCGGTGAACCGCGCCCCCTTGTCGAGCTGTACCCCGAGCCAGGCGTCGACCAGATTGCCGTAACCGATCTGCTCGCCCAGGCCCAATGCCATGGCCGCGATCTGCGTATCGAACATCGGGTGCGGCGTCTTGCCGGTGAGGTTGTAGATGATTTCCAGGTCCTGCCCGCCGGCATGGAAGACCTTCAGCACATCCTCATTATCGACCATCAGGTCGAGCAGGGGCGAAAGGTCGATGCCCGGCGCCTTGGGGTCGATCGCGGCGGCTTCATGCTCGTCGGCGACCTGCACCAGGCAGAGGTCGGGCCAATAGCTGTTTTCGCGCATGAACTCGGTATCGACCGCAATATAGGGTGATTGGGCGATCCGGGCACAGAATGAAGCGAGAGTCTTGCTGTCGGTAATCAGCGGATGGATTTGCATATGGTCTTCGATCTTATTATGGGCTGGCCCGCGCCTCGGCGGGCTCGTCAATGCTTGACAGGACCGCCCATAGCGGGGCTGCAACAATTTGTCATTTCCGTAAAACGAAGCTGAAAGACCAAAAACGCCATGCACGCCTATCGCACTCATACTTGCGGCGCCCTGACAGCGGCCGATGTCGGCAATGACGTGCGCGTGTCGGGATGGGTGCATCGCAAGCGCGACCATGGCGACCTGGTCTTCATCGACCTGCGCGACCATTATGGCATGGTGCAGATCGTCACCGAGGTCGACGGCCCGGTGTTCAAGGTGATCGAATCGCTGCGCGCCGAAAGCGTCGTGACGGTGACGGGCAAGGTGGTCGCCCGCGCGAAGGAGGCCGTGAACCCGAACCTGCCGACTGGCGAGATAGAGATCCGCGCGCTGGACGCCGTGCTGCTGTCCGCCGCCGCCGACCTGCCGCTGCCGGTGGCGGGCGAGCAGGACTATCCCGAGGATATCCGCCTGCGCTACCGCTTCCTCGACCTGCGGCGCGAGACGCTGCACGCGAACATCGTCAAGCGGACGAAGATCATCTCCGATATGCGCCGCCGCATGGAAGGCGCGGGCTTCACCGAATATTCGACGCCCATCCTGACCGCGAGCAGCCCTGAAGGCGCGCGCGACTT
>DATEDR010000375.1:0-6817 GCA_035281605.1 Sphingobium sp.
CGGACCGAATCCTTCCCTTCGCTCCCCGCCAAGGGCCAACCCGCGAGCAACGGATTCGGTTGCACCCTTCCGTTCCGCGCGCGCAGGCACTAGAGCCGCGTGCCATGATCCTCGTCATCGACAATTATGACAGCTTCACCTGGAACCTGGTCCATTATCTGATGGAACTGGGGGCCGAGGTGGAGGTGGTGCGCAACGATGCCATTTCCGCCGGGCAGGCCCTGTCGAGCGGCGCCAGCGCCTTTCTTCTCTCGCCGGGCCCCTGCACCCCCAATGAAGCGGGCGTCAGCCTTGAACTCGTCGCGGCCTGCGCCGACGCGGGCGCCCCGCTGCTCGGCGTGTGCCTGGGACATCAGTCGATCGGTCAGCATTTCGGCGGGCGGGTCGTGCGGGGCGGGTTGATGCATGGCAAGACCTCGCCGGTCAGTCATGACGGCACGGGCCTGTTCCAGGGCATTCCTTCGCCCTTCATCGCCACCCGCTATCACTCGCTGATCGTCGAAGACATTCCCGACAGCCTTATCGTCAACGCCACCAGCGAAGACGGGTCGGTCATGGGCTTCCGCCACAAGGACCTGCCAATTCATTCGGTCCAGTTCCATCCGGAAAGCATCGCTACCGAATGTGGGCATGATATGCTTGCCAATTTCATGACGATCGCTGGCCTCCCCGTCCGCAAGCGGGAAGCCGCCTGAACTCCGATCCCTTTCCCATTGCGCGACGACTTTTCGGCATCCCCCCTCGACTCCGGCGCGGGGGAGTGATTAAGGCGATCCGCAATGATCTGCCTGCCCGACCCCGCCACGCCGCTCAGCGCTGAGGAAGCCGCCCGCGCCTTCGACCTGCTGTTCGATGCCGACTTGCCGCAAGAGGAAATCGCGGCTTTCCTGGTAACCATGGCGCGACGCGGCGAGAGCGCGGTGGAAATCGCCGCCGCGGCCAGCGCGATGCGCGCCCGCATGATATCCGTGACGGCTCCGGCGGGCGCAATCGATGTATGCGGCACGGGCGGCGATGGTCACCATACGCTGAATGTTTCCACGGCCGTCAGCCTGGTCGTGGCGGCCGCCGGCGTGCCCGTCGCCAAACATGGCAACCGCGCCGCTTCCTCAAAAGCCGGCGCCGCCGATACCCTCGAAGCGCTGGGCCTGGACCTGGATCGCGCCGCGCAGACCGCCGAAGCAACCCTTGCCGATCTCGGCATCTGCTTCCTCTTCGCGCAAAATTATCATCCGGCGTTGAAGCGGCTTGCCCCCATCCGCAAAACCATCGGCGAACGCACCATCTTCAACCTGATGGGCCCGCTCGCCAATCCTGCGCGTGTCCGTCGGCAACTCGTCGGCATCGCCCGGCCCGCCTATGTCCCCATCTATGCCGAAGCTCTGGCGGAACTGGGAGTCGATCATGCCATGATCGTGTCGGGCGATGAGGGGCTGGACGAACTCTCCCTCGCCGGAGGTAATGACCTGGCGGAGGTGAGAGGGCACAGCCTGATCGCCATGCATCGCTTGACCGCCGCGGAACTGGGCCTTTCCACCCATCCGATCGAGGCGATCCGCGGAGGCGATCCCGCCCATAATGCCGCCGCGCTGCGTGGCCTCCTGCAAGGCGAACCGGGCCCGTATCGCGATGCGGTGCTGCTCAATGCCGCCGCCGCCCTTGTCGTTGCGGACGCCGTCGCCGATCTTCGCGAGGGCGTGGAGGAAGCGGCCGAGACCATCGATCGCGGGCTTGCCAACGCGCTGCTCAATTGCTGGATTGCCTATACATGACCAACAAGCTGATCGAAATCTGCGATACGAAGCGCGAAGAAGTCGCGCGCCGCAGGGCCGGGACCACGGTATCGACGCTCCATGCCCGCGCAGCGGAGCAGACGCCGCCCCGAGGGTTTCGCCAGGCGCTCGACGGCGCGGCCCGCTCCGGCTTCGGCCTGATCGCGGAAGTCAAGAAGGCAAGCCCGTCCAAGGGCCTTATCCGCGAGAATTTCGATCCGCCTGCCCATGCTCAGGCCTATGCCGCGGCCGGGGCCGCCTGCCTGTCGGTGCTGACGGATGAACGCTATTTCCAGGGTCACGACGATTATCTGATGGCCGCGCGCTCCGCCTGTGCCCTGCCGGTGCTGCGCAAGGATTTCATCGTCGACCCCTGGCAGGTGCTGGAAAGCCGCTCTCTGGGCGCTGACGCCATCCTGATCATCGTCGCCGCGCTTGATGACAATCAGATGGCGGAGATCGAGGACGCGGCTCTTGGCCTGGGCATGGACGCTCTGGTCGAAGTGCATGACGCACATGAATTGGAACGCGCGCTGAAACTCCGCTCGCGTCTGATCGGCGTCAACAATCGCGACCTTCGCGACTTCAGCGTCGATTTCGCGCGCACCTATGAACTGGTCGGCCAGGCGCCCGAAGGCTGCACCTTCGTCGCCGAAAGCGGGCTCGGCAGCCATGCCGATCTGGTCGCCATGGCCGATCATGGCGTCCGCTGCTTCCTCGTGGGCGAAACCTTGATGCGTCAGGCGGATGTGGAAGCGGCGACCCGCTCGCTGCTGACCGGCGCATGAGCGACCTCACGCATCTGGACGAGGATGGGTCGGCCCGCATGGTCGACGTTTCCGCCAAGGCGGTGACCGTCCGCGAAGGCATCGCAACGGGCCACATCGCCATGAGCGAGGAAGCCGCCGCCGCGATAGCGCAAGGACTGGTCAAGAAGGGCGATGTCCTGGCCGTGGCTCGCGTCGCCGGCATCATGGCGGCCAAGCGCACCGCCGATCTCATTCCGCTCTGCCATCCCTTGGCGCTTACCTCCGTGACCGTCGACTTCGATCTGGACAAGGCCGGCGTGACGGTCACCGCGACGGCGAAGACCGCCGGGCAGACGGGCGTCGAGATGGAGGCGCTGACCGCTGCTTCCGTCGCGCTGCTCACCATTTACGACATGGCCAAGGCGCTGGACAAGGCGATGGTTATCGGCGGGGTCCGCCTGCTCGCCAAGACCGGTGGAAAGTCCGGCGACTGGCGCGCGGCGTGAGCCTGCTTCCCGTTGCGGAGGCCCAAGCCCGCTTGCTGGCGCTGGTGGAGCCACTTCCTTCGGAGGACCTGTCCGTCTTCGCCTGCGCTGGCCGATGGCTCGCCCGCGACGTCATGGCCCTGCGCGATCAACCCTGGGCCGATCTTTCAGCCATGGACGGTTATGCCATTCGCGCCGCAGAATGGCCCGGGCCGTGGCGCGTCACGGCGGAAAGCACCGCGGGCGGCGCGCTTCCCCAACCCCTGCCTGCTGGCGAAAGCTGCCGCATCTTCACCGGGGCCCCGCTGCCTGACGGCGCCGACACGGTGCTGATCCAGGAAGACGCGCGCCGGGATGGCGATCTGCTCCACCCCCTTGGATCAGCCTTGGCGAGCGGACGCAATGTCCGCAAGGCGGCATCCGATTTCCACCGCGGCCAGCCTTTGCTTTCCGTCGGCAGCGCCCTGGGCGCGGCACAGATCGCGCTGGCGGTGGTAGGCGGACATGGCACGCTACCAGTGAGCGGACGCCCGCGCATCGCCTTGCTTTCCACGGGCAACGAACTGGTCCCCCCCGGCGCCGCTGTTCCGCCGGGCCGCCTTCCCTCCTCCAACGCAGCCATGCTGGCCGCATTGCTGGCCAGCATGCCCTGCGAGGTCGTCGACATGGGCCTTGTCCCGGACGACCTTGATGCCATGGCGCAAGCGCTGGAGCGGGCCTCGGGTGCCGACGTCATTCTATCCACTGGCGGCGCCTCGGTCGGCGATCATGACGTGGTGCGCCCCGCCTTCGTTCGCGCGGGCGGGGCGCTCGACTTCTGGAAAATCCGCATGCGGCCGGGCAAGCCGCTGATGGCGGGCACGCTCGGCAACGCGGTTTTCCTTGGCCTGCCCGGCAATCCGGTTTCTGCCTTCGTCACCGCGACCCTGTTCCTGCTGCCGCTCGTGCGCCGCCTGGCCGGTGCTGACGATCCGCTACCCCGCACTGCGCTTGCGACCCTGGCGGCTCCCTTGCCGGCTACCGGTGAGCGCGATGACTATCTGCGCGCCTACCATACCGGCGCGGGCATGATTGCCGTCACCTCGCAGGACAGCGCGGCGACAGCCGCACTGGCAATGGCGGATAGCCTCATATTCCGCCCGGCCGGTTCCCCCGCCGCCGTCGCCGGAGACGAAGTCGCGATCCTTCCGCTCACGCCATGAAAAAAGGGGCCGCGAAGCGGCCCCACCTTCGTGTTAAACCGGGAATCCTAACGCTGTTGCTTGCCTTGACCGCCCTTGTCCTTGCGGTCGCCCATTTGGCCCTGGCGGTTCTCCTGCTGCTGCTGGCGGCCGCCTTGGCTCGAACGATCGCCACCCTGTTGGCGGCGCTTATCGCTATCCTGGTTGTTCTGGTTCGCCATCTTTCTCTCCTATTCGCCCTCTTTTAGGGAAGGCCGGCATAAAACGGCTGGAAGGCAGCTCCGTTCCGTTCGTTACGCTTGATGGTTGACGCTTGACTTGCCTCCATGTGTTTCCTATGCGTTCTCCATCCGTTCCATGGAGGACAAGCAGGCATGCTGACGCCCAAGCAACAGGAATTGCTCAGCTTCATTCAAATCCGGTTAGAGGAAGGCGGCGTGTCGCCTTCGTTCGAGGAGATGAAGGAGGCGCTCGACCTGCGTTCCAAATCCGGCATCCACCGGCTGATAAACGCGCTTGAGGAACGCGGCTTCATTCGCCGCCTGCCCAACCGCGCCCGCGCGCTGGAGGTCTTGAAACTGCCCGATGCGATGCACCGCGCGCCCAAGGTCCTTGCGCCCCCCAAGCCGAGGCTTATCGCGAAGCCCCCGATCGCCGCCAACGACGTGGTCGAAATCCCACTGCATGGCCGCATCGCCGCCGGCGTGCCCATCGAAGCGCTGGAGGGGCAGAATATGCTCTCCGTCCCGGCCGCTTTGCTGGGTGCAGGCGACCATTATGCGCTGGAGGTCTCTGGTGATTCAATGGTTGAAGCCGGCATCCTCGATGGCGATTTCGCGCTGATCCAGCGCACCGATGTCGCCCGTGAAGGCCAGATCGTCGTCGCGCTGATCGAGGAGAATGAGGCGACGCTCAAATATTTCCATCGGGACGGACCCAGGGTTCGGCTCGACCCTGCCAATAGCGCCTATGCGCCGCAGATCTACGACCCGGGTCAGATCCGGATACAGGGAAAGCTCGCCGGATTGCTGCGACGCTATAATTGACCGGAGCGCGCCCGGCGTAGAGACGCGCCGGGCCGCACGATCCAGGGATGAGTGTCGCCGGGCTCCTTGCCGGTCCTGACGACGTGCCTGTCCAGGTCGATGGCAAGCCCGCCCGTTCGCGCCAGCAAACGGCGATCGACCTTCAGCCATCGCGGTCTGCACCAGTCTGGCAGCCGGCGGTCCGCGATGACTATGTCCGCGCGACCGCAGTCCCGCTCCAACTTATCCCTCGGGACCAAGCCGTCCGTCCGGGTGACGAGCAGGCGCCACTCTCGATCCGGGCCCCGGAGCGCTACGGCGCAAAGGTCGGTCGAGCAACGCGCCTCGGGAAGGGTCGCGATCGCATCCATCTCTCCTTCGACCCCGGCGCTTTCCGCCATCATCTCGCGAACATAGTCCCCTGCCCGCTCGCGCAGCAGCGCCATGGCGCCGTTGGGCCTGCGGACCGCTACATGACGGCCGTCATTCGTCACCAGAATATCCGGCGCGGACGTCGCCAGGATCGCGGCGGCGCCCGCCGCCACCGGCACCAAGCCCGCCCAGCGCCAGCCGCTTCGCCACAGCAGACACCAAAGTCCGCCCGCTACGATCAGGCCAAAGGCCGCCATCGACAAGGTCGGCGCCATCATCACCGCCCATGGATTCGCCGCCACGCCATGCGCGATCCAGAGCAGCAGTTCGAGCGCCCGCCCGGTCAGCCACCAGAAGGGCGCGCCCATTCCCACGATGTCGAACAGCAGAGCCAACGCCTCCAGCGGCATCACGACGAAGGTCGTGAGCGGGATCGCGATCAGATTGGCGAAGGCGCCCAGCAGTCCCGCCTTGTGAAAATGGTAAAGCGCGATCGGCGCCAGCACCAGTTCGACGGCGATACCCGTCAGCAACATGCCCGCCACAGTACGGGTCATCCATCGAAAGCGGCCTTCCTCCCTGGCCGCCGTAAGCGCGCGAAAGCGCGGATCTTCTCCCAGCGCGACAAGGGCGACGATGGCAGCGAAGCTCATCTGGAAACTCGGGCCGACCAGCGCCTCCGGCCACAGCAGCAGTACCACCAACGCGCCAGCAGCGACCAGCCGCAGGGTGATCGCGTCACGTCCCAGCGCCAAGCCCCCCAGCACCAGCAGCGCCGCCACGCAGGATCGGACCGTCGGCACTTCCGCTCCCGTCAGCAGCGTGTAGCCGATCCCCGCCATCGCGCCGCAACCTGCCGCGATCATCATCAGCGGCCAGTCGAGCGCCGCCCTCCTGCTCAGCGCCATGATCCGCATCAGCAGAAATATCACAGCGCCTATCAATGCCGTGACATGCAGGCCGCTGATGGAAAGCAAATGGGCGAGGCCGCTGCGGCGCATCGCTTCGGCATCTTCCTTGCTGATCGCGCCTTGGTCACCCGTCGCGAGCGCTGCAGCGATGCCTGACCCTGCGCCCTCCGCTCGCGCCGTCACATGGGCGAACAGACGCGCTCGCAGCGGCGGCGTCTCTGACGATGGGCGGATCAGGCTTATGGGCTTCAAAGCGCGTCCCGTAGCGCCAATGCCCTGAAAATAGGCACGCCTCGCGAAGTCATAGCTTCCCGGAAGGCTC
>DATEDR010000376.1:0-4605 GCA_035281605.1 Sphingobium sp.
CCGGGTCGCGTCATGCTTCTGCACGATGAAGCCGCTGCCGCTGGTGCGCCCTCGCTTGCCGGCGGGCTCCTTCGTCCGGGTAAAGTCGCGCTTCCGGTTATATTCGCGCAGAGGATCCGCTTCGGCCATGGTTCAGGCCCGTTTGCGCGCCGGAGCCTTGGCGGCGGCCGGCGCGCGCTTCGCTGGCGTCTTGCGCGCGCCGCTCTTCGGAGCAGGGCTCTTGCCGCCCGTGTCCACCGACTTCTTGAGCGCCGCCATCAGGTCGATGACATTGCCGCTGCGCTGGCCCGGCCCGGTATCCTCTTCCTCAATGATCCGGCGCCCCTTCGCCTTCTTCTTCTTTTCAATCAGCCGTTCGAGCGCGTCGACATAGCGGTCATGGAAGCTGTCGGGCTTGAACGGCGCCGTTTTCTTGTCGATCAGCGCCCCGGCCAGATCGAGCAACTCGGCGTCGGGCTCACCGTCCTCGATATCGCGGAAATAAGTCTGGGCGCGGTTCACCTCATCGGCATAGCGCAGCGTCTCCAGCACCATGCCCCGGCCGCACGGCTTCAGCGAGACGATATATTCCCGCCCGCGCATGGCGAGCTGGCCGAGCCCGACCTTCTTCGCCCGCCGCAACGCTTCGCGCAGGACGATGAAGGCTTCCTCCGCCAGATCGTCGGCCGGCACGACATAATAGGGCCGCTCATAATAAAGCACGTCGATCTCGTCCGCGTCGACGAACTGCGTCAGTTCCAGCGTCTTCTTGCTTTCCAGCTTTACCGCTTCGATTTCTTCGGGCTGCAGCAGGACATAATCGCCCTTGCTGACCTCATATCCCTTGACGATGTCCTCGGGCTTTACAGGACCAAGACCCGGCACCGTTTTTTCGTAGCGAACCCGCTTCCCGCTGGGCTGATGAATCTGATGGAAGGCGATCTGCGCGCCCGACTTGGTGGCGGCGTAGATTTCAACCGGAATGGACACAAGGGCCAGCCTGATCTGCCCCTGCCAATATGCGCGCGCGGCCATCGTTCCAATCTCCTTGCCTTGGCGAAAAATGCCTGGCAGTCGGCAAGGGTTCCGTTCATGGCCTGGCCCGCGCGCGGAACCCTCTCGTCGGTCCGCACCGTCACAAATGGGACGAAGCGCTTCCGCACTGCGCCAAAATGGCCTAAGCTGATAGGGTTTCGCAACTAGAGGACATGCCGATGCAATTCCTGCGGACTGCCTTCTGGGTCGTCATCGCCATCGCTCTCGCCTTCTTCTGTACGGCGAATTATGTGCCCGTCACCGTCCGGCTATGGGGTGACATCGTGATGGAAACCAAGTTGCCCGTCCTGCTGATCGGCGCATTCCTGCTCGGCGCCCTGCCCTTCTGGATCATGGCGCGGGCAACACGCTGGCGGATGAAGCGCAAGCTTGACAGCACCGAACGAGCGCTGGTCGCGGCAACCGCCATCGCCCACCCCGTGGCTGCGCCCGTCCCTCCAGAAAGCGCCCCGGCGCTCGCCCCTTCCCTCTCCACAACAGGAACAGCATGAGCAGCCCTATCTACGTCGCCATCGATACGCCCGACCTCGCAAAGGCTCAGGATCTGGCCCAGCGGGTGCGCGGCCATGTCGGCGGCCTGAAGCTGGGGCTCGAATTTTTCTGCGCGCATGGGCATCATGGCGTCAGGGAGATGATGAAGTTCGACCTCCCCATCTTCCTTGACCTGAAGCTGCACGACATTCCCAATACAGTGGCGAAGGCGGTGCAGGCGCTTCACGGCCTTGAGCCCGCGATCCTGACCGTTCACGCCGCGGGCGGCCGCGCCATGCTGGAAGATGCGAAGGCCGCGGCCGGCGTGAATACGAAGGTGGTGGCCGTCACGGTCCTCACCAGCCTGGACAATAGCGATCTGGCTGACATCGGCGTGGGCGGCAAGGCGGAAGAACAGGTGACCCGGCTCGCTGATCTGGCGCGCAGCGCGGGTTTGGACGGCATCGTCTGTTCCGGCGAGGAGGTTCAACTGGCCAAGCGCGCCTGGGCAGACGGATTCTTCGTCGTACCGGGCGTGCGGCCTGCGGGCGGCGCGATGGGGGACCAGAAGCGCGCCGTCACCCCGCGCGAAGCTCTCAACCGGGGCGCGTCGATCCTGGTTGTGGGCCGACCGATCAGCCTTGCTGAAAATCCGGTGATGGCGGCTCGGGAAATAGAGGCGACGCTCTGACGTCAGCGCCGATAGCGTCCCACCCGTAAGCGCCGAGCGGGAGAAGGAAAAGCGGGCCGGCGATGCACCGGCCCGCCTCTCGATTCAGAAGCGCCAGCCAACGCTCGCGACCACCTGATGGCGGTCGGTGTCGACGTCGAATTCGGTGCTGGTCGCCCCGTTCACGAAGTCGATATGGCCGGTGTCATATTTGGAATAGCGATATTCCAGCTTGGCAAAGCTGTTCTGGTTCAGCGCCCGCTCCACGCCGCCGCCGACCCGCCAGCCGTCCAGCTTGAACGAAGTGTCGGTCGACTGGCTCGTGTCGCCAGCCAGCACGTTGAGCTTGGTATTGGTATAGCCGCCCTTCACATAGACGAGCGTGTTGGGGCTGGCGAGAATGCCCGCGCGCGCGCCTATGTAAAGATCACGCCCCTGGCTGACGCGGCCAAAACCAAATTGACCGGTAAAGGGATTGGTGCCGCTCTTGGCCGTTGAATCGGTAAACTCGCCTTCGACGCCGACGACGGCGCTGCCCAGGTTGACGTCATAGCCGGCGCCAACGCCATAAAGCAGTCCGTCGATCGACTGGTCGTCGTCGCCATTGTCATTGTCGACGCTGCTGCCCGCGCCGATATGATCATAGCCCAGGATTGCCTCGACCCGGGGGCCGGTGAAGGTGGCGTCGACGTCCTGCGCCATGGCGGGGCTGGCGACCGCCGCTCCGGCCAGAAGAGATGCGACCAAAAACTTATTCATATCGGGTACTCCGTTCATCAAACTCTCCCCCAGGGGGAGGACGAGGAAGTCCCGGACGCGCCGATGGTTGCATGAACCTCAGATAAACACATGAAAATGTTGTATTTATGCCACGGATAATCGGCTCAATAGTCTTTCGACACGCGGATGTTGGCGCTCTCCCGACCCAGCGTCGATATGGCGGCAAGCAATGAAAGCCAGCGGGTCACCTGATATTCGATCCGGGTCGCGGAATAGCCTTGGCCGTCCGTGATCAGTTCCACATAGGTCTTGCGCGTCAGATATTTTCCCGCCGCGATGGACGTGCCCTGACCCTGTGTCGGGTCGGCGGCGATGATCCGCAGCCGGTCGAGCCCAGCGGCCTTCCGCACCGCATTGATCGGGTCCAGCCCGCTTCCGCCCTGGAGCGATCCGACCGCCGACGCCAATTGGAGCGCCTCGGGTGCCGACAGGTTGGTGATCGAAGTGCCGAACAGGATGCGCGAGAGAAGCTCATCCTGCGGCAGCGCGGGAACGCTGGTGAAACTGATGTCGGGCTTCAACCCGGTCCCACCGACATGAATGGTGGCGGTCAGGTCGTTGACGTCCGCTTCCGCGTCGATGTCCAACGTGGGATTGACCGGCGTTCGGCCATCGAACTGGATCTTGCCTTCCCTCAATTCGAACCGGCGCCCGGCGAATGTATATTCGCCGCGCACCAGGTCTGCCGTGCCCGATATGGCGGGGCTGGTGACGGTGCCGCCAATGCCCAGATCGGCCCGCCATTCGCTGTCCAGGCCCAGGCCGGTGACGGTCAGCCGGTTGCGCGCCCGCGCCTTGATCTCCAGCGCCCAGGGAATATTCTTGCGCGGCCGCTCGATTTCCTCGCCATTGCGGTTGATCTCGATGACGCGCAACTCGGGGATCTGCGCCACCGCTGCGGCGCGTCCCAGCGTGAAGCGGCTGCGATTGAGGATCAGGTCGCCGCCGATCGTGCCGCCCACCCCGTCGGACTTGAGCGTGATCGGGCCGGTGACGGTCGCGGCGATGTCGTCCCTTTCCAGCAATGTGGCGTTTTCCGCCTGCAGCCGCAGGTCCATCCCCACCCCCGCAATGCCGGCAAAGGTAAACCGGCCTGTGCCCGACACCGATCCGCCATTGCGCGCTGTCGCTTCGAAATGCGTCATGACCAGTTGCGCGCCTGAAAAGCGCCCCCTGGCCTGGACATCGCGCAGGCGCATGCCCGTGACGGCGCTGGTTATGGCGGCATTGTCGGTCGCGAGCGAGCCGGCGATGATCGGATCGCCCAACGTCCCCCGCGCATCCGCCGACACGCTGACCGGGCCTGAAATATCGACGATCTCCACGCCGGTCAGCCGCCAGAGCGTATCCGCCGCCCCCCGAAAGCGCAGCTGCGCGAACAAGGGCGCGCGATTGAGCCGTTCGACCAGGCTGCCCTGCGTGCCGAGCGGCGTCAGCAGCACCTGGGCGCGGCCGATCGTCTGGCCGTCCGTCATGAAGACCATGCGTGTCGCCAGCCGATCCTGCGTCAGGGTCAGGTTGACGCCCGCGTCCACCGGCCGCGAACTCAGCGACAGGCCCGACCGCGACAGCCCGCGCACGCGCAGTTCCGCCTTGCCCGTAGGCATGCCGCCCCCGCGCGTGTGGACATAGGTCAGCGACCCCGTCGC
>DATEDR010000377.1:0-2747 GCA_035281605.1 Sphingobium sp.
GACGGCGGGGAGGGGGGTCGGGAAATACTGGTCTCGGACGACCAGATCGGTGTGGCAAAGGCCTACGCCGACGATGCGCACCAGCACTTCGTTGGCGCGCGGCTCTTCCAGAACGAGCGGCTCGAGCTCGAACGGCCCGCCTTGGGTGCGCACGACCGCAGCGTTGATGTCGACCATCGATCGGTTTCCTCCCTTAGTGAAGCGCCTCTGAGATGCGCCTCACGATTTCCGGCTGCTCCAGGCTGTCGGTAAAATGGTCCAGATAGCCGCCGTCAGGGGCCATCAGATAGGCGATGGCGCTATGTGGAACGACATAGCCGCCGGGGCTTTCGGTGTCGCTTCTGCGCTCGGCGAAAACGCGGAAGGCCTTCTTCGCTAGGTCGATCTGCTCCTGCGACCCGGTCAGGCCCGTAAAGCGCGGATGGGCCGTTTCGAGATAGGCCCGCATCACCTCGGGGGTGTCCCGCGCCGGGTCCACCGTAATATAGAGCGGCCGGATCTTTTCGGCCAAATCTCCCAAGCTCTCGAGCACGGCGGACAGCTTGGCCAAGGATCGCGGACAGACGACCTTGCAGTGCGTGAACCCGAAATAGACCAAAAGATAGAAGCCGGAGAAGGTCGCCGCGTCGGCGGGCTTGCCGTGATGATCAATCAGGGCGAACCGGGCGGTGGGCGCCCCGCTTACCATTGAAAGACAAGGGTGGAGCGATCGTGATGATGGACTTCGACAGAGATACCCGCCTCGGTGCGCCGCACGCGCGGCTCGATCTCCACCCCATCCTTGACGATGACTGGCAGCTCGCGGCCCCTGGGCGCGCGAATCTCCAGGGCGATCTTCCGGCCGATCGGAAGCGCGCCCAGCGTCACCGCTAGCGCGTCTTGTTGGGGATTGAAGATCGCGCGGCGCACGTCGAGATCCTCGGGCAGGTCGACCAAGGCCGGTTGTTCGAAATGGGAGTCCGTCAACGGCCCCTCATACAGCTTCTTCAAGCCGTCTTTCACATTGAGCCGCGCGTAATGCAGCAAGGCGTTGCCGGCCATGGCGTCCATGCCGACAAAATTTCCATTCTCGTCGAAGTCGGCGTCGCGGCGCTTGTAATAATAACCCCCGTCCAGCCAGGCCGGATTCATGAACCGGTCTGCATAGGCCAGCAGGCCGTTCAAGGTTTCCGTATCGCCGACCTCAGACGCGGCGCAGGCGCCCCATGCCATGTCGATGGGCGGCAGCAGAGGTTGCGGATCGATCCCGTTATCGACGTGCGGCCTGGGATTGTCGTTGACGATCCATTTGGCGCCGTCAGGGCCTTCGCGCAGGACGCGCTGCATAAGGATCGGATATTGCTGCTCGACGATTTCAGGGCGCCAGCTGTGCAGCAGCGTCATCAGCCAAAAGTTCATCTGAGGCATGTCGACAGTGATCGGTTGGCGAATTCCCGTGAGAACGAGCGTCTTGAAATTACCCTGCTCGTCGAGCAGTCCGAATTCTTCCCAGGCCGCAATATATCCCCTGCTCGCCTCTTCAGCCATCTTCCCGCCATTGATGAGATCGTGCATCCGGAAGCCTATCAGGCTCGGCTGATTGCAGATCTGGAAGACGCAGCCCGGTTCACAGGCGACGCCGAGGAAGCCCTGTTCCGCCATTTGCCAGTAGACGAGGGAGTTCAACTCATTCTCGTCGTACTTAAAGGTAAACCCCCCTTCGTGCCAGAATTTCGTATCAAGCCTAATGGTCAATGAGCCCGGCCTGGAATATTTGTCGTCGCGAAATATGTAATGATACATCAGCGCCATCGACTGAAGATAGGCGCTGTACATTATATTATCTTTGACGACCGGGTTCCACTGCTGCTCTTGGGGTCCAAGATATTTGTTGAACGGACCCATCCCAGTACTCGCGTGGCTCCAGTACACCCAAGCGTCTGGATGCAGCAGCTTGGTGATGAGATTCTCGAGCGGCTTTTTGAAGACCCCGGGCGCGGCGGGCAAGCGATGGACATGGGCAAGCGCAAGCGCATATGACATGTAGCTGAGCTGAAAGCGCAGGGCGCTGAAATCCTCGCCCATGACGATGTCCCGGCCCATCATCCCGGACCAGTCACCCGGCAGTTGCCTGGACAGATTACAGATCCGGCGAATGGCGCCGGTCTGCAAATCGTCAAGCTCGAAGGTTTGCTCGACCCAACGCGTGTCGACCCTGCTCGCCGTTGCGACAGACATCTCCTGCTCCCTCTGATGGGCGCCAAAATTGTCCGCACCACCACCCGGGCGCGCGGCTGGCCCGCTCTGATACATCGGTGCCATTTTAGACAAAAAGTGTCAATATCGGTTTCGGAGCCTGCTCGCGCGCGCCGCGCCAAGCGGCGCGCTAGGGCGACGGCGGCCCGCTTCGCATTCCCTGGAAGCCTCGTGGATGCTCGTCGTGAAGCCTGAGACCGCGGCTTGAGGGAGCGCCCAGCCGAGGCATCGCCGCAAGCCGCCGGAAAACGCCGAGCGCAACGGGAAAAAGAACGTTGGCGAGGACCGCGCCGCCGAGAACCGCATGCGTCTGGTTGCCGATCATGTTCGCCGCCGCAGCCGCCCCGGCCGCCATCAGCGCCATCATCGCCGCATAAGTCGCCGCGACTTCGAATGGCCATCGACCGAGGCGGTGGAAGCCGCTTGCTCCGGGAGTCCGCCGGCGGCAGCAGACCAGGGCCGCTCCGAGCATCGCCACGGTGGTGGCCGGCAGAACTAGCAGGTGATATTCG
>DATEDR010000378.1:0-4170 GCA_035281605.1 Sphingobium sp.
AGGCCGATGAAGATGCCGTCGCTCATATGCCATGCTCCTCCCGAAAAGGTTCAGGCCGCGCCTGCCGGAACGGACCGCCTTACTATAAAGCAGGGCGTCGTTCCGGCAAGCGCGGCCCGCACGGGTCCGCGAAAACGGGCCGCTTATTTGTTGCGCAGGCGGACCGGCAGGAACACCGCCGGCTGGCCGCGGCGCAGCACCTGCAACAGGATCGCGTTGCGGCCTTGCGACGCCACCTGCTTCACGGCCGTGTCCAGTTCCGCCTGGCTGGTGACCGGGCGATTATTGGCGGTGATGATGACGTCGCCCCGGCGCAGTCCCTTGGCGCCTGCGTCGGTCGATCCGTCGACGGCGGTGATCACGACGCCGCGCGTGTCGGCGGGAATGCCGAGCTGGCGGATGATGGTCGACGTCAGCGGGATCGCCGAAATGCCGAGCGACTGCTGGCTGGCCTGCGGACCCGCCGACGGGGCGTCCTGCTGCTGGTTGAAATCTTCATCCTGACTTTGGGCGAAGGCATTCAGTTCGTCTTCGGACGGCCGCTCGCCGACGATGGCGGTGACCGTCTGCCGCTGGCCGTTGCGCAGCAGCACGATGGGCACGCGCGTGCCGATCGGCTGGGTGGCGACGATGGAGGACAGATTCTGGTCGGGCGTGACTTCCTGACCCGCGACGCTGACGATGACGTCGCCCGGCTTGATGCCCGCGCGGTCCGCGCCCTTGCCCGGCTCCACGCCCTGCACGAACTCGCCCCGATTCTTGGCGAGGCCCAGCGAGTCGGCCAGGTCTTCGCCCAGCGGGCTGATCTGGATGCCCAGATACCCGCGCTTGACGCTCTGGCCCCTGCGCAGCGTGTCGACGATCGGCGCGGCCTGTTCGGACGGGATGGCGAAGCCGATGCCGACATTGCCGCCCGAAGGCGACAGGATCTGGCTGTTGATGCCGATCACATTGCCGCGCATGTCGAACATCGGGCCGCCGGAATTGCCCTGGTTGATCGACGCGTCGGTCTGGATGAACTTGTCGTAGGTGCCGCCGGTGCCACGATGCACGGCGGAAATGATCCCCGCGGTGACGGTGCCCGACAGGGCGAAGGGATTGCCGATGGCGATCACCCAGTCGCCCACGCGCGCCTTGGTGCTGTCGCCGAACTTGACGAAGGGCAGCGCCTTCCTCGCGTCGATCTTCAGCACGGCGATGTCGGTCGCGGGATCGCGGCCGATCAGGCGCGCCGAATATTCCTCCCGGTTGGTGAGCGTGACGGTGATCGAATCGACCGAGGCGCCTTCGGCCCCTGCGGAGACGACATGGTTGTTGGTGACGATATAGCCGTCCGCCGAAATGATGAAGCCCGATCCCAGCGACTGGGCCTGCCGGGTCTGCGGCTTGGCGCCCTGACCCTGGCCGAACAGGTCGCCGAAGGGGGTGCCGGCAAAGGGATTTTGCACCTGCACGCGCTGCCGGGTGGAAATATTGACCACGGCGGGCTGCAGCTTTTCGACCATGTCGGCCAGGCTGGCCGGCGCGCCTGCGGGGGCGGCGGCCTGCATGCCCTCATTCTGCGCGGTCTGCGCGCCGACATTCGGGCTGGATGTTACGGCAATGGCGGTGCCGCCGAGCAGCAGGGCGCCGGTAATGGCATAAGCGTAACGCACTCGTAACGGTCCTCTCATGAACTTGGCGAAGGAAAGGCGGACTCTTGCGAGTCGGGATGCGCCGCCCTGCCTTAACCCTCATTGAATGACGCTGGTTCCGTAATGACTATTGCCGGCCTAACGTCCCTGAAACTGTTTCAGGAATTCATTGTCCTTCGACAAGACCATGGTCGTCCCGCCCGGCCGATCCGGGGCGAAGGTCAGGCGGTATGCCTGCATCGCGCGGTAGAAATCGTAGAAGTCGGCATCCTTGCCAAAGCTTTCGGCATAGATGCGCGCGGCATTGGCGTCGGCTTCGGCGCGGATGATCTGCGCCTGCTTGGCGCCCTGCGCGCGGATGGTGAGCGCCTCCTGCTCGCGCGCGGTGCGCATCCGGGTGAAGGCGCTTTCCAGCGGCGCGCCGTCGGGCAGGTCGGCGCGCTTGATCCGCACGTCGACGATCTGCGCGCCATATTGCCGCGCGACCCGGTTCAGCCCTGCCTCGATATTGTCCATCACCTGGCCGCGCTCGGGGCTGAGCAGCGCGGCGAAGGGACGCTTGCCCAGTTCGTTGCGCAACGCTGATCCCAGGATCGGGCGGAGCGCGTCGGATACCCGATCCTCATTGCCCGCCGCTATATACATGCGCAGCGGATCGACGATGCGATAGCGGGCGAAGGCGTCGACCTGCAGGCGTAGCTGGTCGGTCGACAGCACCTGCTGCCGCTCCATCTCGACCGACAGGACGCGCTTGTCGATCCAGACGATTTGGTCGATGAACGGCCAGCGCAGGATGACGCCCGCGCCGGTCTCGCCGAAATCCTCGTTCGGGCGGTAACGGTTGATGATCTTCTTGGGATCGCCGAAGCGGACGATCACGCCCTGCTTGGTTTCCGGCACGATCGCGATCGTGCTGCCGATCAGCAGCAGCAGGGCGATGGCGGACAGCGCGAGTGCGACGGGATGGCGGATCAGCGTGGGCATCACTGGCCCTCCTCGGCGGCTTGCGCCGACGTGCCCCGCGACCTGCGCCTCAGCTCGGGCAGGGGCAGGAAGGGGGTGACGTTGCCGCTTTCGACGATGGTCTTGTCGACGTTGGACAGGACGCCCTCCATGGTTTCATAATACATGCGGCGGCGGGTGACGTCGGGCGAGAGCCTGTACTGCTCATACACCTTGTCGAAGGCGGCGGCCTCGCCCTGCGCCTTGGCGGTGACCTGCTGCGCGGCGGCGCGCGCTTCGTTGAGGTAGGTCTGCGCGGTCTGCTGCGCGGCGGACACCGCCTTGAACGCGTCATTGACGGCGGTCGGCGGGTCGGCTTGCTTGATCGCCACGCCCTGCACCCGGATGCCGGACTTGTAGCCGTCCAGTATCTCCTGCATCCGCTGCTCGACCTGCTGCTCGATCTCGGTGCGGCCCGCGCCCAGCGCATCGTCCAGGCTGACGGAGGCGACCACTGACCGCATGGCGCTTTCCGCCACTTCGCGCACGGTCGCGTCGGGATCGGCCAGCTGGAACAGATAAAGCTCCGGATTGCGGATGTTCCAGCGCACCGAATAAGCGAGGTCGATGATGTTCTGGTCGCCGGTCAGCACCAGATTCTCGCTCTGCGCGCTCGCCGACCCGATGTCGATGGCGCGGATCTCCTCGACATCGACGGTGGTCACATTCTCCAGCGGCGCGGGCAGCGTCAGGCTGATGCCCGGCGACAGCGTGCGGCTATATTTGCCCAGCAGCGTCACCACGCCGCGCTCCTGCGGGCCCACCCGATGGAAACAGGTCAGCACCAGCCACAGCAGCACGAGGATCCCGATCGCCGCGGGCCACAGCGTCTTGCCGGTGCCGCGCGGGGGAAGATTGCCGAAGCCGCCGCCCCCGCCGCCGCCCAGGCTTTCGCGGCTGCGGCGCAGCAATTCCTCGATGGGGGAAGGACCCTTCGATCCCGCCGGGCGGCCCGGCTGCGTCCAGGGATTGCGCGGACCGGCGTCGCCGCCCTTGCCCGGCCCGTCGCCACCGTCCGGACCGTCGCCTTTTCCGCCCCAGGGGCCTTGGACCATGGCGCTGACGATGCCCGGCATCCACCCGAAAAATCTCTTCATTCCGTCTCTATAGGAAGGCTGGGTCGCGAAAAACAGTGCCCATCGCAACGATTATTGCCTAGAGGGCGCAGTCATGACCGATCTTGAGAGCTTCGCCGCCCGCCTGAAGACGCTGACCGACGGCCGTGCCAGCACGCCGCGCATCAAGGACGGGATCATGACGCTGGCGCTGGACGTCGGCGGCCTGTCGCCCGAGCGGCGCGACGCGGTGGCCGCCGCGATCCGCGAAGGCGGCCTGTCGGTGCCGGGCGTGGAGGATGTGCGCATCGCGATGACCTCGGAACGTAACGCGACGGCGGAGCGGGCCGATCTTCGGGGTGAGACCGTGATAGCGCCGCGTGCTCCCACCGCCGACGAGGAGGTGGTCGCCCTTCGTCCACGTCTTGTACGTGGGGACGCCCATCTCTCTCGCGAGCGCGTGGATCGCGCCGTGTCCG
>DATEDR010000379.1:0-9250 GCA_035281605.1 Sphingobium sp.
TCGGCAGGAAATAGACCTCCCTGCGCGGCACTGGCGGCTATTTCTGCGATGGCCCAGGGCTACCAACACTCTTGTCTCGCCGCTCCAGTTGGGGGAAGCTGGATCCCGAGCCGCATCGAAGGGAAGAGAATGCGACGGATCACCTGCCTGATCGCTTTGAGCGTTCTGCCGACGGCGGCTTTGGCCGCTCCGGACCGAGCGCCTAGCTGCGCGGATGCGCCGCCTCCGCCCGAACCCTGGACCAGCTGGACCCAGAGCGGCAATGCCGTCGCAGGGGGCGAGGCCGGCTCCGCGCCGCGCCTGATCCTGGGCAAGCCGATACTCGCCACGTTGCGGCCCGTCGAGCAGGTCCAGTTTCCCGTCCGGCCCTCCAAGGCGCAGCCCAAAAGCCATGGCGGCCTGTTCACGCTGGCGCTCAAGGATCCCGCGCGCATCGGCATCGCCCTGTCAGGGCCTGCCTGGTTGGACGTCGTCAGCGGAAAGACCGCCGCAGCGTCGATCGAGCACGGACATGGCCCCGACTGTTCCGGCATCCGCAAGATCGTCTGGTTCGACCTGGCGCAGGGCCTGCATCTGATTCAGATTGCCAATTCGGCGCAGCGCGAGATCCGCATCATGGCTGCCGATGCGCGCGCCAATCGGCCCGTGTCGCCGGCTGAGAAAAAGCCCTTCTGATCAGTCTGCGCTAGGGCGGGTGCGAAAGAGGGCGATCGGCTTCATCGTCATGACCGGCCGATCCTCTTGATCGACCAGCGTCACCTGCGTCTTGACGACTCCCATTTCGGGCCGGCTCTGCGAGACCTTCTTCTCGATCACCTCAGATGTGCCGCGCAGCGTGTCGCCCGGCCGCACGGGACGCAGCCAGCGCAACTCATCGATGCCTACCGCGCCAAGGCTGGCTTCCTGCCAGCCGGGTACGCGCTGCATTTCGGCGATGAACATCTTCATGAACAGGGCTGTCGTGTGCCAGCCGCTGGCCGAGAGGCTGCCGAAATGCGTGGTCGCTGCTGCCTCGTCCGACAGGTGAAATGGCTGGGCGTCATATTCGGCGGCGAAGGTGATGATCTCCTCGCGGGTGACCGACAGAGGGCCAAAGTGATGCGTCTCGCCAACCGTTATGTCTTCGAAATAGAATTGGTCGCTCATGATCGCCCGATCATTGTGAAAGCAGTGATCCTATCGACGATGTTAGATCGATGGAAGTAGTTGTCAGTCGATCCAGTCACGCAGCACGCGCCACGCCTCCGCCTTCTTCTCCCGCGACAGCATGGCATGGGCACCGCTGGAGGAGGGCAGGTCGATCAGCGTCAGGTCCGCACGCTCGCCGATCTGCCGCCGCCCATGCAGCGCCGCCGTCTTGCCGTTGAAGGCAATCGCCTTCAGCAGGGGCAGGCGCGCGGTGAAGCCCGCAAGGTCGCGCAGTTCCGCGCCGCGGATCGCGCTGTCCAGGCTACCGGGCCGGTCCGCGCTTTCAATCACGTCCCACAGCCCTACGCCGCGCGCCCGTAGCCGTTTCAGCCTCAGCGCATAGGGCGTGGCCCGCAGATCCTCGCCCAGTAGGTCGCCCATCAGCGTCCAGAAGGCATTGCCGCGATGCGCGTAATATTCACCCTGACGAATGGATGCATCGCCCGGCAGGCTGCCCAGGATCAAGAGGCGGGTGCCTTCATCGACGCTGGGCGGGAAGGCGGCCTTGCGTCCTCCGACGGCTTGACCCGGCCGCAGCATGCCCGGTCAGACGTTAAAGCGGAACAGCATGATGTCGCCGTCCTGGGTCAGATACTCCTTGCCTTCGGAGCGCCACTTGCCGGCTTCCTTGGCGCCGGCCTCGCCGTTGAACTGGACATAGTCGGCATAGGCCATGGTCTCGGCGCGGATGAAGCCCTTTTCGAAATCTGTGTGGATCGCCCCTGCGGCCTGCGGCGCCTTCGATCCCTTTGCGACGGTCCAGGCGCGGGCTTCCTTCGGTCCCACGGTGAAGAAGGTGATGAGGCCCAGCAGATCGTAGCCGGCCCGGATGATCCGCGCGAGGCCCGCTTCTTCCAGACCCAAGGCCTCCAGATATTCCGCGCGCTCCTCGACCGGCATGGTGATGAGTTCCGCTTCGATCGCGGCGGACACGATCACCGCCTTCGCCCCTTCCGCCGTGGCCTTTTCAAAGACGCGCGCCGAATGGGCGTTGCCCTCCGCTGCGCTGTCCTCCTCGACATTGCAGACGTAGAGGACAGGCTTGGCCGTCAGCAACTGCGCCTGGCGGAAGATACGCTCCTCCTCATCATCGGCAGGCTGCGTCAGCCGCGCGGGCTTGCCATCGCGCAGCAGGTCAAGCGCCTTGCTCAGCACCGACGCTGCGGCTTTCGCCTCCTTGTCGCCCTGCGCGGCCTTCTTGGCGAAGGTGGGGACACGCTTTTCCAGGGATTCAAGGTCGGCCAGCATCAGTTCTGTCTCGACCGTCTCCGCGTCGGCGATCGGGTCGACCTTGCCCTCCACATGGGTGATGTCGTCATCCTCGAAGCAGCGCAGCACGTGGACGATGGCGTCCACTTCCCGGATGTTCGCGAGAAACTGGTTGCCAAGGCCCTCGCCCTTAGACGCGCCGCGCACCAGGCCGGCAATGTCGACGAAGGCGAGCTGCGTTTCGATGATCTTCGCCGATCCGCCGATCTTCGCGATCGTCTGCAGCCGCTCGTCGGGAACCGCGACCTGGCCGACATTGGGCTCGATCGTGCAGAAGGGATAGTTCGCAGCCTGCGCCGCCTGCGTCTCCGTCAGCGCGTTGAACAGGGTGGATTTGCCCACATTGGGAAGCCCGACGATACCGCAACGAAAACCCATGGAACTGCCTTCACGTCAAAATGATTGGCCGGGCCGATAGCCTGTTCCGCCCGGGAAGGCCAGCCTCGGCGCCAGCCCCTGCTGTCATCGCCGAAGAACCATTGGCAGCATAGGGCAAGCCGCTCGGCCGTCCGGCGTTTCAGGTGATTACGCTGGGCCGTTCCATCCCGGTGAAGCCGGTGATGTCGGCCAGTTCCTGCGCCGCCTGCACCAGCGGGGCCAGCGCGACCCCGGTTTCCAGCGCGAGATCGCCGCCAGTTCCGACATAGCGTTCGATGTAGACCCGCAGCGTCGCACCTTCCGTGCCTGTGCCCGACAGCCGAAACACGATCCGCGACCCGTCCTGGAACAGTATGCGGATGCCCTGGTTGCGGCTGACCGACTGGTCTGTCGGATCGGTGTAGGCAAAATCGTCCGCGCTCTTTATGGTGCCGCCTCTGTTCGTCGTGCCCGGCAAGGTCGCGAGCTTTCCCTGCAACGCCGCCATGAGCGCGTCCGCCCGGTCCTTGACGATCGCCTCATAATCATGCCGCGCATAATAATTGCGGCCAAAGCTCGCCCAATGTTCCGCCATGATTTGCGTCACGCTCTGCCGCCGGACGGCGAGGATGTTGAGCCATAGCAGGACCGCCCAGATGCCGTCCTTCTCGCGCACATGATCGGAGCCGGTGCCGGCGCTTTCCTCCCCGCATATCGTCGCCATGCCGGCGTCCAGCAGATTGCCGAAGAATTTCCATCCGGTTGGTGTTTCGAAAAGCGGAATGCCAAGCTTTTCCGCCACCCGATCCGCCGCGCCGCTGGTGGGCATGGACCGGGCGACGCCCTTCAGACCCCTGCCATAACCGGGCGCCAGATGCGCATTGGCGGCCAACACGGCAAGCGAGTCCGACGGGGTCACATAGCAATGCCGCCCGATGATGAGGTTGCGGTCGCCATCGCCGTCCGATGCGGCGCCGAAGTCGGGCGCGTCGGGCGCCATCATCCGGTCATGCAAAGCCTTGGCATGAACCAAATTGGGGTCGGGGTGATGATGGCCGAAATCGGGCAGCGGCGTGCCGTTCTGCACCGTCCCCACGGCGGCGCCCAACCGCTTTTCAAAGATCTCGATCGCATAGGGACCCGTGACCGCGCTCATGGAATCGAAGGAGAGGGTGAAGCCCTGCGCTATCATCTGGCGGATCGCGGGAAAGTCGAACAGGCTTTCCATGAGGTCGGCATAGGCCGCGACAGGATCGACCACTTCAACGATCATGTCGCCCAGGCGACTGGTGCCCGGCTCGTCGATGTCGACATCCTGCGCATCAAGGATGCGGTAGGAGTCGATGGCCAGCGTCCTGGCATGGATAGCGTCGGTCACCTTTTCTGGCGCGGGGCCGCCATTGGCGACATTATATTTGATGCCGAAATCCTCGTCCGGGCCGCCCGGATTGTGGCTGGCAGATAGTATCAGCCCGCCAAAGGCTCCTGAAGAACGGATAAGGTGCGACGCGGCGGGCGTCGACAGGATGCCGCCTTGGCCGACCAGCACCCGGCCAAAGCCGTTCGCAGCGGCCATTTTCAGGACGATCTGGATGACCTCGCGGTTCAGATAGCGTCCGTCCCCGCCCAGGACGAGCGTCTGGCCCGGAAATCCTTCCAGACTGTCGAACACCGACTGGACGAAATTTTCCGCATAATGGGGCTGCTGGAATATCCGCACCTTCTTGCGCAGGCCGGACGTGCCGGGCTTTTGATCATGGAAAGGCTTCGTCGCGACGGTCTGTATCACCCGCATCCCCTTGGAAAGTGGCATGGCCTCCCTCTATGGCCCGGCAACATGACGCTCGGCAATGCGCGGCAGGCTTTTCGCCTCAAAGGCAAGGCGGGCGGGCGCGCATTTCCTGCACGGTCAATCGGCCAGACGTAGCGCCACTTCGTTCATGAAGCGCGCATCGTCGCCCTTGGCCAGCCATTCGGCTTCCGCGCTGATCGCGCCCAGCATGTCGGACAGGGCGTCGATCTCGCTCTTGTGGTAATTGCCCAACACATAGCCATGGACCCGGTCCCTGTGTCCCGGATGGCCGATGCCGATGCGGACGCGGCGGAAATCGGGCCCGATATGCGCGTCCGTCGAACGCAGCCCGTTATGGCCTGCATTGCCCCCGCCGCGCTTCACCTTCACCTTCATCGGCGCCAGGTCCAGTTCGTCGTGAAAGACCGTGACGTCCTCAGGCGCCAGCTTGTAGAAGCGCATCGCCTCGCCCACGGAGCGGCCGCTTTCGTTCATGAAGGTGGCGGGTTTGATCAGGATGATCTTTTCCAACCCGATCCGGCCTTCCTGCACCCACCCCTGGAACTGCTTTTTTGGCGGGGAGAAATGGTGCAGGTCGGCGATGACGTCAGCCGCCATGAAGCCGACATTATGCCGGTGCATCGCATATTGGGTGCCCGGATTGCCAAGGCCGACCCAGATCTGCATCCAAATTCTCCCAAAAAAGCAAACCCCCGTTCGCTCTGAGCCTGTCGAAGGGGACCACGCCTCTTCCAAAAGAAAGAGCGGGGCTTCGACAAGCTCAGCCCGAACGGGGGTGAGCAAACCGTCAGACGGCTGGCTTTAGGCTTAGGCGCCTTCGGCCGGCGTTTCGTTGTCGCCTTCGGCGCTCTTCAGAGACGAAGGAGCAACGATGGTGGCAACGGTATAGTCCTGCTCGTCATGGGCAGCCTTGGCGCCCTTGGGCAGCTTCACGCCGCTGATGTGGATCGAGTCGCCGACATCGAAGCCTGCCAGGTCGATCACCACATCGTCGGGGATTTCAGCTGCATCGACGATCAGTTCGATCTCGTGCGCGACGATGTTGAGCACGCCACCCTTCTTCAGGCCAGGCGAAGCGTCTTCATTTTCGAAGCGCACCGGCACGTTCACGTGAACGGTGGCATGTTCCGAAACGCGCAGGAAGTCGGCGTGCAGCGGACGGTCGCTCACGGGGTGGAAGGCCACATCCTTGGGCAGGGTGCGGATCTTCTTGCCACCAACGTCGACGAAGACGACCGAATTGAAGAAGTGGCCGGTGCCGAGCAACTTGTTGAGGAGCTTTTCCTCGACATGGATCGACTGCGGTTCTTCATTGTTACCATAGATGACGGCGGGTACGCGGCCCTCGCGGCGGAGAGCGCGGGAGGCTCCCTTGCCTGCCCGATCGCGTGCCTCGGCCGACAGCGTAAGCTGCTCGCTCATTACGTGTCTCCAAAAGCTAACTGATACAATTTCCCGCAACGCCTCCAGGGATGACCATCACGGGAAGGCGGCCCTGTAGCAGAAAAGCGCGGGAAGGCAAGGGCGGACGCGCGCTATTGCACGCGCGTCACCTTATAGCCTTTGGCTTCCAGCAGGAGGAGGAAGCTGTCGCGCCCAGTCAGGTGGCCGGTCCCCACGGCGATGAAGGGGCGGCCCTTCAGCCTTCCGACGGCACGGGCCCAATCGCGGTTGCGCGCGATCAGCACCGCCTGTTCCACCACGGGGTCGGGCTGCTCGCCCGTCTGATCCTCTTGCGCGATCGCGGCCATGTCGCCTTTCAGCCACGCTTTCAGGACCCGATCGTAGAGGTTGCCGACATCCTTCGCTTCATGGACCGTCTGCGCCAGCAGCCGCTGCTGTGCCGTCTGCGGAAGCGTGTCGAAGGCAGCGAACTGCCGTGCGACGGTCTCCAGCCCGTCGACAGGCTTGCCGGCATGTTTGAAAATCTCGATTAGCACGGGCTCGACGCCCTCGCCGGGGCTCAGCTGCAAGGGCTGCTGCGCCGCGGCCGAAAGCAGCATCGCCGCAGCCCAGCTTTCATAACCGGATAAAAGCTGGGTGCTGGTTCCGCTCTCATCCACAATCTTCTGCAATTGCGGTCGCTCGCCAGCGGGCAGGCGGGTTGCCAGGGGCGGCAGGCCGGGGCTGCGGCCCATCTTCTCGAACAGGGCCGTCGTCCGGGCCTGATCCTGAATCTCGGCGGATTCCAGCACCAACCGGTCGGCATCATTCATCGCCCGCCGGATAGAGGGGCTTTGCCAGGCGACACCCTTGGGCAGCACATGGATGGTGCCGAACAGCCAGCCGTCCAGTCCATGCCCCTGTACCCGCCAGAGCGCCGGTCCTCCCTCGACTGGGGCGGGCACCGGCTCTCGTCCGCATGCAGCCAACAGCAGCAGGACGGCGCACATGCCGAACCACCGAAAGACCGTCATTCAGCGACCCTGGCGGACGCGACGCCCAAAGTCTTCAACTGATCCTGGACGCTCCCCTTGCCGGCGAGATGCCCTGCGCCGACTGCTACGAACAGGGTGCCGGGGCTGGCGAGCCTTCCCTTTATCCAGCGGGCCCAATTGGCATTCCGCCCGATCAACAATACCTGGGCCAGCTCCGGCGTCTCCTCCAGCGACTCGTTCATCTCGGCTGCCAGCTTGTCCGGCTCGCCTTCCTGCCAGTGCGCGATCAAGCGCCCGAATTCGCGCTCCATGTCCGGCAGTCCTTCCACGGTGGCGGTGAGGAATTTCACCTGGCTCTCCATCGGCAGGCCGGCAAAATAGCCGAGTTGCTGATCGACCGTCTCCAGCGCGCTTATCTTCTTGCCCGAGGCCCTTGCCGCCGCGCTCAGCGTCTTTTCAGCGCCGAGTTCCGACTTGTAGCCGAGCTTTCCCAGCGGCTGGACCGACAGCGCCATGCCCGCCATCCAGGGGTTGAACGCCTCGAACATCTGCCATGGCAGGCCGTGTGCAGTCATCGCCGCCTGATATTTGCCTCGATCCTCGGCGCTCAGCCGATCGGACAGCTTCACCCCGTCGCGGGAGAGGGCGATGCCCGCCATCGATGTAGCCATCGCCTGCGGGTCCTCAGGCTCGACAATCTCCAGCACCAGTTCGTCCGAGCTGTCGAACGCCCGCTTCACGCCGTTCCCGAACCATGTCGTTCCGGGTTTCAGCACATGGACGGTGCCGAACAGATAGATGGTCGTGTCCTCGTCCTTCACGCGCCACAGGGCGGGGGTGACATAGGCGGTCTTCGCCGTCGGCGTGCGCGCCTGCGCAGGATGCTCCGGGGCGCAGCCGCTCAGCAGCAAGAGACCGGCGGCAATAAGGCACGTGACGGATGACTTCATATCGGGCATTTCCATAGGGGGTCGGTGCCCTTCCATACGGGGCCAAAGCCTTCAGGGCAAGGAGATTAACCCTCGCCGGAGCCTCTTTCCCTTGACCCTGTCGCCTGCCTGCGCCAAGGGCCGCCGCTAAGAATCCACGCTTCCGAGGGACTATTCGTGGCGACAGGCAAAGTGCTTTCCTTTCAGGACCTGATCCTGACCCTGCACGCCTATTGGGGAAAGCAGGGCTGCGTCATATTGCAACCCTATGACATGGAAGTGGGCGCGGGCACCTTTCATCCGGCAACGACGCTGCGCAGCCTGGGTCCAAACCCCTGGAATGCGGCTTATGTGCAGCCCAGTCGCCGCCCGACCGACGGCCGCTATGGCGAGAACCCCAACCGCCTCCAGCATTATTACCAATATCAGGTGATCATGAAGCCGTCGCCGGCGAACCTTCAGGAGCTGTATCTGGGGTCGCTGGCGGAGATTGGCATCGACCCGCTGGTGCATGACATACGCTTCGTCGAGGATGATTGGGAAAGCCCGACCCTGGGCGCCTGGGGCCTTGGCTGGGAAGTCTGGTGCGACGGGATGGAAGTCACCCAGTTCACCTATTTCCAGCAAATGGGCGGTTTCGATTGCAAGCCGGTCGCGGGGGAACTGACCTACGGCCTCGAGCGCCTCGCCATGTATATTCAGGGCGTCGACAGCGTGTACGACCTGAAGTTCAACGATGCGGGCGTCACCTATGGCGACGTCTTCCTCGCCAATGAGCAGCAGATGTCGAAATGGAATTTCGAGATCGCCGACACGGAAAAGCTGTTCCGCTGGTTCAAGGATGCCGAGGCCGAGTGCAAGGCGTCGCTGGAGGCGGGCGTTCCGCTCGCCGCCTATGACCAGGCGATCAAGGCGAGCCACGTCTTCAACCTGCTCCAGGCGCGGGGCGTCATTTCGGTACAGGAGCGCGCCAGCTATATCGGCCGCGTGCGCGACCTCGCCAAGGGCGCCTGCGAAAAGTGGATGGAAGTGAACGGGTGGGCCGCGTGATGACCGATTTCCTGCTCGAATTGCGCTGCGAGGAAATCCCAGCGCGCATGCAAGTGAAGGCGGCGGAAGATCTTGGCCGCCTCTTCACCGAGGAACTGTCGAAAGCCGGCCTGAAGCCTGAGAGCATCGACAGTTTCGTCACGCCGCGCCGTCTCGCGCTCATCGTGCGCAACCTGCCGCTTGAAACCGCCGCCGTCAGCGAAGAGTTCAAAGGTCCGCGCACTTCGGCTCCTGCGCAGGCGCTCGAGGGGTTCCTTCGCAAGACA
>DATEDR010000380.1:0-9672 GCA_035281605.1 Sphingobium sp.
ATCTTCATCAATCGCAAGAATGTCATCATCATCCTGATGGCGATCGAGCTGATCCTCTTGAGCGTGAACATCAACCTTGTCGCCTTCAGCGCCTTTCTGGGCGATCTGGTGGGCCAGGTGTTCAGCATGTTCGTGCTGACCGTCGCGGCGGGTGAGGCGGCCATCGGCCTTGCCATCCTCGTCATCTATTTCCGCGGTCGCGGCACCATCGCCGTCGACGATGTCAACCGGATGAAGGGCTAAGCCTGACATGATCCAGCTTATCGTCCTTCTCCCGCTGCTGGCGGCGGTCATCGCAGGGCTTGGCAACAAGGCCCTGGGCAAGCTGCCGGCCAAGATCATCACCACCGGCGCGCTGTTCGCATCCTGCGCCATGAGCTGGCCGATCTTCATCAGCTTCCTGACCGGCCATGCTGAGGCCTATGTCGCGCCGGCCTTTACCTGGATCCAGTCGGGCAGCTTCGATGCCCAATGGGCGCTGCGGGTCGATGCGATGACGGCGGTCATGCTGGTGGTTATCACCAGCGTGTCGAGCCTCGTCCACCTCTATAGCTGGGGCTATATGGAGGAGGAGCCGGATCAGCCGCGCTTCTTCGCCTACCTCTCGCTCTTCACCTTCGCGATGCTGATGCTGGTGACGGCAAACAATCTGCTGCAGATGTTCTTCGGTTGGGAAGGCGTCGGTCTCGCCTCATACCTGCTGATCGGCTTCTGGTTCCGGAAACCGAGCGCAAACGCCGCCGCGATCAAGGCGTTCGTCGTCAACCGCGTCGGCGACCTTGGCTTCATGCTGGGCATTTTCGGCACCTATCTGGTGTTCAACACCATCTCCATCCCGGAAATCCTGGAAGCCGCGCCGTCCATGGCCGGTTCGACCATCGGGTTCCTCGGCCATCGATTCGACACGATGACGGTGCTTTGCCTGCTGCTGTTCATCGGCGCGATGGGCAAGTCGGCGCAGTTGGGCCTCCACACCTGGCTGCCGGACGCGATGGAAGGCCCGACCCCGGTGTCGGCGCTGATCCACGCGGCGACCATGGTGACGGCGGGCGTGTTCATGGTGTGCC
The DNA here is from genome assembly GCA_035281605.1 of Sphingobium sp. Taxonomy (GTDB): domain Bacteria; phylum Pseudomonadota; class Alphaproteobacteria; order Sphingomonadales; family Sphingomonadaceae; genus Sphingobium. The sequence continues at coordinate 1,068 of DATEDR010000380.1, forward strand.
GCCTGTCGCCGATGTTCGAGGTCTCGCCGACCGCGCTTGGCTTCGTGACCTTCATCGGCGCGGCGACATGCCTGTTCGCGGCGACCGTCGGCACGGTGCAAAACGACATCAAGCGTGTCATCGCCTATTCGACCTGTTCGCAGCTGGGCTATATGTTCTTCGCAGCGGGTGTCGGCGCCTATGGCGCGGCGATGTTCCACCTTTTCACGCACGCCTTCTTCAAGGCGCTGCTGTTCCTGGGCGCAGGTTCGGTCATCCATGCGATGCACCATGAGCAGGACATGCGTTACTATGGCGCGCTGCGGAAGGAGATCCCGATCACCTTCTGGACGATGACGCTGGGTACGCTGGCCATCACGGGCGTCGGCCTGCCGATTATCGGCGTCGGTTTTGCCGGCTTCTACTCGAAGGACGGCATTCTCGAGGCGGCCTATGCGTCGGGCGGGGCGGGCGTGGGCGCCTTCCTGGTCGGCATATTCGCGGCTTTGCTCACCAGCTTCTACAGCTGGCGGCTCGTCTTCCTCACCTTCTTCGGCAAGCCGCGCTGGGCCGCTTCGGAGCATATCCAGCATGCGATTCACGGCCATCATGAATCGCCGGAAGAAGAGACCGAGCATGACGGCCATGGGGCTCATGACGATCATGGCCATGTGGCGACCGGCACCGGCGGTTATCATCCGCATGAGAGCCCGTGGGTGATGCTGGTGCCGCTGGTGGTCCTTGCCCTCGGCGCGGTGTTTGCGGGGCTGATCTTCCACGACCAGTTCATCGGGGCCGAAGGCGGCGTCGAATTCTGGAAGGGGGCGCTGTCGTTCGACAGCCACCTGATGCACGCCGCGCATGAAGTGCCGACCTGGGTCAAGTTCGCGCCGTTCGCGGTGATGCTGACCGGCCTCGTTATAGCCTGGCTGAGCTACATCAAAAACACCGACTGGCCGCGGCGTTTCGTTGCCGAGTTCGGGGTGCTGTACCAGTTCCTGCTCAATAAATGGTATTTTGACGAACTGTATCATTTCATCTTCGTCAAGCCTGCCTTCGCCATCGGCCGCTTCTTCTGGAAGTTCGGTGATGTCGGCTTCATCGACCGCTTCGGGCCCAATGGTCTCGCCGCGCTGGTCGTACAGGGCAACAAAGTCACCCGTCGGCTTCAATCCGGCTACCTCTATACCTACGCGCTGGTGATGCTGATCGGGCTCGCGGCGGCTGCAACCTGGGCGATGACACGATAATGAGCGGCTTCCCCATCCTTTCCCTGATGATGGCAGTGCCGATGGCGGGGGCCATCGCCTGTCTCTATGCGGGCGCCAACCAGGCGCGCTGGATCGCGCTGCTGGCGACGCTGGTCGACCTCGCTCTGGGCATCCTGCTCTGGGCGAATTTCGACCAGTCGGGCGGCGCTGCGCAATGGCAGTTCCAGGAATATGCGCCGATCTTCGGCCGCTTCGCCTGGGCGCTGGGGATAGACGGCATCGCACTGGTGCTGATCATGCTGACCGTGTTCCTGATGCCGATCTGCATCGGGGCGAGCTGGCAGGCGATTGAGAAGCGCGTCGGCGAATATATGGCGGCTTTCCTGTTCATGGAGGTGCTGATGATCGGCGTCTTCACGGCGCAGGATCTCTACCTCTTTTACGTGATGTTCGAAGCAGGCCTGATCCCGATGTATCTGATCATCGGCATCTGGGGCGGGGCGGATCGCATCTACGCGAGCTACAAGTTCTTCCTCTATACGCTGCTCGGATCGGTGCTGATGCTGATCGCGATGATGTGGATGGTGCATGACGCGGGCACGACCGACATCCCGACGCTGATGGCCTATAATTTCGATCCGCATGCGCAGGTCTGGCTGTTCCTAGCCTTCTTCGCGAGCTTCGCGGTCAAGATGCCGATGTGGCCGGTCCACACCTGGCTGCCCGACGCGCACGTGCAGGCGCCGACCGCCGGTTCGGTCATTCTGGCGGGCGTGCTGCTGAAGATGGGTGGCTATGGCTTCATCCGCTTCTCGCTGCCGATGTTCCCCGAAGCTTCGGCGCAGCTGGCCTGGCTGATCTGGGGCCTGTCCATGGTGGCGGTGGTCTATACCAGCCTCGTCGCGCTGGTGCAGACCGACATGAAGAAGCTGATCGCTTATTCGTCGGTCGCGCATATGGCGATCGTGACGGTCGGCCTGTTCGCGTTCAATCAGGCGGGCATCGAAGGCGCGATGATGGTGATGCTGGGCCATGGCCTGGTGTCGGGCGCGCTCTTCCTGTGCGTCGGCGTCATCTATGACCGTCTGCATACCCGCAAGATTGCGCGTTACGGCGGGCTTTCCATCAACATGCCCAAATATGCGGTGCTGTTCCTGCTGTTCACCATGGCGTCGGTCGGCCTGCCGGGCACCAGCAATTTCGTCGGGGAATTCCTGTCGCTGATGGGCATTTATCAGGCGTCGAGCTGGGTGGCGCTGGTCTGCACCACGGGCATCATCCTGGGCGCGGCCTATATGCTCTATCTCTATCGTCGCATCTGCTATGGCGACCAGAAGAATGCCGACGCGGCGGCCATGCCCGACCTGTCGATGCGGGAAGTCTGGTTGCTGGCGCCGATCGCCGCGGCGGTGCTGTGGATGGGCGTCTATCCCGAGAGCTTCCTGGCGCCGATGCGGTCGGATATTCGCGCGCTGGAAGCCCGCATTGCCTCCGCGGCGCCGGCCGGGGATAGCAAGATCAAGATGGGCCCGGCCATTCCGCCGGCCGAGGCGCATCACCATGAAGAAGCACCCGCAGAGCACCATGACGCGTCGGGGGAGGCGCACTGATGATTGATTCCGCTTCCCTTCTGGCCGTCCTGCCGGAACTGGTCCTCACTGCCGGCGGCCTGGTGCTGCTGATGATCGCAGCCTATGGCGGCGATGCGACGGCCCGCGTCGTCAACTGGCTTTCGGTTCTGACGCTGGCAGTCGCCGGGCTGACGCTGTCGACTTCGCTGGCGCATGGCCCGCTCGCCTTTGACGGGTTGGTCCGGGCGGACGCCTTCTCAGTCTTCGCCAAGGTACTGATCTATGGCGCGGCGGCGGCGGCGATCCTGCTCGCGCCCCGGTTTTTCCTGGTGAGCGGTGCGCTGCGGCCCGAATATCCGATCCTGATCCTGTTCAGCAGCATCGGCATGGGCATGATGGTGTCGGCGGGCGACCTGTTGACGCTCTATGTCGGCCTCGAGATGCAGAGCCTCGCCGCCTATGTGCTGGCGAGTTTCATGCAGCAGGATGAGCGGTCGTCCGAAGCAGGCCTCAAATATTTCGTGCTGGGTTCGCTCGCGAGCGGCATCCTGCTTTACGGCACGGCGCTGCTCTACGGCTTCACCGGCACGACCGGCTTCGACGGCATTGCCGTGGCGCTGGGCGAGGGCGTGTCGAAGGGCGAGCTGTTCGGCCTCGTCTTCCTGCTGGCGGGCTTGGCGTTCAAGATGAGTGCGGTGCCGTTCCACATGTGGACGCCCGACGTCTATGAAGGCGCGCCGACGCCGGTTACGACTTTCTTCGGGAGCGCGCCCAAGGTTGCGGCGATGGCGCTGACCGTGCGCGTCGCGATTGAGGCGCTGGGTCCCGCGGGACTGGAGTGGCAGCAGATCGTGATCTTCGTTGCACTGGCGTCGATCATTTTCGGCGCGGTCGCGGCGATCGGCCAGACCAACATCAAGCGCCTGATGGCCTATTCATCGATCAACAACGTCGGCTTCGCGCTGATCGGCCTTGCCGCCGCCACGCCCGCCGGGGTCGCCGCGACGATGAGCTACATGGCGATCTATGTCGTCATGACGATCGGCGGCTTTGCCTGCATCCTGCAGATGCGCGATGCCGATGGTAAGCCGGTCGAGACGATCGCCAGCCTTGCCGGCCTGTCGCAGTCGCGCAAGGGGCTGGCGGCGGCGCTCGCCATCTTCATGTTCTCGATGGCAGGCATCCCGCCGCTGTTCGGTTTCTGGGCGAAGTTCCTGGTGTTCGACGCCGCGGTTGCGTCCGGCCTGACGGCGCTCGCTGCCTTCGGCATCGCGGCCTCGGTGATCGGCGCCTTCTATTATCTCAAGATCATCAAGACGATGTATTTCGACGAGCCGACGGCGGCCTATGAGCCACGCGGCGGGGCTGTCGAGAATGTCATCCTGACCGCCTGCGCGGTGGTGATCGTCATCGGCTATCTGCTCAATCCCGTGCTCGACAAGGCAAGCGCCGCGGCTGCGGCGTCGCTGTTCTGAACGACATTCGCTTCGTCGAGGAGACTGGCTCCACCAATGCCGATATGCTGGCATTGGCGGAGGAGGGGACTCCCGAAGGCGTGTGGCTACGGGCGGCCAGGCAGACCGGCGGGCGAGGCCGGATGGGACGCGCCTGGGAGAGCCCGGCCGGCAATCTCCACTGCTCGACGCTGGTGCGCCTTCGCGATGGCGATCCCTTGCCCCATACGCTGGCGCTGGTCGCGGCCAACGCGGCGCATGCGCTGGTCGCGCCGCTTTGTGCGGGACAGGCGCGGATCAAATGGCCCAACGACATTTTGGTGGAGGGCGCGAAGGTTGCCGGGATCCTGCTTGAGCGGACCGGCGACGCGGTCGTCGTGGGCATTGGCGTCAATGTGGCGGACCATCCCAAAGGGCTGGACCGTCCGGTGACAAGCCTTGCCGCGCAGGGCGCTGCCGATGCGGATGCCGCCGCGCTGCTGGAGCGGCTCGCGGAATTGTTCGCGCACTGGCTGGCGATCTGGCGGGCGCAGGGGCTGGAGCCGGTGCTTACCCATTGGCTGCTCAACGCGCATCCCTCCGGTACGCAGATGCGGGTGATCCAGCCTGATGGCGAGGTGGTCGAAGGGACCTTCGACACGCTCGACAGGCAGGGCATGCTGATCCTGCGCTTGGCGAATGGCAATGCCCGTGCCATTCATGCCGGCGACATCCTTCTCCTCTGACAACCGGGAGACCGGCCATGCTTCTCGCGATCGACGCGGGCAATACCAATGTAGTTTTCGCCCTGCTGGACGGACGGGAAATCCGTGCGCGCTGGCGCATCGCCACAGATCCACGCCGGACGGCCGATGAATATGCCGTGTGGCTCAATCAGTTGTTGATGCTGGAAGGGTTCGCGATCGGCGATGTCGATGCGGTGATCATCGCGACGGTCGTGCCCCGCGCGTTGCATAATCTTCAGGTGCTGGCGGAAAAATATTTTAAGGTGGCGGCCCTGATTGCAGGTCAGGCGCCCGTCGAATGGGGTATCGAACTGGACGTGGCCGAGCCGGCATCGGTTGGCGCCGATCGGGTTGTAAACACGATTGCGGCCCACCATCTCTACGAAGGCGACTTGATCATCATCGATTTCGGCACGGCGACGACGTTCGACGTCATCGACTATCATGGCACCTACAAGGGCGGCATCATTGCGCCAGGGATCAACCTGTCGCTCGATGCGCTGGTGGCGGCGGCTGCCAAGCTGCCCAAGATCGCGATCGTGCCGCCGGAGAACCGCTCGGTTATCGGTCGCACGACCGAAGAGCAGATGCACATCGGCGTCTTTTGGGGCTATGTGGCGATGATGGAGGGTCTGGTTGCCCGGATGCGGGCGGAAATCGGGCGCCCCGCCAAGGTTATTTCGACGGGCGGCCTTGCCGTCCTTTTTGATGAGAATAGCGATATTTTCGATGCGATCGCGCCGGACCTTACCATTTTGGGGCTGGCGCTGCTGCACGAACGGAGTTTGAAAATATAATGACACCCGGAAACGAGCTGCTCTTCCTGGCCCTTGGCGGGTCTGGGGAGATCGGCATGAACGTCAATCTTTACGGTTGCCAGGGCAAATGGGTGATGGTCGACCTGGGCCTCACATTCGCCGATCCGGCTTATCCGGGCGTGGAACTGGTGCTGCCCGACCTCGCCTTTATCGAGGAGCGGCGCGAAGACCTGCTGGGCATCGTCCTGACCCATGGGCATGAGGATCATATCGGCGCTATCCCCTATATGGCGGCAGAGCTAGGCGTGCCGCTCTATGCCACGCCCTTCACCGCGGGGCTGATCCGGCTGAAGCTGGAGGAGGAAGGGCTCACGCGAGAGGTCGAACTGAACGTCATCGACAATGAGGGCAGCTTCGCGCTCGGGCCGTTCGGTTTCCGCTATGTGCCGCTGGCGCACTCCATCCCCGAAGGCAATGCGCTGTTGATCGAGACGCCTTTCGGACGCGTCTTTCATACGGGCGACTGGAAGCTGGATGAGCGGCCCCTGCTGGGACAGCCTTCGACGCCTGAGGAATTGGCGGCGATCGGGGACGAGGGCGTGCTGGCGCTGGTGTGCGACAGCACCAACGTCTTCAATTCCGAAGCCAGCGGGTCCGAGCACGATGTTCGCGAGGGCCTGATGCAGACGATCACGGGTGCAAAGGGACGGGTGCTCGTCACCACCTTCGCGTCCAACGCCGCGCGGCTTCAGACGCTGGGCGAGGTCGCCAATGCCGTGGGACGCAAGCTCTGCGTAGCGGGCCGGTCGCTCGACCGGATCATTTCGACGGCCAAGGCTGCGGGCTATCTGAGGGATTTTCCGCCGACCGTGGATTGGGACGATGTGATGGCCTTGCCGCACAATGAGGTCATGATCATCGCGACCGGCGGGCAGGGGGAATCGCGCGCTGCCCTGTCGCGCATCGCCTTCGACAGCCATCCCATCAAGCTGGACCAGGGCGACCTGGTGGTCTTTTCGTCCAAGCAGATCCCGGGCAACGAGATCGCGATCGGTCGCATCCAGAATGCGCTTGCCACCAAGGGGGTGCTGATGGTGACCGACCGTCAGGCTGAGGTCCATGTGTCCGGCCATCCGGGCCGACCGGAGCTGGAGTCGATGTACCGCTGGGTGCGGCCGCAGATCCTGCTGCCGGTGCACGGCGAGCGGCGCCATATGGCGGAGCAGGCGCGGCTGGGTCTGACGAGCGGCATTCCACATGCGGTAGTCCAGTCCAATGGCGACCTGTTGCGGCTTGCGCCCGATGGACCGGAGATAATCGGCAAGGAAGGAACGGGCCGGCTGGTGCTGGATGGAGATGTCATCCTGCCGGCGGACGGCGCGACGATGAACGAGCGCAGAAAGATCGCGCTGCACGGCCAGATCAGCGTCGCCGTGGCGCTGGACGGCAAGGGCAGGGTTATCGGCGCACCGACGCTACGGACGCAGGGCGTTCCGGTGGAGGAGGACAAGAGCGCCTTCCTGGAGGAAGCTGCCCAGGATGCGGCGGGCGTCGTCGTCAAGGGATCGCAGGAGGACGAAGCGCTGCGAGAACGGATCAGGCTGGCCGTGCGGCGTACCGCCACGCGCTGGACCGGCAAGAAGCCGGTGGTCGATGTCCTGCTTATTCGGGCGTAGGATGTGCTTCGGCAGAAGGGTGGTCTGCTCCCTGACGCGCCGCATTTTGCGGGGCCTTAGCTGTTCCAGCGAAGGTTGAAATAGTCTAAGCCTGCGCGCTATGAACTGGTACGCTATTCTTGCCATCTATGTGTTGTTCTGGGTGATCAGCGCGTTCATCGTGCTGCCCTTTGGCATTCGGACGCCCGATGAAACGGGCGAAACGCTGCTCAAAGGGCAGGCGGATAGCGCGCCCAGCAATTTTCGGCCCGGCGTGGTCGCGTTCCGGGCTACGATCCTGTCGCTGCTGCTGTTCGGAATCTACTACGCTAATTATGTCGAGGGGTGGGTGACGCTGGAACGCTGGACCCGGGCGTCCTGACGTTTCGTCGAAAGAGTTGGGCTCGGCTCAAGATAGCCGCATCCTTCAGCTTGGCTGCATATTCGAGTTAAGAGCTGAAGGCGGTTTGCCTGCCCTCAGCACCCTCATCCAACTTCGCTAGCAGCAGGCTGGCAAGGCTGCGTATCCTTCTCCCGCCGGCGGGAGAAGGTTTGAGTCCCGCTCTGGCTGCTTTACTGCCGCAGTCTTTCTATCGCCTGAGCCAGCGCCACATAGAGCTTGCCCATGTCGGAGGAGAGGATGGCAACGCCCAGAGCGTTGCCGTCGCGGGCCGACAGGATGATCCGCAACATCGATTCGAAATCGTGGATGTAGCGGTTTACATGGTCCTGGAACTCGCCGTCATTGTCGTAATGCAGCGCGATTTCGCGGGATTCGCCAGCGTCCAGCAGCTTCACCGCGCGGCGCGTGAATACGCCGCGGTCGCCCTTCAAATAGGCGGACCAGGCCGAATCGGTCACATCGTTCGACAGGATCTTGGCGACGTCGATCGCAGTGCTGTTGAGAGATTCGATCAGCAGCGCGGCCCGGCGGGCGAAGTGATCGCGGTCGCGGTCCTCCGAAGCCCGCTCGGCCTCCTCGATGCGGGATTGCACGCTCGCGCTGGTGTCCGCGATCGTCAGCAGCTGACGGGTGAGGCGATCGGAGGCGTGATGCGCCGCCTTGACCGCTTCTTCGGCCACCTTAGCCACCATTTCGCTCTGGGCGGCAACCTTGTCGTCTATTGCCTGCTGTAACGCCTGCTCGCTGGCGTCGGCGAGGGACTGGGCGACATCGGGAATCACGCGGCCCAAGGCCTGCCGCGCCCGTTCGGCGGCTTGATCGGCCGTATCCTTGACTCGCAGCAAAGCG
>DATEDR010000381.1:0-10537 GCA_035281605.1 Sphingobium sp.
CGCGCCGCTTCAATCGCGTTGAGATTGGCTTCGTAGGACCGTTGGGCGGACTTCATGTCCGCCGTCTCGATCAGGCTGTTGACGTTGGGGCGCTGGACATAGCCGGCGGCGTCGGCCGCGGGATTGCCCGGCTGGTAAACCCGCTGGAACTGGCTCTTGTCTCCCTCGATCGATTTCACCGCGACCTTCGTGGCGCCGGTCACGCGGTCGACTTCCGTGGCGAAAGTGGCGACGCGCCGCCGATAGGGATCCCCTCCCGGGCGGGAGGCGACGGAGTCCGAATTTGCCAGATTTTCGGCGATCACCCGCATCCGCAACGATTGGGCTCGCAGGCCCGAGGCCGACACGCCGATGGATGAATCGAGGTCCACTGATATTGCTCCCTGCCTGAATGGAGTAGACAGTCTCGTTATAGGCATTTTTTGCCTAGTGCGGCGAATGATCCTATATTTTCTTCCTATAACGATGCTGAAAGGAGACCCCCATGTCGGTCCTCGAAGGCATTCCCATCGATCTGTCGATCGTGCTGGGATCAACAGACCTGCCGATCCGCCAGTTGCTCAAGCTGAGCCGTGGCGCGATGATCCCGCTCGATCGCGGGCATAGCGACCCTACCCGCGTCTATGTGAACAACGAACTGGTGGCGGAAGGCCAGATCCTCGTCGAAGGCGAGCGCATGTCCCTTGAAATCACCCGCATCGTCCGGCGGAAGGGTTAGGGCGATGGATGCACTGTCGTTCCTGCGGACGATGGGCGCCCTGTCCGTTGTTCTCGGCTTGCTCGCCGGAGGTCTTTGGGTCGTGCGCCGCTACGAAATCCGGCTGCCGCAGAAGTGGCTATCGGGCTTCCCGGGCACCGGCGGCGAGCGTCGCCTGAATGTGGTCGAACGCCTCGTCCTGGATCCGCGGCGTTCCCTCCTGCTGATCCGCAAGGATGGCGCCGAACTGACGCTGCTCATCGCGCCGGAGGGCGTGCTGCAACTTGAAACCGCAAGCCCGCCGGAAAAATCAGATGCGTAAGGTCGCAGCATTGACCCTGGCCGTTGCCGGAGCGGGCCTGCTGCTCCGCCCGGAAACGGCATTGGCGAAGGATATGGTCGGCGGCGACGGATCGCTTTCCGGCCGCGCCATCCAGCTCGTGCTCATGTTGACGGTGCTGAGCCTCGCGCCCGGCATTCTCATGACCATCACGTCCTTCACCCGGATCGTCGTCGCGCTTTCGCTGTTGCGCTCGGGCCTGGGGGTGCAGGGCGTGCCACCCAACCCCATCGTCATCAGCCTGGCGCTGTTCCTGTCCTTCTTCGTCATGGGACCGACCTTTGACGCGGCATGGAAACAGGCCATGGTTCCCTATAATGAAGGGCGGATCAACGAGACGCAGGCGCTCGAACGGGCTAGCGTGCCGTTCCATGCCTTCATGCTGAAACATGTGCGCGACGAGGACGTCGGCCTTTTCGTCCAACTGTCCGGCAACAGGCCGCCGAACCGCGCGGAATTGCCGATGACCACCCTGATGCCGGCGTTCATGATCTCCGAACTGCGGCGGGCGTTCGAGATCGGCTTTCTGCTGTTGCTGCCCTTCCTCGTCATCGACCTCGCGGTGGCGGCGGTTTTGATGGCGATGGGCATGATGATGCTGCCGCCGGCCACCATATCGCTGCCGATGAAGATCATATTCTTCGTTCTCGTCGACGGCTGGGCGCTGATCGCGGGATCGCTGGTCAAGAGCTTCGGCGTGCCGGGCTGAAATGGAGGGCGTGCTCTTGCGGCGACAGGAGCCGGGGTGAGTGCTTGAACGCCCGGCCCAGCCTGCGGCTAACCCGTCTTGAACAATGCCGCTTGGTCGGCGAGCGAAGTGACTTCCGTGGCCAGGTTGCGTACAGCGGCGGATGTCTCCTCGACCATCGCGGCGTTCTGCTGGGTCGACCGATCCATCGCGCTGATCGCGACGCTGATCTGGGTGATCGCCGAAGACTGCGCCTGGTTGTCGGCGGCCATCTGTCCCAGCAGCCCGTGCACCTCGCCGACGTCGCTCGATATATTGGCGAGGGCGCCATCCACGCGCTGCACCGCTTCCGCCGCAACCACGATGTCGGTCTGCGTCACGGTCAACTGGCCACGCGCGCGCTTCGCCTCTTCCTCGGCGCGCATCGCAAGCGAGCTGACGAGATCGGCGACCACCGCGAAGCCGCGGCCCGCATCGCCCGCGCGCCCTGCTTCCACCGCTGCATTCATTGCAAGAACGCGCGTCTGGAACGCAATCTTGTCGAGCCCTTCGATCACGGAATCGATGCCGGTCGCGCTTTCGCGCACACGCGTCATAGCCAGCGCCGCCTCGTCGGCGATCGCGCGGCCGCCGCCGACCGTTACCATCGCCTGGTCGGCGCGTTCGACAGTGCGTGCGGCCGCGTTCGTGATCGCCTTCAGGCGATCATCGATCTGGACGAGTCCGGCCGAGGTTTCCTCAAGGCTCGCGGCATTGGCCTCGGTACGGCGCGCAAGATCCTCCGACGCCCGCGCGATTTCCTGCGAACCGGCGCGGATGCGCGCCGCGCCTTGCGAAACAGCGCCGATTATCCTGCCCAAACGGCTGATGGCATCGTTGAAATTGGTCTTCAACGACGCGGCTTCGCGCGAAAATTCGACCTCGACCTTGGCGCTGAGATCGCCTTCCGCAAGGGCTGAGAGGCTATCGCCGAGCGTGGTGGTGACGAGCTTCTGGTCCTCGGCGGACTTGCGGTCGGCCTCCTGCCGCGCGATGGCGGCGAGACGAAACCGCTCTACGGCCTTGGCGATCTCGCCAAGCTCATCCTCACGCGCCTGATGCGGCACATCGGCGCTCCCACCATGCGCGAGCCGGGTTGTGGCCTCGCCTACTTCGACCAGCGGCCGGACGATCCTGCTGAGGATGACAAAGCCGAAGCCCGCCGCGAAGACCACCACGGTGATCGCCAGCCCCGACATCAGGATGATCGCCCAGCTGAGTTCCGAAGCCGCGTCGTTCGTGAGTTGGTCCGACTGTCTGCGCGCAATCGCCACGGCCTTGTCGACCATCGCGCGATGCTCAACGAAGCGCTGGCTGAGTCGAGCATAGCTGGCGGCGGTCGCCGCCGCATTGCCCGCTCGTATTGCGGGGAACAAGCGGCCTTCAAGCTCGCTCCAGAAGGCCTGGGCGGGATCATGCGATCCCTTCGTCACGGCTGCGCGGATTTCAGGATCAAGCGTGGATTCGAGCCAATAGGCGTGGCGTGCATCATAATCCTTGTGGAGCTGGGCGAGCCGCGCCGATCGAACCTCATAATCGCCGGGCCGGTTCACCAGAAGCGTCGCCTCCAGATAGGGCTCCACCAGATATTCGGGTGGCGGCAGAATGTCGGCGACAAGGTCGTTGACCTCCTGCAATTGGGTTGCGATGGGGCCGCCTATGCGGATCTCGTTGATCCTGAGCATGGCGAGCAGCCCGCCCACACACAATATGGCTATCAACGCCCCGACACCATAGCGGGCGAGATTCCTGATCGTCATATTCACACCTATTGTTTCGACCCGAATACGGGCCATCCAAAGAGTTCACCTCTCTAAAATTTTTATCGATTGAGAATATTATTCCAAAATCATGAAGAATAACGTTACGATAATTTCATTTATTCTTTCAAATCAAATGAATATTCACATTCTTTCCGAAACAATCTGAACATGGTCGCCTGGGTCACGACCGCGCGGCGCATCAGGTCCGGACCCCTGCCGGGCCAGCCACATGCCCAGTTCATCGAACGACAGGGGTTTAAGGAACGCCACACCCAGGGCCTGCTCACGCGTCCAGCGGACCCTGGCCTGCCGTTCCGTCAGGCCCGGAATACCGATCATCAGCAACGCGTCGGGCGCCAACCCGCAATCCGCTTCCAACCGTCCGCCCGCCAGCGACAGGTTCACCAGCCGCGCCGCGTGGCGATGCCCGTTCACCCAGGCTTCGACAGGGCAATCCAGCGCGAAGCGCGGACCCCGCGCCGAAGGGCCAGGTCGACGAACGAGCAAGGCATCGATTTCGCGGGGCCGATGAAAGGAAAGGTGCAGGCGTCCTTCGCGCACGCGGCTCACCCTTCCCGAAGGCAGGTCGCCCGCCTTTGTCTTGACGCGCACGGTATCGCCGTCGACCAGCGGCGCATGGACGTCCGCCACCAGACCATCGCGTGACAGGCTGCGGACCCGGCACAGCGTCTCACCATGCCGGCTTACCAGCTTCGCGATCCACAGGACGGTGGTGACGCTGCCCATGCCCGATCGGTTCATAGGAAGGCTGGCCGGTTCCATCCGCCCGGTCCTAAACAGGGGTTGCCTGGGTCACGACGGCGCGACGCACCAGATCCGGACCATATGTTTCCGCCGCAGCATCGATCACGACCTTACGAAAGGCGTCGAGGCCGGGAATCAGGCCGTCCTTTCCGCTTGCCAACGGGGTGCGGTAGGTGCGCATGTTGACGGCATTCAACAGAAGCGGCAGCTTCGCCTTCACCTCATCCCCCTCCCCCTGCGGCACTTCCAGCTGGACCTCGAAGGACGCGTAGCCGGACAGGCGGCCGTCGGGAAAGACGAGCGGCGCCATCATCGCTCCTGTAGGGACGAATTCGGTCTTCGTGGCGGCAGCCGATCGGCCATTCTGCGGACGGATCAGGCCGACGCCATAGGCGCTCGCGCCGCCCACGCCCACGCCAAGGACCAGCGCCGCTACTGCTCCCAGCAGCTTTTTCACATGTTCCTCCTGTCAGAATTTGAAGCTGGCGTCATGCGGCAGCGCCGAAGGCTCGGCCAGCACGACAATGGTGATGCGGCGGTTTTCCGGCAAGTCGGGGCGGTCGGGATAGACCGGCTCCGTTCCGGCCTTCGCCACCACTTCGGCGAAGCGGTCGGCGGAAAGACCCGCCGCCACCATCGCCGATCGCGCCGCCAGCGCGCGTTGGGCCGACAACAGCCAGTTGCCGTCGTTCTGTCCGCCCATGCTGTCGGTATGTCCTTCGATAGCGATCTGCGCCCGGGTGCCCGCCAGCTTGCGCGACACCTGGACCAGCATGTCGCGCGCGAAATCGTTGAGTTGCGCGGTGCGGCCCTGGAACATCGAGCGGTTCGCGCTGTCCATCAGATGGATGCGAAAACCGTGGCGGTCTTGTTCGACATCCACATTGCGCTTGCCGTCAGACGAGCTGGCCACCGGTTCTATCGACAGGCGCATTTCCTCAGCCAGCACGCGCAGCGCGGCTTCGGGCACATCGGCCGTGCCCCCGCGCGCCGCGCCCGCGATGCCCGCTTCGGCGGAGGGCTGGCCAACCGGATCGGCATCGGCGGCCTGCGCACGACGCGCATGACCGCCCAGCCCCGGCTGCGCGCCGGGCAGCTGGGTCATGGTCGTCGCCGGCGACTCCTTGGAGGATACTGGCGAAAAATAGTCGGCCAGCCCCTTCAGTTGCGCTTTGTCCGGATTCGAAACCAGCCAGAGCAGCATGAAGAAAGCCATCATGGCCGTCACGAAATCCGCATAGGCGACCTTCCATGCGCCGCCATGAGGGGCTGCATGTCTTGCCTTCTTGACTTTCCGAATGACGATCGTCGGTTCGCCGCCGCCCATGGACATCGCGATTGCCCCTTTCTTCAACCGAGAGCCGCGCGCAGCCGCTGCTGCATCGCCGCCAGTCGAATGCCGTCGATGGCCGCCCCGATCCTCTGCCCCCCGGCGATGCGATCGAGCAGCGCCGCACTTTCATCGACATGCTGAACGATCAAGTCGAAAGCCTGCAACTGGTGCAGATATTCGGTCACAAATCGCGCATCGGCCGTCAACACGGCCGCCAACTCCTCGACCAGCCGCCGGGTGACGCGCATTTCCTGCGCGACCGCCACGCAGAGCGCCGCCGCGGGACTAGACTGCCCCTTGATTTCCGGGTCGCCGGATCCTTCCATCTGGCTCGAAATCACTCTGGCCCCATCGTTCATCGTCTCGTTCCCCAAATCCAGTTCGGCGCTCATCGAAACAGCTCGATATCCCCCGCGCCCGCCAATACCGGCACGGGTTCGATCGGACGAATAGGCGCGGCGGGGGCGCCAGCCACTAGCGTGGCGCGGACCCGTCCTTCATAAGGCATGAATTCCACCTTGCGCGCCTGTCCGCCGCCCAGTCCGCAGCGGCCTATGGCGATGCCTTCATTCTCCATGAAATTGCGGGCGAAGGCCGCGTTCCTGCTGCCGATATCACCCAGGCCCGCGACGATGTTCGCGCCGCCATAAAGATGCGCGCGCAAGCGCGATCTCTGCGCGCCGTGCTGCATCATCGCATTGATGAGCAATTCCATCGCATGGATGCCATAGCGATACATGTCCTCCGCTCCGACCCGGCAATCCGTTCCCGGCTCCCCGAGCAGGAAGTGGTTCATGCCGCCCACCCGCGCTACCGGATCCTGCAGGCAGGCCGCGACGCAAGAGCCGAGCAGCGTCGCGATGACGGTGCCCGGCACGGAGGCGACATGAAGCTCCCCCTGCACGATGGACACGCGCTTCGCAGGTTCAGGCAAGCTCGCCGAAGACACGTTCGATCTTTTCCTTGAGTGCGGCCGGAGCGAAGGGTTTGACGACATAATTGTTGACGCCCAGCGCCGCGGCCTTCTGCACCACTTCCTTGTCGGCCGAGCCGGTGAGCATGATGAACACCGTCTTGCCGATCACCGGGTCGGCGCGCACCGCCTCCAGGAATTGCAACCCGTCCATGTCGGGCATGTTGTAGTCCGATATGATGAGGTGCACCCGATCCGCCTTGATAGCGGCAAGCGCCTCGACCGGCCCCGCCTTATCCCGGATATCCTTGAAGCCGAGATCCTGGAGCGTGCGGCGAATCATCGCGCGCATGCTCGTCTGGTCGTCGACCACCATGACCTTAATTGCTGAAGCTGCCGGCATGAACCTATTCCCATCAAATCCGGCACAGCCCGAGGATCGCCTCGGGCATGGCCGACAAACTTACTTCCTTCTCGACCGCGCCCAGTTCCAGGGCGGCGCGCGGCATTCCATAGACCACGCAGCTTTCGCAGCTCTGGCCCAGCGTCCGGGCGCCGGCATCGCGCATGGCCTTCAGCCCGGCCGCGCCGTCGCTGCCCATGCCCGTCAGGATGACGCCGACGCCGCGCGAACCCAGCGGCGCGACTGAACGGAACAACATGTCCACCGAGGGGCGATGTCCCGCCACCGGATCGCCGGACAGCAGGCGGATAGTACCGCTGCTGCCTCCGATCAGTTCCATATGCCGTTCCCCGCCGGGCGCGACGTAGACCGTGCCGCGCTGCAAACTCATGCCATTGGCGGCTTCCACCACCCTGACCCGGCAGTCGCGGTCCATGCGGGACGCGAAGCCGCCGGTGAAGGCCGCCGGCATATGCTGGACGACCAGCACCGGCGGACAATCGGGCGGCAATGCGCCCACCAGCGAGAACAGGGCCTCGACCCCCCCGGTGGAGGCGCCGATCGCGATCACGACGTCGCGCAGCTTGCCGGGTTCCACCCGTGCGATCGGCCTGGCCGGCACCGCGGCCCGCCGGACGGAAGACCGGGCCGCGGCCTTGACCATCTTTCTCAGCAGCGCGCCGTTTTGCGCCAGTTCCTCCGCATTGCCGGACGGCTTGGCGATGCAGTCCACCGCGCCCAAGCGCAGGGCTTCGATTGTCGCCTCCGCTCCACGTGCCGTCAGCGTGGAGCACATGATGACGGGCATCGGCCGCAGCCGCATGATTTTTTCCAGGAAGGACAGGCCGTCCATTCCCGGCATTTCGATGTCCAGCGTCACCACATCGGGGTTCAGCGTCTTGATCATTTCCCGCGCGGCATGCGGCTCCGGCGCGGCGCCGATCACTTCGATCAAAGGATCGGCGCCCAGCAGCTTGATCAGCATCGCCCGCATGGACGGGCTGTCGTCCACGATCAGGACCCGGGTGATCTCGCTCATCGCCGGACGCCTCCGGCCTTGACGTAGATGGTCTGGCCGGCCGGCTCCATCATCTGGGCGGCAGGACCGACCAGCCGTTCGGAATGGCCGATGTAAAGATAGCCGCCCGGTGCCAGCATCTCGACCAGACGAGCCTCCAGTTCCGCCTTCGACCTGTCGTCGAAATAGATCATCACGTTCCGGCAGAAGATCGCGTCATAGGTCTGGCGCATCGGCCAGGGCTGGAACAGGTTAAGGACCCGAGCGGTCACCAGCGATCGCAACATGTCCGACACGACATGGCGGTCGGGGCCTTCCTGCCGCAGCCATTGACGGCGATAGACGGCCGGAATCGGCTCGATGGTGCTGTCCGAATAGCAGCCCTGCCCGACCGCCTCGACGACATGGGGCGCAAGGTCGGTGGCGAGCAGCCGAATATCGCCCTGCCGCAGCCACGCGGCCGCCGACGCGCTCTCGCCCGCCAGCGTCATGGCGATGGAAAATATCTCTTCCCCGCTTGAACAGCCCGCCGACCAGATCCGCACCTTGCCGCCGCCGTGCGCGCGCTTCTGGAATATCGGCATCGCGATGTCGCGCAGATGGTCGAAATGATGTCGTTCCCGAAAGAAATGCGTGTGGTTGGTGGTCAGCGCGACCACCATGGCCTGGCGCTCCTCCGGATTTTCGCGAACGAGCGAGAGATAGTCGGCAAATTCCGTCAGGCCATGTTCCCGCAGCCGGCGGCCGAGACGGGAATGGACGAGCGTCATTTTCGCGTCAGCCAGATGGATGCGCGCTTCCTGTTGCAGGATCGCGGCGACCTCACGAAACTGGGGGAGGCTGAGCTCGCCCTGGAGTGCGAGCGGCGCTCCTCCCATATCGGCCCGCAACGCTCGGGAGGCGAGGTTCATACCGCGATTTCCAAGATCTGGCGGGTAAGGCTCAACGCGTCGAGATCGAGCAGCAGCACCATGGTTTCGGCCTGATCGGCATCCGAAGTCCGGCGTTCAATGCGGACGAGGCCCGCGATCGCGCTCTGTTCATTCACTTCCACATCGGGTGCAGGCTGAATGTCGCTGCTGTCGATGGCCACGATGTCGGCCACCTCATCGACCAGGAAACCCGCCTGGCGCTGCCCGATGGCCACCACAAGAATGCATGAACGGGAATGAAGGACGCTGGGCGTCCAGCCCAGCCGCTCGGCCAGCCCGACCACCGGCACCACGGAACCACGCAGGTTAGTGACGCCCTTCACATAGCTCGGCACGCTCGGCAGCGGCGTGGGTTCCTCCCACTCGCGGATTTCGATCAGCGACCGCATGTCGATGCCGAACATCTGCTGTCCCAGCGTGAAGGTCACGATCTTGCGGTCTTCGCCCTGGGTTTCCTGAAGCTTGGTCATCCTGCCATTCCTTTCAAGGCAAATCTGGAGCTGGCCGGGACGACCAGCGCATCGATGTCGAGGATCAGGGCGATGGAGCCGTCGCCCAATATGGTCGCACCGCCCAGGCCCCGGATGGGATGAAGATTGTCCTCCAGGCTCTTGATGACGACTTCCCGGCGGTTATCGATGGTGTCGACCATCAGGCCGACATGGCCCGCCGCCTCGCTTTCGACGATGATGACGAGCGAATCTTCGGGTCGGCGGTCGGCGGCCATGCCGAACATCTGGCCCACCCGCCGAACGGGAAGATATTTGCCGCGCAATTCGATGACCTCGGACGTCGGCGATGTGGGCTGCACCTGACCCGAAGCGGGCTGCACCGTCTCGATCACATTGGTAAGCGGCAGCACGAAGCGTTGATTGCCCAGCCGCACGATCATCCCGTCCAGGATGGCCAAAGTCAGCGGCAACGCCATGGAGAAGGTCGTGCCCTCACCCGGCACGGAATGGATTTCCAGCCGCCCGCCCAATGCCTCGACATTGGATCGTACCACATCCATGCCGACGCCCCGGCCCGAAATGTTGGATATGCTTTCCGCCGTCGAAAAGCCCGGCGCGCAGATCAGGCCGTCAATCTCCTCGTCCGACAGCTGCGCGTCGGCGGCAATGATGCCGCGTTCGATCGCCTTGGCGCGCACGCGTTCGCGATCGATGCCGCGCCCGTCGTCGCTGACGCGCACGATGATCCGCGCGCCCTTCTGCTCGGCGGACAGGCGGATCGTCCCTTCGGCGGACTTGCCGGCGGCGACGCGGGCTTCGGGGCTCTCCAGGCCATGGTCGACGGCATTGCGAATCATATGGGTCAGCGGGTCGCCGATCTTCTCGATCACGCCCTTGTCGACCTCTGTCGTCTCGCCCGTTGTTTCCAGCAGCACCTGCTTGCCGGTTTCGGCCATCAGGTCGCGCAACATGCGGGGCACGCGGGAAAATGCCTGGCGTATCGGCTGGGCGCGCAGGGACATGACATTGTCCTGGATCTGCCGCGTCAGGCGCGACAGTTCAGGCAGCTCGACGCGTTCCTGATCGGCCGGGGAAAGCCGGTCGGACAGGATCGACCCCCGAATGACCAGTTCGCCGACCAGGTTGAGCAACTGATCCAGCTTGCCCAGGTCGACGCGGATCGTCTGTGCCGGC
>DATEDR010000382.1:0-3178 GCA_035281605.1 Sphingobium sp.
AGAAGCACAAAACCTCTGCCCATCTCATCATAAAGCGAGCGCCCATCAGGCAGCACGAAATGCGGTGTCCGGGCGCCCGGTGCATCGCACGGAATATATCGGTCCCACGGGTCGGGCCGCGAGGCCGCCTGGGGATCTTCGGCAATGATGGGGGAAGCGTAACGTTCGCCAAGTTGCACGCCGATAGTGGCATATTCTTCGCGGTCGTCCACTTCGATATGCGCGCCCAGCGCTTTCCGCCGCGCTTCGGCTTCGGGCGTATCCTCATTGATGTCGTCGGGGATTGCCCAATCATCCTTGCGCGCCGCGCATTTCACGCCGATCCGCGAGTTTCTCTCTCCAATCGGCCGGCGCTCGGCTTCATAGGATGCAAGCAGGCCGGGTCCAGCCCAACCGTCATGAACCGCGCCCAGCTTCCAGCCCAGATTGATAGCATCGCCGACTCCCGTGTTGAGGCCAAAGCCCCCCAGAGGCGTGAACAAATGGGCCGCGTCCCCCGCCAGAAAAACATTGTCGCGCGCATATTTGTCGGCAATCAACGCAAGCCCGCCCGTCCAGGGGCCTTGAGAGAGGATAGTGTAATCGATCCCCGGCCCAAGCATCCTGTCCAGCACGTCCCTGCTGTCAAGGCTCGTCCAGTCTACTTCGCCAGGCACCTGAAAGTGCGCGACAAAGCGATCCCGCCCATTTTGCGACATCACATAGCCCCGGGCATCGTGATTGATGATCCAGGTCATAACCGCCGGCGGATGGCCAGCCTGCGTCAACAGGGATTCGGACTGGAAAAAATAGGCCAGCATGGTGCCCGAAACGAAATTGCGGACGGCCGAGCCGTCTTCGCCCGACATGCCCGTTTCGACCACATTGCGAACCATGCTGCGCGAACCGTCGGCCCCCACGGCATAGCGTGCCCGCACGGTGCGTCGTTCGCCGGTGGCGACATGTTCGATCGTCGCTTCGACGCCGTTTTCGTGCTGCTCCAAAGCAAGCGCCCGCCACCCGAATCTGACACTGACGCCGGGCATTTCCTCTGCATGCTTTTTCAGGATCGGCTCAACGACAATCTGCGAGATATTAAGCGGATATTCCGGACCCGGCCATTCCTCCAAAGCCAGGAAGGACAGAGGTATGCGGCCGAACTCATGGCCGCAAAAACGGGTGCGATAGGCGACCGCACGGGGGAAATCGCTGGCCAGCCCGGCCGCCCTGATCTCCGCCGCGACGCCCAGCCGACGGAAATGCTCCATCGTGCGGGTGTTGACATAGTTGCATTTGGGATGCCGCGCCGTTTCAGTATATTCATTCACCAGGATCGCCGGAACCCCCCGTTTTCCCAGATCGAGCGCAAGCGTCAGCCCGACCGGACCTCCCCCTACGATAAGGACAAATGTTTCTTCAGTCATACCGGCTTTGATCCGTAAATTTAGAGACGGAAGGGCTTGGAACCCAAGGCTGCCCGCAAGGCAAAGGCGCGCGTCCGAGCGTCAGAAATGAACCGTTTGCGTGAGCGCCCCATCAACGATGAGGTTAGCACCCGTGGTATAGCTGGAGCGCGGACTCGCCAGAAAAAGCGCTGCGTCCGCGACCTCCTGCGGCGATCCCATGCGCCCGGTCGGATTACGCCCGATCGCGATCGCATAGCGGTCTGGAAAGGCCTGTTCCACTTTATGCCAGGTGCTTCCCTCAAAATAGACCATGCCGGGCGAGACCGTGTTAAGGCGGACCTTCTTGGCCCCGAGTTCCCGTGCGAGCGCCTTGCAATAATGGGCAACCGCCGCCTTGGCTGGACCATAGGCAGAGGTCATGACTGTCTCGCTTACCGCCGTGGTCGAAATCTGCACGATGGCTGCATCACCATGACGGCTGGCCGCCTCTTCCAGATGGGGCCGAAGCGCCTGTATAGCAGCGACCGTGCCGTTGATATCCGTCGCAACCGCCTTGTCCCAGTCGTTGGGCGTCGCGCCCAAGACGAGCGAACTGACACACAGCATGGCGATATCGACGCCGCCCGCCTCAGCCCGCCCCGCAATCCAATCAGCCGTCGCTGCTTGATCGGAAAAATCCACCACGGCGCCAGCTATATCGGTTCCGGAGTCCCGCAGGCGATTGACGACCGAGGCCACCTGCTCTGGGTCGCGCGCGCAAAAACTGACGCGCGCGCCCTCCGCCACCAACGCTTCGACAATGGCAAGACCAATGCCGCGCGATCCCCCAAAGACCAACGCATGCCTGTTTTCGAGTTTCAGATCCATTCTTCTGACTCCTTCTCACCAGCCTGTCTTACTTTTTCAGATTATCGTAATAGGGCATGATGACCTCATCCCCACCCATGGCGACGATCATGGCCTCGGTACGCGGCGACATGACCTTGGCATCGGTTTCCATCATCACGTTGATGCAGGCCGGCTTTCCCGAGGCCAGCGCACGGCGATAGGCGCCTTCCAGCTCGTCCGGATCGGTCACCAGCTCGCCATGCCCCCCACATGCCTCGGCAATCAGGTCATAGCGCGTCGGGATGAGGCGCACGTTCAGATCCTTGCCCTTCCACATGGCATGTTGTCCGGAAATGCTCATGCCCCAGGATGCATTGTTCAGCACAACCGTGACGATCGGCAGGCCATGACGCACATAGGTGTCAAATTCCATGATCTGAAAGCCGATGGAGCCATCGCCTGTTACGCAAACGACCCGCTTGTCGGGGAACGCCAGTTGTGCGGCGATGCCCCACCCCTGGTGCATGCCCAGATTACCCAGATAGCCAACCGACGCATAGGTGCCCGGCGCTCCGGCAAGGTCGGAAAGACCGATTTCGCACCATCCGCTGGTATCGCCGCCGTCGCTGATGACCAGCACATCCTCGTCAATCACCGCCCTTAGCGCATGAACCGCCTGGTAGGGATGAATCGGCGCACCCGTCCGGCCCGGCATATTGCCGAAACGCTCGGTGATCCAGTTGCGCGCGGCTTTGGCTTCGGCGAGGAATTCGACGCGCGACGGCCATTCGACCGGCGCGGCCGCAAGTGCTTCCATCGTCAATAGGCAATCCGCGACGATGCCGACGTCTGCGGTCCGTTCACGACCCATTTCCCGTTCATCCACATCGACCTGGATCAGCTTGGCGGATTCCGGGATGATGCCGGTCGCCCCGCCGGTGTACATTCCGGTGCGTGCGCCAAAC
>DATEDR010000383.1:0-2240 GCA_035281605.1 Sphingobium sp.
TGGGCCACAGCGTATCATCACTGCGATGGCCGCTGGTTCGATCGTCGGCGCCACACTCGGCGGGTTGGGTGTGGCCTACGCGCCGGCTCCCTTCCTCAAGGTTTTCCTGGGTTGCGTTCTGCTGGCCGCGGCCTGGAAGACCTCCTTTCACAAATAGACTCGTCGTTGCGCGATGATCTCAATGCTCGAGATGGTGGGCTGTTTCGGCCCCATCCGGAGTACGATAGGGCCGGTTCCCCTCCGAAAGCAGACCTCCGCAGCTGGAATCGATTCGTCCCGAAGGTGCCATAAGCATGGCGGACTTGCGTGCTCGGCACTGGGCCGCTCATCGATCCAATCGCGCATGGGAAGTTCGGGGATGCCTATGAGGCCACCGGCTGGATGCGAACGGATTCGAACTATCTGGTACCGGAACCTACGCATTGGCGCCCCCGTTGACTGCGCGGAAAGGCCGGGCTAAAACGCCCGCCGCAGCGACCGGAACGAGAACGGAACGTTGGAGCTTCCGTCGGAAGCCAACGGAAGAAGCAGAAAAATCCAGCTAGTTCAAAGCGCTAGTTGGGGGATCGTCTAACGGTAGGACAGCGGACTCTGACTCCGCCAGTCTAGGTTCGAATCCTAGTCCCCCAGCCACACAGTAGTTCTCTTGGAACCAGTGTCATCGAAATCGCCAAGAGCGGCCCGACCGCGGTGCAGCCCGGCATGCGCGTGCTGTCCGCTTAGAGGTTCGGGTGCAGCACCAAGCGCCCACCGGATGGCTCCCTCGCTGGTCGCGCAGGTGTGAAGCATCTGCCGCACGACATTTGCTAGTGGCCATCTGTTCTACTTGGTGCTGATCTCCCCTGAACCTGCGGCAACACCGCTGCGACCGGTGTGCGCTGGACCGGTAGCGGCTCGTCCGGAAAGCGCCACGAAGGCCATCGACCAGAGGATGGTCAGAAGCGGCTTCACCCCGTCCGATGAGCGCCCATCGTCGTCGCCGGCTTCCTCCTGACGCATTGACAATTCGGCCTGGCAAGCGGAACGTTTGGCCCACAGGCGACTTGCGGGCGTCGGCTGACCTGATGCTGACGACGGTGCGTCTCGGACGCATACAGATGCTCCACCTTTCGCTCATCGACCGCTACATGCTGAGACGGATGGCCGGGCCACTGGCCGCCGGGGTGTTCCTCGGCATGGTCGTTCTGCTGTTGCAGCAGTTGATCCACCTCCTGGATCTCTTCGCCAACCGCGGCGGCCCCGGGCAGGTCATCCTGAGGATGCTCGGCAACCTGGTGCCGCAATATCTTTCGGTCGCCATTCCCGCCGCGCTGTTCGTCGCCATTCTTTA
The DNA here is from genome assembly GCA_035281605.1 of Sphingobium sp. Lineage (GTDB taxonomy): Bacteria > Pseudomonadota > Alphaproteobacteria > Sphingomonadales > Sphingomonadaceae > Sphingobium. Next base: position 1,331 of record DATEDR010000383.1, read on the forward strand.
CACGGTCTTCCGGATGTCCATGGACGGCGAGCTCGATGCCATCCGCGGCAGCGGCCTGTCGTTACAGCGCCTTGCCGTGCCGGTGATGGCCGTCGCAGTCTTCCTGACCATTGCATCGGCCATCATTCTCGGCTTTGTGCAGCCTTACACGCGCTATGCCTACAAGGCCCTGGTCTACCTGATGACGGAAACCTCGTGGACCTCGGCGATCGAGCGCGGCGCCTACTTCCATGGATTCGGCGGCAAGACGATCCTCATCGGCGATATCGCCGACAGTGGCGGCGCGCTTTCCAGGATATTCATCGAGGATAAGGACTCTCGGGGCAACAACGTTGTCCTAACAGCACAGGCGGGAGAGCTCAAGGCTGATCCGAGCACACTCTCATGGCAGCTCACGCTGCGCCACGGCACCCGTATCGATTCCAGTCCGGACGGCAGCCATGGCAAGGTCAGCACCTTCAATGAATACGCACTGCCGCTCAGCGCGATAGCGCCGGAGCCGTTTCGAGCGCGCGACAAGCATTCCGAATTGTCGTTGCGGGAGTTGATACGCGCTTACCGGCACCCCACTCCAATGCACTCGCGCGCCGAGGTGTCGTCCGAGCTCAGCTATCGCATCGCCTATACGTTGAGCGTGCTTTTTCTGCCTTTGATCGCAATTCCCATGGGCATGGTGTCAAGCCGGCAGGCCGCCAGCCATCGCATCGTCATCGGAATCGCGGTGCTGATCATCTATAACCAGATGCTGCAACTCGGGCAGAACATGGTGGAGCGCGGTCGCCTGTCCGCGCTCGTGGCCATTTGGGTCCCCTTCCTGGTTCTGTCGTTGGGAGGCGTCCGCTTGTTCTACGTCGCCAATTTCACGATCAATCGGGATCCGCTGGCGATCCTGTTCCAGCCGATCGAAAGC
>DATEDR010000384.1:0-9465 GCA_035281605.1 Sphingobium sp.
TCCCATGGCCTGCACCGCCACCCGCGGGGAAAAGAGCCGCTGCGCAAGGCCCTTGCCGGCCAGCGCCGCCCCCTTCAGCGAGCCGGAGGCGGAATAGGTGCCGCTACGCGCCGCCAGCATCAGGTCCACCGCAGGCTCCGCATCCAGCGTGCCCGACAGGCGGCCGTTCCAGCGGGTCCAGCTGCCCTCCCCCAGCACGCGCAGGTTCGCATCCTGCCGCAGCCCCGCCATCGCCGCCAGCACCCCGCCCGCGGGCGCGTTCACCGTGACGTCCAGGTCGAAGCGGTCATCGTCCGGCCGGCTGTCGAGCGTAATGTTCACCGCGTCCTCGCCGTTCAGCACCCGCGCCGACAGGTCGATCACCGCGCGACCGCCCCGGATGTCGGCGTCGCCGGACAGGGTCGCCTGCTGGACGCGCCCGGTCACGCCCTTGTCGATGACCAGCCGCCCGACCGAAAACTGCATCAGGCGGATGTCGAAGGCCGGCAGGATCGGCCCTTCCTGTCGGCTCGGGTTCAGCCGGGGCAGCTTGTGCAGCGTCGCCACCGGGATCACCAGCCTGTCGATGTCCAGCCGATTGGAAAGCCAGGCAAAGGGCCACCAGTCCAGTTCCACGCGCGGCGCGTCCAGGAAGGCGCCCTTGGGATCCGACAGCGTCACGCCATGCAGCACCGCCCGGCGGTAGATGCTCCCCTCGATCCGATCGACATGGATGCGCAGCCCCGAAGGCGGCGTAATGCCGGCGATGCGCGACACCAGGAATCGATGTCCCGGCCCCGTATCGAGCCAGGCCAGCGATCCGGCGACGACGAGCAGGAGCGCGGCGAGCAGCCCAGCGACCCAGCGCTGCCAGCGCCCATCCCAGGTCCGTTGGCGCCGCGTCGGCGGAGCGTCCATGACCTCGCCCTCCGTCATCAGAAGGCCTGCCCGAGCGAGACATAGACGGCGACCCTGGGATCGCCCTTCTGCGGGTTGAGCGGCGTGCCGACATCGACGCGAATGGGCCCGAAATTGCTGTAATAGCGCAGCCCCAGCCCGGCACCGATGCGCAGGTCGCGGAATCGCGGCACGAAGCTGGTCGAGATATTCCCGGCATCAACAAAGGGCACGACCCCGAAATTGCCGAAGCGGATGCGCGATTCCAGCGAAAATTCGGCCAGGCTCTTGCCGCCGATCGGGTCGTTGTTCGGGTCGCGCGGCCCGATCGCCTGATAGGCATAGCCGCGCACGGACGCGCCGCCGCCCGCGTAGAAGCGCCGCGACGGCGCGATCCGGTCGACGGTGGATCCCAATATCGTCCCCAGCCGGGCGCGCGCCGCCAGGACGATCCGGTCGCTCATCGGCTGATAGACGCTGCCGTCCACCTGGACGCGGGCATAACCGAACGTGCTGTTCTGGAAGGACAGTTCGGGGCTCAACCGCCCGCCCAGGCGAAAGCCCCTGCTCGGGTTCAGCAGGTCGTCGCTGCCGTCATAGGTCAGGCTGAGCGGGACCGCCGCGATCAGGAATGTGCGCCGCTCGCCGCCGCTGAACGCGTCCTTTTCATCCGACGCGATGAGTTCCGCCCCGACCCGCCACACCCATTTCTTCTGGAACAGGATGTTGGTCTGCCGTTCCAGCGCGCCCGCCAGGGTGATGGTGCGCGCGTCATAGGCATCGCGCTTGATGTTGCTGACCGACACCAGGCCCGTCAGCACATGATCCCTCTGACGGAAATTGTTGCGGCGATAGGTGAAGGAGGCGGTCTGTTCCTGCGTCCCCAGCACGCCGCGCACCGTCACCGCGCCCTCGGGCGGGAACAGGTTGCGATGCTGCCAGCTGGCTTCCGCGCGATAGCCCTCGCCCGTGCCATAGCCCAGTTCCCCCGCGATGGTGCGCAGCGGCGCCGGCCGCACATCGACCATCAGGTCGACATGTTCGCCATCGCCTGCGTCCTTGGGGGTCAGGGTGACGGAGGAGACCAGCCCGGTGGCGACGATGGCGCGGCGCAGGTCCTCCACGTCCGACGCCATATAGGGGTCGCCAGGGTGGAAGCGGGCGATGCGCTGAACATGGCGCGCGCTGAACAGTTCATCGTCGCTCAGCAGGATCGTTCCGAACGTCCGATAGGCGCCCGGGTTGACGATGATGTCCAGCTCGCCCTTGCGCTCTTCATGGTCGATACGCACTTCCGGCTCGCCGACCTTGGCGAAGGGAAAGCCGTTCTGCGCCAGCGCCAGCGCCAGCGACACCTGCCCGGCCAGGACGGCGTCGGCATCGATGGGGTCCCCCGGTTTCACCGGGAACGCCGCGCGCAGGACTGGCTCGCGCTCGCCGGCCGAGGACAACCCCTCCAGTTCCACCGACGAAAGCATGTACCGCGTGCCCGGCACGATCTCGAACGTCACGGCCAGCCGGTCACTGCCCGCGCGCGGCGCGGCGATCGCGCTGCGGATGCGCGCGGCATAATAGCCCTTCGCGCGCAGCAGCCGGTCCAGCAGTTCGCTGTCTTCCTTGATGCGCCGATTGATCTGCGCCAGGTTGGCCGGCTTGCCTGCCCCCTCATGCAGGACGGACAGTTGCTCGAAGCGGCTGTCGAACTGCGCGTCCGCAATCTGCTCAACGCCGTTCAGCGTCACCGAATAGCGCCGTTCCTCGCCGGAATCGGCAAATTCCGTTGCCTCTTCCGCAGGCTCCACGACAGCATCGGCAGAGCCATTCTCCGCCTCCTGCGCCGCATCGGGCGTCGCCTCGACGAGGGGATCGGGAGCAAGCGGCGTGACATCGTCAGGCTGGCCCATGTCCGGCCAGTCCACGCCGATGTCCGGCATGGCATCCAGCGGCCGGTCCTGATCAGGGGCATCCTCGGGCGGGCTCACCGTTTGCGCATGCGCCGTCTGCGCCAGCAGCAACAGCGGCGCAAGGAAAAGCCGGACAGCTTGCGGAATGCCTGACGTGCGGCGGCGGGTCCGCAAACCGGTGTTCATATCAAGGGTCTAGCCCAAAAAGGTCAGGAAAGGCCAGCGCCGATGATCGATCGGCCGCTGACGCACACCCGTGCCTCCCCGCCACCGCTTTTTCAGAAGGCAGTGTTCAGCCGCTCCATCAGGGCGCGCGCAGGACTGGCTTCGGCCTGGGCGCGCGGACGCGTCATGCGGTCCATCCGATCCTGCAACCGCGCCACGCGATCATACAGGTCCTGGCTCCCGTCGATCAGCGCGCGCGCGGCAAAGGGGAAGCTCGCGGCGACCGCGGGATCGGTCTCGGCGGCACGGCCCAGCCGATATTTCTCGTCGGCCAGGTCCGCGTCCGTGATCTCGCCCCGCTGCCATGCGCGCTGGCTCAGCAGCCAGGCGATGATGTGCATCAGCCGCGTCGTCACCTTGAGCGATTCACAGGCGAAGGAGACCCGGCGCAACGGATCGTCCATGTCGGCCTCGCTCGCTTCGCCCAGGTCGAAATAGGCGCGCGCCTCGTCCGCCATGACCATGGCTTCCAGATAAAGGCCGTCGACCAGGCGACGGTGAAGGCCACGGTTGAGCAGGACAGCGGAAGACATGCGCGACATGTGACATAAACGCCCGGCCTTGTCAGTCCCGATAGCGGCGTTTCTCTGCCCTCTGTGCCATTCAGGGTCGCTTCGGCCACCATTAACCACGATAAGCGGCGGAACCTGCGTTCAGGCTATGATGTCGGGAACCAGCGCATCTTCCAGCAAGCTTATTTCGTCGCGTAGCCGCAGCTTGCGCTTCTTGAGTCGCGCGACCTGCATCTGGTCGCCCGTCCCGCTGTCGACCAGCGCGGCGATGGCGCCGTCCAGGTCGCGATGCTCGATTCGCAGCAGCTCCAGCCGACGCATGATGTCTTCCCGGCTCACCCTGCACCCTCTTTCTCGGCCATGCCTTGACGTCTGTCCCTGATAGCCCGGACCGCCTCATCGGACCATCGCAATTTTATGCGCGTCCCGTCGCAAAGCACGAATCGCCGAAAGACAATCTGGGGGAATCATGATCTACTCCCTCTTCCATCCGCTCGTAAGGAGAATGTCATGGAAAATAGCCACATTTCAGCTCTTTCGGCCAAGCATGCAGGGCTTGAGGCACGAATCAAGGCGGAGACGAGCCGGCCCATGCCGGACGCCATCCTTGTTGCCTCGCTCAAGAAGCAGAAACTGCGCGTGAAGGAAGAAATGTCGGCGCGAAATTAAGCGCGGCATCCACTGAGATGGGCCTGGAGCGGCGGCCTGACCGCCGCGCCGGTCCTTCTTGGAAATGACGACGAAGCTCCGGTGCGAACGGCCGAAGCGTAAAAGCCCCGACAGCCGGAAAGGCTCGCGGGGCTGTTTTTTTGTGAAGACGGCGGGTGATGGATCAGCGGTTCAGTTGGTGCAGTCGCAAATAGGTTGGCACGGACCGGCGCGGCTCGCCGGCAGCGACCGGCTTGCGCGCCAGTTGAGGGTCGATTTCCTGGTCGAAGGCGACGCCGATCTTGTCCTCGCGCGACCAGACGACGCTGCCGCTGACCCGGCCGATGCCGCGTAGTTCGAACAGGATCCTGGCGCCGGCGGGCACGGGCCTTTCGCAATCGGCCATCAGGCCGGTGGCCGAAAGGTTGCGGACGCGGGCACGCCCGAGCGGCGTGCCCTCGTCCGACTTCAGGCTGGTCAGCAGGAACAGGCTGTCCCGCGGTCCCGACCTCGCCGGGCCCCGTTCTGCCATCCCTTCTTCGCTATCCATGTCCAATCCTTGCGACGTCCCGCTCTTTGCGAACCATTGCCAGTGATCGATGGAAAAAGCGTTAATCGTCGCGGGATACCTTTTCCTGCCGCTCGTGGCGTTCCTGGGCCTCGACGGTCATGGTGGCGATCGGCCGGGCCTCCAGCCGCCCAAGCGAGATGGGCTCGCCGGTGACTTCGCAATAGCCATATTCGCCCTCATCAATGCGGCGCAGGGCCGCGTCGATCTTCGAGATGAGCTTGCGCTGGCGATCACGGGTGCGCAATTCGATCGACCAGTCGGTTTCGCTCGACGCGCGATCGTTGAGGTCGGGTTCGCGCAGCGGCTCGTTCTGCAGCACCGCCAGCGTGCCTTCCGCTTCGGTGAGAATCTGCTTCTTCCAGTCCCACAGGCGCTGCCGGAAATATTCGAGCTGCAGGGGATTCATGAACTCTTCGTCAGACGAAGGACGATAGTCGGGGGGGAGTGTAACAGCCGATTTCGGCGGATTTTGGCCGTCTTTATCGGAATTCAGGACCGATGCCATCTGGCTCTCCGACTCAAGAGGCCCCGGCGCTGAAAGGTCCGGAAGCCCGTGACTTATTGTTGAGGGCGCCTAATAGCCAGCGGCGCGGGACGATACAAGTGACCATTCGAACCCCGGCCATCTGTCCGATTGTTCGGCGCGGCAGGAAAGAGCGCGGACGCCGCGAGTCCCGGCCCTCAGCCGCCTTCTCGAGCAAGCAAAAAAAGCAGTTCAACCTGGATAAGCCAGCCGTTTCACAATGGGACGTTAACCATAGAGGTTGGTGTTTTATTGGAATTTCTCTCGACTTGATGACGACATTCAGGGTTAACGGCGTTGAAGTTAATCATTTCTTTTGCCTTCTTACACGAAGGAAATAGGCCTTTGGTCATTACTGGCTTTAACCAGTGCCGACCGGGTCTTAAAATGGACAAGAGTGGATCCCTATGTCGGTACGGATGGCATTGGCTAAATTATGCGCCTGCACCTGCGGTGGCGCGATCATTGGCGGTGGTGCCGTCCATGTCGCGGAAAGCGCGCGGCCTGCGGGGGTCCACAGCAGCAAGAGCGTGAAGGCCGGGCCCCGGCGCCATGTCGCGCGCCCGGTGGTCCGGAAGGTCGTGAAGACGGTATCCTGCGCCCCCCAGACGGTGACGGTTACGACCCAGACGCCCCCCGTTCCCCTCCCCGCGATCCTGCCGTCCGAAATGCCGGTCATGTCCGGCGGCGGCGCGGCTCCGGTGGTGCTGGCGGGCGGCCCGGGCTTTGGCGGCGGCGGCTTCGTGGGTGGATTTTTCGGCGGCAGCGGCGGCGGCAGCAGCGGCGGATCGGTCGTGATCTCCTCCACCAGCAGCTCGACCGGCGGCATCAGCAGCTCGACCAGTTCGACCACAGGCGGTGTCTCGACCTCCACGGGTGGCGTCTCCACGTCGACCGGCGGGGTCTCGACCTCGACCGGCGGCGTGTCCACCTCCAGTGGCAATGTTTCGACATCGAGCGGCAACGTAACGAGCAGCTCGTCCTCGTCGAGTTCCAGCTCAAGTTCCTCCTCTTCATCGTCCAGTTCGTCTTCGAGCAGCTCAGGCGGCGGCAAACCGCCCCATGGTTCGAGCGGCGGCAGTTCCTCCAGTTCCTCGGGCGGTTCCTCGTCCAGTTCATCCGGCGGGTCGTCGAGCTTCGGCAGCACAGGCTCCTCCTCTTCCTCCTCGTCGAGCAGTTCGTCCTCAAGCTCCTCCTCGAGCAGCTCGGGCGGCACTTCCAGCAGCAGCGGCGGCACCGACGTGCCCGCGCCGCCGATGGTCTTGCTCTTCGGCGCTGCCGCCGTGGCGCTGGTCGCCCGCCGCCGCTTCGCCGAACGCAAGGCGCAGAACGCGGCCTGATCCAGGCGCTTCACGGCACCAGAAAAAGGGCGGCCCGTCAGGAGCCGCCCTTTCGCCATCGGCTTATCGCCGGCGATCAGCTCTGCGCGATGATCCGCTCGATCTCCGGCACGGGATGATTGGCCAGATCCTTCGCGATCTCGCCGACCAGCCGGTTCTGCACCTCCTTGTGATAATGTTTGCGCATTTCGCCCAGCGCTGCTGGCGGCGCGACGACGATCAGCTTTTCGAAATCATTGGCAAAAGCGCGGCGCTTCAACAGTTCGGCCGCCTCGGCGGCGAAGCGGGCTTCCTCCAGTTCATGAAAGTCGGTCTGCTCCATCGAGCTGCGATGACTCCCCACCGAATTGAACGCGCGGCCCGGCGCGTCGGACGCCTGGTCCCGATCATAGGGATTGTCCTGCAGCTTTACCGCTTCCGCTTCCAGATTGGGAACGTTTCGATCGCCCTTGTTTCGAAAGAACAGCATTTTGCGCCCGTCGGCAACCAGCACCATCGCGCCATGATCGATCCACATCATCTGGTTCCTTTCCTTTGTTCTTGGCCTGTCAACGGACGGCGGGGCGCAGGGTTGCGCGGCCCGGCGCAGAACGGCATAGGGCTGTCCCATGCACGACATCCGCTTCATCCGCGAAAATCCCGCAGCTTTCGACGCCGGCCTCGCCCGCCGAGGCCTGGATCCCATCAGTGCGGACATATTGGCGCTCGACGAACGCAGCCGCGCGATCAAAACGGAGCTGCAACAGGGGCAGGCACGCCGCAATGAAGCCAGCAAGGCAATCGGCCAGGCAATGGCGGCCAAAGATGCGGCTAAAGCGGAAGAGCTGAAGGCCGAAGTCGCGGCGCTCAAGGAAAGCATGCCCGCGCTCGAGAATGAGGATCGCGCGCTGGGCGAGCAATTGCAGGCACTGCTGGCCGCCATTCCCAACCTCCCCGCCGCCGACGTGCCTGAAGGCGAGGATGAAGCCGGCAATGTCGAAATGGTACGCTGGGGCGAACCACGCCAATTCTCTTTCACCGCCCAGGATCACGCCGATTTCGGCCCCGCGCTGGGATTGGATTTCGAAGGCGCGGCGGCGCTTTCGGGCGCGCGGTTCGCTGCGCTCAGGGGCCAGATGGCGCGACTGCACCGGGCACTGGCCCAGTTCATGCTCGACCGGCAGTCGGGTGACAATGGTTATGAGGAAGTGAACCCGCCGCTGCTGGTCCGAGACGAGGCGCTGTTCGGCACCGGCCAGCTTCCCAAATTCGCCGACGACCTGTTCCGGACGACCGATGGCCGCTGGCTCATTCCCACCGCCGAAGTGAGCCTGACCAACCTTGTGCGCGAACAGATCGTGGCGACCGACAGCCTGCCGTTGCGCTTCACTGCGCTGACGCCCTGCTTCCGATCGGAGGCGGGCTCGGCCGGCCGGGACACGCGCGGCTTCATCCGCCAGCATCAGTTCGAAAAGGTGGAACTGGTCGCCATTTGCCAGCCCGAAGAGTCGGAAGCGGAGCATGAGCGCATGTGCGCCGCCGCGGAAGGCATATTGCAGGCGCTCGGCCTGCCCTATCGCAAGATGCTGCTTTGCACCGGCGACATGGGCTTCGGCGCGCGCAAGACCTGGGATCTGGAGGTCTGGCTGCCGAGCCAGCAAACCTATCGGGAGATCAGTTCGGTTTCGAACTGCGGCGATTTCCAGGCCCGGCGCATGAACGCCCGCTACAAACCGGAGGGCGAGAAGCAGACCCGCTTTCTCCACACGCTCAACGGGTCGGGCCTCGCCGTTGGGCGCACGCTCGTCGCCGTCCTGGAAAATTATCAGGAGGAGGATGGCAGCGTCATCATCCCGAAAGTGCTTCTCCCCTATATGGGCGGCGTAACGCAACTTCGGCCCAAGGGATAAGATACGACATGCGCATTCTCCTCACCAATGACGACGGCGTTCATGCACCGGGGCTCCAGGTGCTTGAGGAGATTGCCCGGACGCTGTCGGACGACATCTGGATCGTCGCGCCGTCGGAGGAACAGTCGGGCGCCGGACATAGCCTCACCCTCACCCGCCCCCTGCGCATTCGCAAGCATGGACCTCAGCATTTCAGCGTCACGGGAACCCCTACCGACGCGGTGATGATGGCGGTCGGCCACCTGATGAAGGATTGCAAGCCCGACCTGATCCTTTCGGGCGTGAACCGCGGCGCCAATCTGGCGGAGGACGTCACCTATTCGGGGACCGTGTCCGCAGCCATGGAAGGCGCGATCTCGGGCGTCAAATCCATTGCGCTCAGCCAGGTCTATGCGCGCGAGGGGATGGGCGACGCCGTGCCTTTCGCCGCCGCGCGCGCGTGGGGCGAGAAGGTATTGCGCCCGCTGATCGCAATGCCGGCCAGCCCCCGCCTGCTATTCAATGTGAACTTTCCCGCCATCGACCCGGAAGCGGTCAAGGGCATCCGCGTCACGCGCCAGGGATTCCATGATGTCGACCGCACACGGATTGTCGAGGGGACCGATCCCCGGGGATATCGCTATTACTGGTTCGGCCTGGGCAGCAGTTCGGCCGTTCCAGAGGGAAGCGACCTTGCCGCCATTGCCGAAGGCTATGTCACGGTGACGCCGCTTCATTATGACCTCACGCAGGACGGCGCGCTGGACGCGACCGCCCGGCTATTCGCGGAATAGGCGCGACGGACGGATGACAAGCGTCGCTCGAGCCGTTTAAAAACAGGTCGATGCCCCGCTCCTCGTTCGTCTCCAAGCCGTCCGCCTTCACCCCGATGGACCCCGTCGACTGCTCGCGGGTTCAGCGCTGGTGAGGATCAACCCCGCCCGTCCACCCCTCGCCGCGACCGGCTTTCTGCGGCGGCGGTCCTCCATGCCGATCTG
>DATEDR010000385.1:0-3286 GCA_035281605.1 Sphingobium sp.
CATCCAGATGAACTCCCAACCCTATCGCGCTGCAAACCTGCGGCAGGCCGAAGAACTCATGCAGCAAGCCCTCTCGGGGAGACCGGATCTCATCGTATTGCCGGAGCATTTCGATTGGACCGGGGGCACGGCGGTGCAGAAGCGCGCGGCAGCCGATCATGTGCCAGGCGGCGCGGCCTACAAGCTGGTCCAAGGCTTTGCTGCGCGAAACCGCGTCGCAATCCACGCAGGCAGCCTGCTCGAAACCAGGGCCGGTTCCAAACGGATCCACAACACGAGTGTGGTATTCGACGCCCACGGCAACGAGATCGGTCTCTACAGGAAGATCCACCTGTTCGACATCGTGGCCCCTGATGGAAAGGTCTACAACGAGTCGGAGACAGTCGCCGCGGGTGATAGCCTTCTGATCTACGAGATCGGCGGCATCAGGATTGCCTGTTGCATCTGCTACGATCTTCGCTTTTCCCGGCTGTTCGATCGCCTGGCCCAGGAGAGCGTCGATATCTTCGTCTTACCCGCTGCCTTCACCAGGCAGACCGGGAAGGATCATTGGGAGGTGCTTTGCCGTGCTCGCGCGATCGAGTTTCAGGCCTATGTTGTGGCCTGCGGTCAGTGCGGGCATTACGAAACGCCTGCCGGAGAGCGACGTGAGATGCACGGACACTCGATGGTGTGTGATCCCTGGGGAAAGGTCGTGGCCGAGGCGGGTGATGAGGTTGGCGTCCTTGAAGTCGAAATCGATCCGACCTGCATCACTGCCGTACGCAACCTTATTCCGATGGCGGCTCACCGCGTCGATTTGCAGAATGTGCAGCTGGCGGTCCGCAAGGCCCAGCGCTGATTGGTGTGGTCAGTTATCGGCGTCGCCATCGGGCCTGACCAGGTCCATGTGGCTGACCCCAAGCGCCCGGGCGATGTTGTAGAGTGATTGGATTGTCGGGTTGCGCTCGCCGCGCTCCAGGCCGCTGACGTATTGCTGGCTGATCTCGGCTGACGCGGCAACGTGCTCCTGCGTCAGTCCCTTCTCCCGACGCAGGCGCGCAAAATTCCGGCCGACCAATTTGCGCATATCCATGCGCTCACTGATGGCAGGCCTGAAACTTTGAGTTTATCAACTATAATATGTAAACGCATGTGATGCGGGAGGGCGTTGCCGTTTGAGATCAACAGGTTCGCTTTGCCTTAGGATTTGTTTGGAGGCGAATGAGCAAGCGACCGCCAATGCCGAACGAGGCGGATGCAGAGGTGGGGCGCGGCGTCGGCACGCTTCGGCGCAAGTTCGGCATGCGGCAACAGGATCTTGCCATGCACCTCGGCGTTTCGGTCCAGCTGATCCGGAAATATGAAAGCGGTCGCATCAGGATTGGTTCCAGCCGACTCGCCGCCATAGCCGCCGCCCTCGATGTCCCGGTTGGCTTCCTTGTTGATCGCAGCCGGTCGTGTTTCGACTGCACGGAAAGTCGGGAACTGGCCGAGCTGTTGGCATTCGTTGCGACGAAAGAGGGCGTTGCCCTCAACAGGGCGTTTCAGCGCATCAAGTCCGCTGAAGTGCGTCACTCCTTGCTTGCACTGCTCGAAGTGATGGTTGAAGGATTGGCGGAAGCTCGCCGCTCTTGAATGGCGTCAGAACGCCCCGTCCATCAGAAGGGAATGGCGATCTCTTCGCCGATTTCCATGGCTCCTGCCCGGAGACAGTCCCTGAAGCGGTCCTTTTCCTTCTCCATGAGCATGCCTGCCCCGGTGCGGATGCCCTCTTGCCAACCTGCACCTCGTTCCCATGCCTCGTTGTAGACGAGCGCCAATTCGGATGCCCTTCGTGTCTGCTGCAGGGCTTCAAACAACAGCGCGGCCTGCCGAATATCCTTCTCACGCTTGATTGCGCTCTGGCCATCGTTGTGGCGACGCGATGCGACGATCAGCTTATGGACGGCGTAGCGCTCCGGGGCTGGGACTGTCACAGGGACACCGGACTTGTGGAGCAGGATCGTGCGGATGGGATCCCTGATCAGGAAATCGAGGAAGCGCAGCGGATCCGCGCCCGCGCCGCCCAGTGCAGGCATCTTGGCGGGTTGGTCGATGTAGTCGTCGCTGCCTCTGTTCGAAGTCAGGAACTCGACCCGATATCCAGAGCTACTTACAAATGCAGACGAAGCTGCGGCTCCCGATCGATGCGGGACGGGCCGGAAAGTCGGATCGACAGATTGCAGCAGTTCGACGATCGGCGGCAGACTGTCTTCGACTTCATGGCTGATGGCGTAATCCTGTGCGATGTCCGCATCCCCTGTCAGGACGGCAGCCATCGGCAGACGCACGCCGAGGAGCCCGGCGTAACATTGGAAGGCCACCGTGCCGATCAGAACGCCACGCAGCCGAAAGAGTCCTCCCTTCGCGAGCGCCTCGACAACGTCACCTGACATCTTATCGGGCGCGATCATCCCCCCTTCGCGGGTGAGGGTGGTGACCAGGCGGCGACGAGCGCGCAGATCATCTCTCTGAGCTTGAAAGTCTGCGACCCGCTCTGATATCTCGGGATCGTCGGCGGGCCCGACATAACGACGTGATCTACCACCATGCCCATCTGGAATGTCGAAGTACCAGTAGCGTCGCTCCTTCACAGTGATCGGCGTGAAGCGACCTTCGGGTGGAAAGTCCGCTGTCCATGCCGCGTCGAGCGAACGCTGGCCGAGCTCGGCAAGCATCGTTTGATACATCAGGTCGATCGTTTTCATGCTCGTTATACCCTTTTTGTGAAAAGGTATAATGAATGCGTACGCAGGACAAGTTGAAGTTGGCGCAGATCGCCTCTCCCCGGGAGGTCCGTCATCAAGACTGCCGTCCAGAAGCAACCAAGCTAAAGCGGCCCAGGCCACAGGAACCCATCGAACTGTCCGTTATCGGTGGGACGAAAGAGGGGCTTACTCCTTGGCCCAACGGTATGCCCCGTACCAAATATGGTTCGTCTTCAACCCTTAGCCGCGCGGTGACCTTACGTTTATCTTAGCGCCCAAGTCTTCTGCAAAACTTCTCCTCCGCTTATCAGCCATTCCCGTATGCTCGGCTCCTCATCTGTGGGAGGCGAGCATGACATTGCACGAACCCGTCCTCAATGTCGTATCGACAGAGGAACTACGTCGTCTTGGTGCGGAGCTGTCCGTTGCCGAGACGCACGAGGCGGTCGAGGCTGCGTGGCGCGACATACGACGCGGATCCTCGATCGGCGGAAAGGCGGTCCTTTCTCTGCCCGAGGACGAATTCTGGGCTATGCCCGAATTTATGGGAAAGCGAG
>DATEDR010000386.1:0-13566 GCA_035281605.1 Sphingobium sp.
CTGGCGTGCGACAAGTTCCTGGGGCGCGCAGGTCATTGCGGCGACCGCTTCGGCCGCCGTTAGAAAGATCAGGAACGGGGCATCCGCCAGAGCGAGCCAGGCTTGCGCAACGAGCCAGGATTTGCCGCAGCCCTGGTCGCCGGTCACAGCGATGATCCCCGGGACCGGCGGCGCTGTCAGAATTGTATCGAGCTCGACGCGTCGCGCTCGATCTATCGGTGCAAGAGCGTGGCTGGCCGCAGGCGCTAGTGGTTGTCCGAAACGATGCCGGGCCTCGTCTGTCCTCGCGAAGAGCCGCCCATAGGTAGCATGATTGGCGGCGCGGGCCGTTGCGAGACCGAGCAACGGATCGGCCAGCGCATTGCGGAGGTCGGTGGCGCGCGCGGCAAAACCCGGCGCGGCTGCCAGCGCCTTGAGCGCAGCCAGCAATGCGGCCCGGTCGATGCCAGTCTGACTATGGCGGTCGATAAAATCGGCGCAGGTGTCCGGTGCCATGGCGCACAGCAAGGCCAGCGGCGGCAGCGATGTGTTGGCCGGCCAGTCGAGCACCAGCAGACTGGTCTCGACCTTGGCGAAGGCGGCGCGCAGGGTCGTGACAATCTGAGCGGACGCGCCTACGGTCGCGCCGAGGATCCAGAGATCGGGCGGATCGGCGCTGGCAAGCACCTCGGTCGCCTTGTTGTTGACCACTGATTTGGTGAGCTTCGACGTGTAGAGTTTGGCCTCGAACGCAATCGATCCGTCAACCCCGTCACCGCGACCATCCTGGCCGTCCTGGCTTCCCGAAACGGCCAGCCGGAACGGCAAGTGGGTCACGGCGCCGAGCAGCGCCGCCATCAGGCCTTCGAACCCATTGTCGCCACTGTCCTTGAGCGTGAGAAGCGCTGCCTTGATCTGCCCCGCGGGCGTCAGAACCTTCGATACCGCCATAATGGTCAGGCCTTGGCTGCAGCTTTGGGACGACGGCGCAGGACTTTGGGAGATGTCAGTGCCGCCGGCACGGCAGGTGCGGCCGCTGATACCGGTGCTGGCGGCGGTGGATTGAGCAGCAGCTTCACATCCTTGCAGCCGAGATCGAGCGCGCGCGCCACGAACGCGTTCCAACTGGCCGGCAAGATATGGGTGCTGAGGCCCTTGGGTGCCGGGTCGGGCAAGGGTGTACCCTGGCCCGCCTGATGCCTGAACAGCACGGCGTGCGGGTTTGGGAGAAAGATGAAGCCAAACGTCTCGTTGCCGTTGGGCTGGGTCTCGATGAAACCGAGCAGCTGGAGCCGGCGCATGCGCTCCAGCAGGGTCCGCCGACCGCGTTGGCCGCTGAAGCCGGCGGCGAAGGTGACGTCATCGGGCTTGTTGAACCGCAAGAAGGCGTTGTTCGCCCAGGTGTAGGACCAGAGCGCTTCATAGGTGGAGGCGAGCGGATGGTCCTTCGACATCTCGTCAAGTATGCGGCAGACATAGGGCATGGTCTTGGGAGTGGTAACGAACCCGCCACTTGTCTTGTGCGCCCAGAGCCGGTCGTCGGCGTCAGTCCAGAGCGTGTCGCGAAGCGCATTCTCGCTGTCGGCGATTGCTTTGCGGGTCTGGGGTGAGGTTGCCATAAAATATCTCCTGCTTGGGCGGCCGGGGCCGGGCTTTGGACACCCGGCCTGCAGTCTCCGCCATCATGGTCCCTGGTGGAGGGGGACCGACATCGACTATCCTGGCCATCATAGACAAAAGCGCGGCGAAGTCGCCGACCGAGTCCAGGAAACAGCCCCTCTCATTGCATGATTTACGGCAAACTCATATAGTGAGTTCGACCGTTTCCAGCCAATCTATGACCCTGAATCGCATGTTCATGCGTCCCGCTCCCTCCATCTGCACCGGGAATCCGTGCGTTATGGCGAAGCGCACTGTCCTCACATGGCTTCCCCTGTGCTCGATGTCCTCAACTGGTCCTCACGTTCTCACGGGGGAATTCCAAAAGGGGGTTTGTCAGTCCGGTAAACCAATCGCTCGAAAAGGATGTTATGGTGGCCCACCAGTGACGAAGGGACATTACCCTCATTGGCGCAGCGGAATATCGCTGACAACGACGCGGTTCTCTGGTTGCTGGACCCCGTTCATGCGTAAAGCTTCCACAAGCGCGCAACGGCATGTCTCGGCGTGCAGCGCGGGGCCGATGATGATTGTGTGTATCAGACGGTCCAAGGTCAATTTGGGCATGTTCATCCCCGGCTGGTTGACCAGCGGCAGCTCGTAGATGAGCTGCGGGGTGCCACGGATGGTGACCAGTCTTTCGGTGACCGAGGCCGAGGCGTAATCGAACGGAAGGTGGATCACGCGCCATTCGCGTTCCTCGCCGAAGCCAACATGCTTGGTCGACAGGATCGCAAAATCGAGTGCCGAAGCGATGGCGTTGAACGCGACGTCGGCCGAGACGCCGTTCAGAAGATGCGGTCCCGCCTCCAGCTTTGCTATCACCGCTTCGAATTGCGGCGCGAACACCTGAGTGCCGCCATAGAGGACGGGGCTTGCGAACGACATCAGGTTGATCTGGGCATCATCGAAAATTTCGGTGTTGAAGATGATCGCCGCTCCCGCCGTCGGCCCACCATATGCCCGCCACATCGATAGGCGACCGAGCCGATCGGTTTCGTCATGCTCGCTGAGCGACACCATGAAGATGCGATCCCGCGGCCGTTGCCGCGACGCAGCCACGCGGTCGCGGACGCGCTTCGCCAAGCCAGCGTGCCCTCTGTCCAGCACGGTCCAGAAGCGCTGGCCTAGGTCGGTGTCGAGGCAGGCTGCCAGGATAGCGCGGCCATGCTCGATTTCGGAATGATCGTTCATGACCGCGGCGCTGCGCAGCCAAATCTTCTTGCCGGTCAGGATGTTCAGCGCGTTTTCGGCGCTCGTGTAGTGGGCGAGCTTCTTTCCCGGACTGCCAAGTTCGGCGGTGCGCGAGAGCGCATAGCCGAACAGGGCGTCGGAGAGTGCCATATAGTTTGGATCGATTTGCATCTTTGTGACATAGCATCGCGACCTCGTACAAACAGCCCGCGCGGAGAGCGCGCTATTAGATTGTCGCTCTTGTGGGGAGCTCGTCCGAAACTATCTCGGCAATGATCATCACCAATATTCGGGGGACACTTGCAGATCATGACCGGAGCCGCTTCCGACGATCATAAGCCTGCGGTTTCGATGACGGCCGATCGGCCGCGAACGCGGCTGGTCGAAGATGAACTCGGTTATTGCAACTTTGCCGAGGCCATTGCCGCGGGGCTTATGTCGCGGGCCGGCGATGACGGGCTTGTGATTGCAATCCATGGCAAATGGGGCAGCGGCAAGACGTCGGCAGTCAACATGGTGGTCGACGCGCTCGAGAAGGGCGAAGGCGCGCTCGATCAGGACGCGAAAACGATTATCGTGCGGTTCAACCCTTGGTGGTTTTCCGAACAGAAGGACCTGACGCGGGCATTTTTCGGTGAGCTGAACGCATCGATCGGCCAAAAGCTCTCGAGGGGCGTGCGCGATGGGCTTCGCCTGATCGCCAGGAAAGTGACGGGCGCGACAGATTTGGTCTCGGCGGCCCTTGCCTTCACGCCGGTCGGCGGCCTCGCCAAGCCGGTGGCTGATGCGATTAAGGCTGCGGGTGAGGAAATTCCCGAGGAGCGCAGCCTCGAGGATGTCCGTGACACGCTTGCCGACGCGCTGCGGGCAGAGAAGCGCAATATCGTGGTCATCATCGACGACGTTGATCGTCTGGTCGCTGATGAGGTCCGTCAGATCTTCAGGCTGGTGAAGTCGGTCGCCGACCTGCCGCGAGTCACCTATCTGCTGGTGTTCGATCGCGACATTGCGGTGCGGGCGCTCGAGCGGCCGTCGGACCCGGATGGGCCGGAATGGCTTGAGAAGATCGTCCAAGCCTCGTTCGACCTGCCGCCGGTAGCGCAGACCGATCTCAATCGCCTTTTCCTGCAGCGTCTCAGTGCCATCGTGGGCGACGAGCCGGTGCCGGATGTCGTGCGATGGGGCAATATTCTCCACGGTGCGGTGGCACCCTGGCTGCGCACGGCGCGCGATGTCGGGCGCTTGGCTAATGCGATCGCTATGGCGTGGCCGGCCGTCAAAGGGGAAGTCGATGTGTCGGACTTCGTCGCGATCGAGACGATGCGGCTGTTCGAGCCGGCGCTGTATCATTTCATCCGGAACCATCCCGATGAGTTGACCGGTGCCGAGCCTCAGCAAGGGCGGCAGGAAGACCGGCAGGCATTCGGCGACCAGTTGCTGGCGACGGTCGACGGAAGCCGCCGGGCGCGCGTCAAGCGCGCGCTGCCCTATGTGTTCCCCAGACTCGACGCCATTTTCGCAAATACGTGGCACGGCGGTGACTGGCGCAAGATCGAGCGGGATCGCCGAGCCTCGTCCAAGCGGCGGTTCCCGGTCTATTTCAACCTCGGCCTGGGTGACGGCATCATCGCGAGTGCGGAACTCGACGCCCTGCGCGCGACATATGACGATCCTGGGAAGACGCGGGACATGATCAAGACCTATGTCGCCGCCGAGCGCCGGACCGGCGGCACTCGCGCGAGTGTTCTGCTCAACACCCTGATGGCGCAGGCAGGGGATGTGCCTGAATCACAAGCCAAGCGGACGGCGCGCGCGCTGCTGGCGGCGGCCGACCTGTTCTTCAATCCCGTTGATGGTTGGCGCACGCCCGAGGATCTGCCGGTGCGCTGGGCAATCTCTTTCGCGATCGAGCCGGTGCTTGAGAAGCTCAGCCCCGATCAGCGGGCGGCTTTGCTGGGGGAGGCGATCGATGGCCCTTCGCTCAACTTCGCGACCTATATGGTCACTTCGATGAGTGTTGAACATGGCCGGGCCGGAGACAAGGAGGCGAAGCTGGAGGATGAGCGCGGCCTGTCGCTCGAGGCGGTCGTCGATCTCGAACAGCGACTTGCCGCAAGGCTCGCGAGCGATGCGCAATCGGGCGCCTTGCAGGAGTTCGACGACGCGGCCGGTATGTTGTGGGCATGGGCGCGGCTGACGAGCGTCGAGACCGTGCACGACTGGATCTCGGAGCATTTCGACGAACCGGGCTTCGCACCCTGGCTGATGCGCACCTTCACGGGCGAAGGAACATCCTTCTCCTTTGGCGACATGGTGAGCCAGCGGACCTATACCGTGAATCGGGCGAGCCTCTCTGAACTGCTCGATGTCGATCGCCTTCAGGTCATTGCCGAAGCGATGGTTGCGGATGGCGTGGATGCGGACAGCGCTGCCGAGCATTTCCTGATCGGATTGAAGGGACGCGACTAACAGCGCCACGGCATCAAGTTTGCCGCGCCTGCGGAAATCCTTCTCCCGCGCATCTAGCTCCAAAAGATCCGGCAGCTACTGACCAGGGTTCAGGGCGATCAATGGTAACCGACGATGACCTTGCGCAGTCTTCTGTCGAGTTGCGGGAACCGATGACTGCGGCTCGAGCGACTGACTAGAGCATCATCATCCACGTTTCAGGGGCCCCCGCTCATTGCTCATTGCGCAGGGCGCCCGTGACCCTCTTGAAGCGACATCCGTGGCTAAGCGGCTCCGTCAGCTTTCGGGATCGGATCGCAGTGGCTCGAATGACCGAAAATGGGGCGCATTGCAGCCAAAGCACTGACGGCAATCTGTATATCGGGAGCGTCAGCTTTCTTGGGCTATGTGCTCTGAAGCGGACCGAGCGCAAAGTCCCAGCCTTTGCCGAAGACTGGCCCCGCCGCACGGTGCCACAATCGCCTCCATCAAGAAGTCGGCCCATTCCAGGAAGCTCGCGCTGAAGCGGCGCTGAGCAGCGCTTTCAGGTCCGGCTTGGTCACCTTGCCCATGGCGTTGCGGGGTAGGCTGTCGACGAAATGGATGAATCGCGGAATTTTGTAGGCGGACAATTGCCCCGTGGACCAGCCGATGATCTCCTCGGCGTCCGCTTTGTGACCCGGCCGTGGCACTATGAAGGCTGCCACGACTTCGCCCCAGGTCGCATCCTCGGTCCCGATAACGGCGACCTCGGCAACGGCGGTATGGGCGAGCAACACCGCCTCGATTTCAAGCGCCGACAATTTATAGCCGCCCGACTTGATGATATCGATCGAGGTCCGCCCCATGATCCGGTAATAGCCCTGTTCGATTACCGCCACGTCGCCGGTGCAGAACCAGCCGTCGCGGAAGCTCTCCCGCGTGGACTGTTCATTGTCCCAATATTCGAGGAAGACATTGGGTCCTTTGATGCGGATCTCGCCCGGTTGCCCCTCTTCGGTGATGGGTTGCTCATCCTCGCCATGGAGAAGCACCTCGACTCCCGGCAAGGGCTGGCCGACATGCCCCGCCCGCCGTTCGCCATGAAGGGGGTTGGACAGGGCCATACCGATCTCGGTCATGCCGTAGCGTTCGAGCAGCACCTGGCCGGTGCGCGCCCGCCACTGCTCGAACAGCGGTACCGGACAAGCCGCTGATCCGGACACGTTGAGGCGCATGGCGGCAAAGCCGTCGCAGACCCTTTTCGCCTCACCCTCTTCCAGGCTGTCGAGATGGTCGAGCAGCTTCACATAGATGGTAGGCACAGCCATGAAGACCGAATAATCGCCCGCCGCGACATGGTCGGCGACGGCGGGCGCGTGGAACCGAGGGAAGAGATGCACCGTACCGCCCGCCCATAGGGCGCAGCTCAGCACGTTGATGATGCCATGAACATGATGCAGCGGCAGGAACAGGGGAATATTGTCGCGGTCCGACCAGCCCCAGGCGTCCAGAAGCACGGTAATCTGCGCCAGGATATTGCCGTGGGTTGTCACCACGCCCTTGGGCTTGCTGGTGGTGCCGCTTGTGAAGACCATCATCGCGCGCCGGCTGTCAGCAATATCCGGCAGCACGCCTGCTTCACCGGCCATGAGCTCAACCGGTTGCAATAGACGGATGTCCAGTTTCGCGCACAATTCGCCCAGCATGGCGTGATGCTCGCATTGGGCGATCAACCGGGTTACCCGCGCGCAGCGAAGATAATGATCCAGTTCGGCAACGGTCGCGGCGACATTCAAGGGAACGGCGATCCCACCCGCGCGCCAGACGCCGTGCATCACAGCCACATAGTCGGTGCTGGCGGGCATGAAGAAAGCGATCCGCTCTTCCTCCAGATCTACTTTGTCCTCCAGCAATCCGGTTGCGAAGCGGTCCGCAAGGCCTTTGAGCGTGCCATAGGTGACGCGCCGCTCACCATCGATCAAGGCGGTCCGGTCATTATCCTCCTGCAAAAGCGGGAAGCGGAGTGTCGGCATGATCCCCTCGTCTCGAATAAATTATGAAAGCAGTCTCTTTCATAGAAGCGCGCGGCACACGCGGCAATGACACGGGCCAAGGCCCAATCGAATCTGGCCGGACAAGGGCGAGATCGCTGCGTCACGCTCTGTCTTCGGAAACGGGTTGCCAGCCGCCCGGGGCTGGAAGGTTGGCAGGAGGAAGGGGGAGTGAATTGGCACCAATTTGGGAACGATAGTGTGTGATCTGAATGACTTGACATGCTATCGTGGTGGCGAAGCGAGGAACCTATGGCAGAGCAGAATGCGCCCCATTCGAACGCGGAAAATGGTCATCCAGGAAACTTGCCACCCCAACCGAGGGATTGGTTTTGGCATCCGTGGTACGCCAAATTCTGGTGGGGATCAGCGGCGATATTCTGGGCCGTAATCCTTGCGGTGCCCGGCTATCTGCTTCCAGGCGCCATTGTCGTGCCGGTCGCCGCGCTGCTTCATCCGTTTGTGATCGTACCGGTATTGGGGGCCGGCTTTTTCAGGACATGGTTCAGCTATCACTTCATGGCGGGGAATGGAGAGGGTCTCACCTGGAGTCAGCATGATGATTTTTGCCGCGACATGGCTTTGTTTCGACGGATGGACCCAACGGACCCCGCAAATTCAAGCTATTATGGACATCCAGCCAATCCGATGAGCGAAGCTTCCCGAAACCGGAGGCTATGGGGTATCGATTAGCGCGTTTTGAACTCTGGATCGCCATCGTCCCAACCCTGGCTGCGATCGCCATTAAATCGAC
Source organism: Sphingobium sp. (assembly GCA_035281605.1). Lineage (GTDB taxonomy): Bacteria > Pseudomonadota > Alphaproteobacteria > Sphingomonadales > Sphingomonadaceae > Sphingobium. Next base: position 8,068 of record DATEDR010000386.1, read on the forward strand.
CGCTTTGCAGGATGCTCTTTTGCTCCATGGAGGTTAGAGGGGCGGTTATGTCCGCTGTTCCCCGGCCCGCGTCCGATTCTCGAAGATAGCGATTGCGTAGCCCTTCCGTCCCTAAGATTTGCTGCCGTAGCTCATTGGTGAATGCCTGTTCTGGAGATACCGACCGGCTCGCTGCGCGTTCAGCGGAAGAAATTGCTGAACGCACGTCGTGGTTGACGATGTCGATACTCGATCTCGCGCCCGTTTCTCCCATGCTAACATCCGCGCTTTCAAATCCAGCTTGACCTCCAAAACTCCCCCGCGACCTTCCCGTGCTTTGACCTGCTTTTCCCGTACTTTCTGTTGATCCGCCGATTTGGACTCCTACGGAAGATCTGTTCGAAATCTGATGACTCGCGCTTCGGGATAGCGATCGTGTCCATCCTGTTTGCATCATGATCGCCTGGACGTCCCGTTGGAGCGTATCAGCCACCTGCGGTTTCAGACGCCAGTTGCCCTTCCGATCCATTTCGAAGCCGCCCTTGAGCCAATTGGCCATCATGGCATGACCCTCTGCGCCACCGCCCAGAAGATGCTCGACCGTATCCGGCCCCGCCTGCTTGCCCGCTTCGAACCGCGTGCTGGTGTCAGACCGTGCCGACCGGCTGAACCCGGTGCTGCTCGACACCAGCAGATCATTATGGGCAAAGCTGAACCGCGCGCGTCCGCCACCGGCAATCGCGCCCAGCTGGTTTTCATTGATCAGCCCGGATCTCCACATCTGCGCCGCTGCGTCGGGCGTCAAATTGAGGTTGAGGTCACCGTTCTGGTCCATCGCGATCTGGCGCCTCGAGAGGCCTATGCCATTCTCACGGAGCAAGGCCTGCATCCGCGTCAGGCGTTCATTATCGACGATCCGGGTCATCCGCTCATTGCGCCCCCTATCGGCAACACCCTCAGTGCCGCCTTCGTTCATATCGACCTGATTGCCCGCCGTGCGGCTCAAGGCCTGAATGAAGCTGTCGAGGCGCGCCGCTTCCCGGACGGTTGCGCCGGCGGCCGCAGCGCCTTCGGCAAATCCGAAATTCTCAGCTTCCCGCCGCTGCTCACCGATCCTGGCCGCCGTTCGCGTTCCATCCGGACCGACCTCGCGCTGGGCGTCGAGCTTGCCCGACCGGTCGGCAAAATCATAGCCGGCGGCCTCGTGGGTGCGACCATAGACGCTGGTACCCTCGCGCGCCGCTTCGGCCGTCGTACCATCGGCGGTCCCGACCTGGGTCGCCGCATTATAGCTTTCGAGCGCTTTCATGACCTGGGCCTCATTCCGACCGGTCGCGCGGGAGAGTTGGGTAATGGCCGAGGAGCGCGCTTCGCCCGACAGGGCATTGATGAACGCGATGCGGCGGCTGGTTTCATCGAGCGAAAGACCAAGCATCGAGGCGGCACTGCGGTGACCGGCATTATTGCCGGTGCGCCAGGCCTGCTCCGTAGCGACATTGCCCCGCTCGGTCGCCGCCACATGATCGCCGGCATAATCACGGCGGCCCGCCATGGCGCCGACCTGCACCTGGGCACCGGTGAGATCGTTGCGCAACATCTGCTCCTGATCGAAGGCGTTGGCGGTGATCTTGGCGAAGGTCGGATCAGCCGAAGCCTGACCGATGAGCGTCGACGCCTTGAGCGCCGCGTCCCTGGCGTCATAGCCGCTGCGTTCAAAATGCCGCTGCGTGCCAGACAGCATCATGTCATAGGCGCGCTGGTCACCGAACGCCTTCCATTGCACCATATTCTGAGCGAATGCCGCAAAAGCCCGTTCGCCCGATTGCCCCTCACCAAAATAGGTCGTGCCGAGTGCCCGCAACGCATCCTTCTCGGCAAAATTATGGATGGCGCCCGTCGTCGCATTAGCCCGGACCGCCTGGGCTGTTGCCGGATTGTTGAGATCGCGCCCGGCAAGAGCAGGGGAGATGCCGCCCAGTTCCCGCGCGGCGTCGATGCCACCCAGCGCAAAGGCGCTGCTGCCAGCGAGCCCACCGCCATGTTCGCCCAGCACGGTTTCGGCCGCGCCGAAAGCCCGATCGCTGCTGAAGGTCGTGCGATCCCCAAAATCCCCAAAGTTCGACGCCATGCCCCTGCGCGCCATCGTGCCGGAGGCTGATGCCTGGGCTTCGAGCGCGGAGGCGAATCCTTCCCGCGTCATCAGGGGCGTCGCCGCCGCAGTGCCCTGGCCTTGGGCCTGAAGCGCGCCGCCGGTGAAGGAAGAGAACACATTGCCGGAGAAGCGGAACACGGTGAACACGAACGCGCCAGCCAGCCCAGCGGCCGCTGTCCGAAACGACCCAAAGATCGCAAGGGCCTTCAACGCCGCCGATGGCGCCAGCATCCACGCATTGGCGGCCACATGATTGGATCGCATCTCTGCCAGCGCCGCCATCGCCCGGCCGAGAGTCAACTGGTATATGCCGGCATCGATAACGCCCCAGAGCGCCACGAACACGAACAGGCCGAGCGCGAAGCTCGCGACACGCAGATTGATCGGCGTCAGGATGAACAGCAGGGCGATCGGCATCATGAACAGCATGATCCCGAACACGGTGGCGCGGATCGTCGGCATCCATTGATTGGCCACCGACATGGTGGAGAGTCCACTCGATACCACCGCCCGGTTCGCCATCACCCGCGCCGCTGTCGCTGGACTATCCTCGAACAGCACATCACCAACGCTGCTGCCCAGCAGCACATCGGAGAAGAAAGCCTGAAGGGTAAGCGGCGTTCCCATCATCCCGTCGCCAAGCTGTCCAAGGCGGGTCCGGCACCGCGTCAGTTGGTTGGCATCTCCAACATCATAGCCGCTGCTCTGGCAGACCTGACGGGCATAGTTGTCGAACAGGGTTGGGTCGCTGAGACGGGACTGGATATGATCCCAGGCCTCCTGGCAGCTCATGGTCGTGCCGCCCTTGTCGGCCGAGCTGAAGACGGTGCTGAAGGTCGCGGGTCCGGCCATGGCGGCAAAGGAGGCGGGAAGGTCCGTCGTGCCTCGGAAAAGCTGATCATCGTCGACGCCATAGGCTGGCGAGACGCGGGCGACCGGATAGCATTGCCGGACATAATCCTTGAGCGTTGCGTCGAGGAAGATGTCGGTCATGGGGCCGCGCGGCGAGACTGCGTTCAGGAAAAGGTCGAAGGCATGGCCACCCGCGCCAAATTCCAGCTTGGCATTGGGATCGGTGGTGTTGTCGTCGATCGTCTCGGCGAGCGCCCGCTCCATGAGGTTGGTGACGCCCGCCACCAGCACGATGAGATTGGGAACATCGCCGACCGGCTGATAGGCATTGCGGACCCGGTCATAGACATGGACCGTGCCGGTGGTCGCGACCAGGCCGACGAACAGCCCAATGCCGATCAGCATCTGGAACCCGAAGGCAACCAGCCCCATGCCCTGACCGCGGAACGAGGCGATCACGACGCCGAGCGCGATCCCCACGACCGCGCAGATCAGCACCAGCGTTTCATAGCGCGGATCGCCGAAGATCATCGACACGAGGCGAAACGCATCGACCGTTTCGGCAAAGCCGTCATAGGTATGGAAACTGGACTCCAGAGCCAGTGCTGGCGTTGCCGCCAGAGCAAACGGCAGGGCGAGGGCCGAGCGAAACAGGCGGCGCATGGGCGGTGCCTCCAAAAGGTTCATCGATTGTTGTTCGAAGCGGTGCCGGCGGTGTCGCGCGCATCGCGATCCCGCGTGCGCAGCAGCCCGGCATAATTGGCCGAGAGGTTGGCCTGATTGAGCGCGGCCATGTAGCTCTGCCGCATCTGGGCGCGCTGACGCAGCACCTCCTCGCGCAGATCCCTCAGTTGCTCGATGCCCTTGGAAAGAATGCGGGTCTGGCAGATATTGGCGTTGCCGGCATCAGCCGCGCCGGCGGCGCTGGCGCCCCGTTCGGCGTTGGAGACGGCAAAGTCGATCGACCGGGTCAGATCATTGAGCATCTGATAGGCGAGCGTCAGCGCCACCAGCTCATCGGTGTCGGCGATCACGGAATCGGGCACGCCTTGGCGCACCCCCCATTCCAGCATGCGATAGACCGGGAGCGTGCGGACATTGGCGACAAACTGCCGCTCCTCAGCCGTCAGCACGGCGCGCGTGCGGATCTTGGTGGCGATCGACTGCATCCGTGTCCGAGCAAGCTCCAATGCCCCCTTGCCGCCGTCCGGGGCGCAGTCCGCGGCGGACGGCGGAATGTTGAGCGAACGGCTCTGGACCTTGCCGGCGAGAAAATCCTGCGGACTGTCGCTGTCCTGATGCGGGCAGGCGGGAATGGCCGAAAAGATCGGCACCTTGTCGGTCGCGTCCCAGCGCATATAGACGTCGCCCACGCGCGCCCGCATCACCGAGGCCCAGTCGCCCGCACCCACGCGCGTCGCGGCATGGGAGAGCAGGGAGCCGGTACGGAAGATGTCGGTCACCTCGGCCGGGCAGTTGGCCAGCGCGTCCTTCAGATCCTCGGTCGGATTATTCTGGTTGGCCTGAATCTTCTCGCGGCTCTGCTGGTAGCTTTTGGCAAAACCTTCTTTCACGGATTTATAGCCGGTCATCTCCTCGATGATGCCGGACATATTGTCGTCGCCCTTGGCAATCTGGACCATACGATTGGCAAGACGGCAGTCATTGACCTGGATGGAGTTCAGATAATTGGTCGCCGCCTCCATCTTCGAGATGATATTCCCCATTTTCTCGTCGAGGGTTTCGAGCAGATATTGGAACGCGACCGCCGGTGCCGCCTGGAGAATGCTTTCCAGTTTCTGGACCAGATAATCCGGGTCCAGAAACGACATGCCGCCCAGAAACATGTCGATGCCGCCACAGCCGGCCTTCACCTTGGGGAGGGTGAGCGACATCAGATAATCGTCATGGACGTCGACGCGCCCGGACATGCCGCCTGCGGTCACATAGCCGCGCGTCTGGTCCTCGAAGGAGCCGGGCGAGGTATAGGTCACATTGTCGAACCAGCTTTCCGCCCAGCCCTGGGCGTATGCAGGCGCGGTCGTGCCGCAGGTGGCGAGCAGGCCGAGCGCGATCAGCGCACAACGAGGACGGAGCGAAGGCATGGCGGGCTTCCTCTTGGAATGAGAAGGCGAAGATGCCGGCCCGCCATGCGCGGCATTTTCAAGGATGGTCGGATGTGGGAAATAACCTCGCAAATTTGGATCAATGATCCGAAATTGCGAGATTGATGGACAGGTGGTCGGGTGGCTTCCGCCTGGGAATGTCTGGAGTTTGATGCGTGCGTGCTGCCGATCATCTGGAAGGCCTCACTGTCGCGCCAACGCGATCAACTGCTCCAACGATGCCGGTGAACCTGGCCATCGCGCGAAGCCCGACCGCCGGACGCACGCCCGTCAGCATCTTGGCCGCGAGATAGGCATTGCGCGCCAGGTTGACGCCGTGGTCGGTGCCGATCGCGATCGGGATGATGCGATCAGCATCGGCGACGGGACGGATCCATGCTACCGGATGCC
>DATEDR010000387.1:0-2316 GCA_035281605.1 Sphingobium sp.
GAGAAGGTCAGCCCTTTGGTGATCCGCTCCTGGTCGCGCAGTTCGCGACGGCTGGTATCAACCACGCCGTCGGCGTCAGTGTCGAGGAGGCCCTGCGCCTCGTGATATTGCTGCCGTTCGCGCGCCCGGAGATAGCGGGTCGCGAGCTCAACGGCGATCCCCTCGGCCGGATCGGCTTGAAACCGCGCCTGGTAAACGGTGGCATTGAGGTTGAGGAAATCGCTTTTCTCGTTGCTGTTCCAGCGGCGGCTGGCGAGGAAATTGCCGTCGTTATCGGTCGGCACGCCGCGCAGCCGCGCGCCGCGCTGCTTTTGCTCAAAATGGGTGATCTGGCCGATGATGCGGGCATCCTCGCCGAGCCTTGCAGTCAGGCCGCCATCGAGGATCAGTGACTTGTCGCGCGTGTTGTAGCGGAACGGGTCCATCTGCTCGTAGAAGGCGCCAGCCCGGCCAAGCAGCACGCCATTGCCCGTGATCGGCCCCGAAATCTCGCCCGATGCGCCGTAGCGGTCATAGTTGCCGAGCGTCAGGTTAGCCTGTGCCTCCAGATCCTCCGTCGGTGTCTTGGTGACATAGTTGATAAGGCCGCCGGGTTCGCCGGGACCATAGAGCATGCCCGAAGGCCCTTTGAGCACCTCGACCCGCTGGATGTTGAACAGCTTGGGGACGGCGAAGGAAATGAACGGATCGCCGCGCAGGTTGTCATAGAAGACCCGATCCTGCCGGAAGCCGCGAAAGGTGACACCCGAATAGCTGAAGGTCGTGACGCCGGCGATGTTGCGATAGAGGTCTGTCGCGTCGCGCGCGCCCTGATCGTCAATCAGCGACTCGTTGATGACCGTGACGGACTGCGGGATGTCCCGCGGATCGCTGCCACCACGCGCGACCGAGGTCGATTCCACCCGGTAGAGCGTCTCGGCCCGGCCGGTGACGATGATCTCCGGCGCCGCGTCATCAGTGTCTGCAGCCCTCACGGTAGACGGTACGGTCAACAATCCCAATGCGGTGGAGATGTGGCAAATGCGGATGAATCTGTTCATGCGAACCCCTTTGGGGTCGCCACTAATAATAATTAGTCGTATTAGCAAGAATGGTTTGCCGAAGCGGGCGTTCTAGCGCACAGCTCGCACCCAAAGGGTGAGCGCGGTCAAGGTCAGGAAAAGCCACAGGCTGATGACAGCCACCACAACCAGTGGCATTCCCGGCAGTTCTCCTCCGACACCCCAGCGCAGCATTTCTCCATAGGCGAACGGTACGGACGCAAGCAGGACAGACGCGGTGGCGGCATAGGCCGCAACGATTGGGCCACGGCGCGTGGCTGTACTATGGCGCTGCTGTCGCTTCGCCTGAAGGTAGACCCCTGTGAGGCATATCCCCGACAGGCCAATGCCGAAAAGGAACCAGAGGATCTTGCTCCAGATCCCTGCGAAGTTACCGAAATGGAGCGGATCGGCAGTATCGATCCAGCGGTGGAGCGGACGCATTTGTGCGGCCCGGCGAATGGCGATAGTTGAGCCGTTGCGCGCATCAAGCCAAACTCGCGCGCCCCGGTCCCGCACCAGCCAGGCGCCATCCTGGCCATGCACTTCAAAAAGACCGCTGCTCATCTGGTCAAGCACGACCGTGCGAATTTCCAGTGCGGGATAGGCTTGTTCCGCGCGGGCGACCAACGCCGCTACCGGGAGCGTTTGCTGGACACTGCCCTCCGCCGCTGGTGGATCGGGCACTGGCGCTTCGGATGTCACCTTCCATTCCACGAGATACCACATTCCGGTAGCCGCGATGAGCGCGATGAACCAGAGGCTCCAAAGACCTGTAAGCTTGTGCAGGTCGCTCCAAAATATCTTCCTGCCCCTGCGCCATTCGAGCTTGAAAAAGCCGCGCCAGAAGCGGCGATAGAAAATCAGGCTGGTTATGAGCGACGCCGCCAGGACAAAGGCGGCAAGCCCAACCAGCCAATATCCGAAGGGTATGCCCCATATCCGCCAGCCGCCGATGAACAGCGACATGTGAAAGCTGCGGAAGAAGCGCTGGACATTGAAATAGCTGGTGGTGCCCAGCACCTCTCCGGAGGCGGGATCGGCCCAGACGCGGTGCCAGATCTCGTCGCGATCGGCGATCCACACTTCGGCAGCGAAGCCGGGGTGGAGCGGCGCGTTGATGGCAAGGATATGCCAGCCGGGCTTTGCCGCCTCGACCTGTTCCTCGATCTCCTGCCACGCCATCTGGTTCGCCGTCGGCGCACGCAGGCGTTCGTCCGCGAGCCAGTCGAGCTCATGGCTGAACACAGCCACGGTGCCCGACCAGCAGATAACG